>CAXBQX010000041.1:0-16582 GCA_963978365.1 uncultured Opitutales bacterium | reverse complement strand
AATAAGGGTGAAACCTTTACGGCGTGGCTTTTGGTTTTTCATTTTAAGTGTAAAGATAAGTTACAGGACAATAATCAGTAAGGTAACGGGAATCTTGAGCAAAGATCAAGCGACTTTTGCTTTTGCTTTGCCAGGTTTTCTGAGTCGTTGGGGGCTTTTAAAATATCATCAATAATTTCGGCAATGACCAACATTTCCGGTTCTTGCATCCCTCGGGAGGTCACGGCTGGGGAACCAATTCTTAAGCCACTTGTCTGAAAAGGACTCCGGGTCTCACCTGGCACGGTATTACGATTTAAGGTCAGGTTGGCACCTTCCAAAGCAAGTTGTGCTTCCTTGCCGGTCATGTCTGGGTGAGAGGGCCGAAGGTCCAGAAGCAGTAAATGGTTATCAGTTCCTCCGCTGACTACATGAAATCCTCGAGAGGATAAAGCTTCCGCGAGAGCACAAGCATTGGCTTTTACCTGCTTTTGATAGTCAATAAAAGTAGGCTTGCCTGCTTCCTGAAAACAGGTTGCTTTGGCGGCAATCACATGCATCAAAGGACCACCCTGATTACCGGGGAAGACCGCAGAGTCGATAGCCTTGGCGTATTCTTCTTTGCAGAGAATTAAGCCGCCTCTAGGACCGCGTAAAGTTTTGTGGGTGGTGGTGGTGACAAAATCAGCATGAGGTACGGGGGAGGGGTGCAATCCTGCCGCTACCAAACCAGCAATGTGGGCAATGTCTGCCAGGAGGAGGGAACCATTTGCCCTCGCAATTTTACCCATTCTTTCAAAATCGATCGTGCGGGAATATGCAGAGGCTCCTACGGTGATAAGTTTGGGTTTTTCTTTTTCCGCCAGAGATTCAATTAAATCGTAGTCGATCAAACCAGTCTCAGTATCTACCCCGTAATTAATCACTTCGTAAAGCATGCCGCTGCAATTTTTGGGGTGTCCATGGGTGAGATGTCCACCATCCTGCAGGCTCATGGTAAGGATCTTGTCGCCCGGTTGGAGCATGGCAAAGTACACTGCTGTGTTTGCCTGGCTACCAGAATGAGGCTGAACATTGGCATGATCTGCACCAAAAAGTCTCTTGGCCCGCTCAATGGCCAAACTTTCGGCTACATCGACATGTTCGCAGCCTCCGTAATATCTTTTGGCTGGATAACCTTCTGCGTATTTGTTGGTCAGAACACTTCCGGTCGCTTCGATAACTGCGGGGAGGGTAAAGTTCTCCGATGCGATTAATTCTATATGCGTTTGCTGTCTTTGCCTTTCCTGTTCAATCGCCTGATGAATTTGAGGGTCAATCTCTGAAAGAGGACGGGCGTCTAGCGTTTGAGTAAGGGTGGCGGAATTTGAATCAGATGCGATAGTCATGTCAGATAATAATTTAAAAAGTTTACAGGTTTTTCTCAACCCAGTTCATCAAGGAGGGGATCGCTTCGAGCATACGGTCCCGGCATTCCCGATACACTTCAATATCCTGGCCGTATGGATCAGGGAGTTCCTTGGAACCATCTTCTACAAATTCACGCATTAAGAAGATCGGGTACCCCGGGGGTAAATCAAAATACATATTAATCAGTGCCCGGTGAGATTCAGTCATGCAAAAGACCACGGAGGCTTGTTCGAGCGAAGTTCGGGTGAGCCCAGTGCTTTTATGATCCGTGATATCCAAGCCCATTTCATTACACGCATCGATTGAATTTTGGGATGCTTTGTCCCCGTCCATTGCAGATAAACCTGCGGAGTAGCAAAGTATTTTTTTGGGTAGATCAGCCTTGGATACTTCTTGGGCGAAAAGCCGTTCGGCCATGGGACTACGACAAACATTTGCCGTACAAATAAAGAGGACTTTCTTGGTCTCTCTACGCTCTCTTTTCAGTCGACTTTTCTTGCCCATTTAAACCTCAACCTTCTTCGGACTGAGCATGAATGGCAAGATTGAATCTAAGTATACCTGGAAAACTCACGATGACCGATATCTTTGCGGTAAAATTTGGAGGGAAAATCAACCGATTCACAAAGGCGGTAAGCGGCACCTTTTGCGTCCTCGAGCGTTGGACCTGTACCGACTGCTCCCAGCACCCTTCCTCCAGAGGATAAAATCGAACCATCATCGGATAAATCGGTCCCGGCATGGATAAGCGAACTGCGAGGTGGTAAATTTTGAGAAATCTCGATTTTTTCACCTTTGGGGTATGCACCGGGGTATCCCGCACTCGCCAGCACCACAACCATGGCAAATTCATCCTTGATGATGAGCTTTTCTGGTAACTGGGCCCCTTTCGCGGATGCCATGAGAATGGGGACGAGATCTTGGCCGACCAAAGGTAAAATTACCTGCGTTTCTGGATCACCAAAACGGACATTGAACTCCAATACTTTGGGCCCGTTTTGGGTAAGCATCAGTCCGATGTAAAGTGTTCCCCGGAAATTCATTCCTTCGGCTTTCAGACCGGCTAGAGTTGGGCGGACGATCGATTCTTCATACTCTTTCAGCATGCTGGGGGTGACCAGGGAAGTAGGGGCGTATGCACCCATTCCACCGGTATTTAAACCGGTATCTCCTTCCCCCACTTTCTTATGATCCTGACTCATGGGCAGAGTAACATAGTCCTCCCCTGAACAAATGAGGTGAAGGGAGGCTTCTTCGCCTTCCAGGAATTCTTCAATCACAACTTCGCTGCCGCTTGCCCCAAAGCTATTACCGCTGAGCATTTCCTTAATCTCTACTTCAGCCTCTTCATGGCTTGAGCAAATAATCACTCCTTTACCCGCTGCCAGACCACTTGCTTTGACCACAACGGGTAAGCTGCATTGGTGTAAATATTCGATTGCCGGTGCAATTTCAGTGAAGTTTCCATACCCTGCGGTGGGAATATTGTGCCTGGCCAGAAAGTCTTTGGTGAAAGCTTTACTGCCTTCCAATCGGGCACATTGGGCATCCGGCCCATAGGCAAGAATCCCATTTTGGCTCAAATCATCAACCACTCCGTTACAGAGAGGAACTTCGGGCCCAACCACAACAAGATCGATGTTTTCAGCCTTCGCAATTTCAACGATTTTGGAATTATCTTCCACAGAAAGGTCCAAAGTTCTGAATTCCTTTTGGATTCCTCCATTGCCAGGGGCGACCACAACCTCGCCAACGAGAGGACTTGCAGAGCAAATTTTTGCGAGCGTATGTTCACGTCCGCCGCTTCCAAGAACGAGAATTCGAAGATTTTTTTCATTCATTTGATTATGGTTTTCTTGAATCAAGCAGTGAAGTCGAGGTAATTTATCTTTGCCTTTCATGAAACTGGTCTATTTTGAAAAGTATAGATGCGGGTTTTTTTTATTGGGATTTGTGGAACGGCCATGGGGAATGCTGCGGTGTTACTGCGAAATATGGGTCACGAAGTAGCCGGTTCAGATGCTGGGGTCTACCCTCCAATGTCGGATGTTTTGTCGAGCGAGGGGATTGAGCTATTTGAAGGGTTTGCAGAAGGTGATATGCTAACTTGGAACCCTGACCGGGTGGTGGTCGGGAATGCGGTTTCGAGGGGGAATCCCCAGGTCGAATATCTTTTGGAAACTCGCCGCATACCTTTTGTCTCCTTGCCCCAGTTAATTGGTGAGGACTTGATTGGGAACCGCCCATCTGTGGTGGTCGCAGGGACCCACGGGAAAACCACCACCACATCCCTAACCGCTTACATTCTGACTCAAATTGGACAAGAACCGGGTTATCTTATCGGTGGAGTTCCCTTGGATTTACCCGGGGGAAATCAACTTGGGAACATATCTGCACCTTTTGTGATTGAGGGCGATGAGTATGATTCTGCATTTTTTGATAAACGGAGTAAGTTCATACATTATCGTCCAAGGGTTTTGATTTTAAATAATTTGGAGTTTGATCACGGAGATATCTTTCGGGATCTACCTGATATTTCCCGAAGTTTTTCCCATCTTTTACGGATCGTGCCTGCCAATGGATTCATCTTGAGAAATGGGGATGACCCCAATCTTTTCGCCTTACCGGAGGCTAGTTGGACCAATCTGCTTTCTGTAGGCACGGGGGCAGGCAACGATCTGACCATTCAAGACTTCGAGGAAGATGCTACAGGCAGCCGTTTTAATCTTTTTTGGCGGGGAGAAAAAGTTACACAAGTCTCCTGGCAAATGCCTGGGTTGTTTAATGCGAGAAATTTATCTATGGCCATTCTTGCTTCCGCTCTTATTCAGCAAAATAGAGACGAGAGGGAGCTTTCTGTTGATTTATTCCATGCTGTAGCTTCCGTTGATTTTTCGAAATGCCAGGGAGTCAAACGAAGGCAGGAAGTTTTATTGGATAACCCGACACTAACCATTCTTTCTGATTTTGCTCATCACCCAACTGCGATCCGGGGAGCACTGGAATCGCTCAAAGCTCGCTATCCTGACCGCAGAATCATTGCCTGTTTTGAGCCTAGAAGTAATACGGCGGTGACCAATATTTTTCAGGATCAATTTGCCGATGCTCTGTCCTTGGCAGATGAGGCATTGATTGGCGAGGTTCACCGGGCTGAAAGGATTCCCATGGATAAAAGAATCAATCCGGCAGAAATGGTAGAATTCATTTCTCAGAAATCAGGTTTTGCAGATGCTTTTCAATCGAACCGTGAGTTGGGTCAAAATCTGTTCCAAAGATTATCCCAAAACAAGCTCTCGGATACACTTGTGGTATTCTTTTCTAATGGTTCTTTTGACGGAGTTATTCAGGATTTCGTGAAGCAGACAAAATCATCCCTACATCTTTCCTGATGAATGTTTGGGCGATTTTGGGAACTTTATTGTACTCAGCAATTGGCTTGGGCTACTTCAGGTATGCAACGAAGACTGCATCCTTTGTTTGCCTGATATGCTCCCTCTTGCTGTTTTCTTATCCCTATTTTTGTGAGCGAGCTTGGCAGGTTTTCCTATTTGGTTCCCTGATTTCGATCGTTCCGCCGATCCATTTTTACTGGAGACGGCGTTAGGTCTCTCATCTCCTGAATCCATCTTCGGTGTGGGCCCGAAAGGGTAGTGGAATTTATCTCAGACCAAGTGACCCATTTGTATTCATCGGGTAAGATGGAGGCAGATAGATTATGGTTCTTAAGGAAAATAATTTTCTCCTCGTAGTCGGTGATACCGATCGTTCGTTTACGAAGTCCGAGAACAACCTGGTCTTCGTCAATCGAACCATCTCTTGCCGGGAGTCTGGAAGGTAGTTCGTAAATGCCCGCCAATCGCCCAGATGGTGAGGTGTAGAGGAGAAGTTTGCCGTTCTCTTCGACCCAAAACCGATCGATTTTTTGCTTTTTCTTTTCCTTGGGAAGGATTTTGGGGTAATCGGTACAATCTCCCTCTTTCCCAGATTTACAAAGGCTTAGAACGGGGCAAATTGTACACCGAGGGGATTGCCGGTGGCAGATCGTAGCACCAAGTTCCATCATCGCTTGGTTAAAGTCACCAGGCCGTTGGCCACAGATTAATTCCTGAGCAATTGGCAGGAGTTTCTTTTGAGCGGTCGCTCCATCCTTAAAGATTTCGGGAAGTGAGAATAAGCGGGTGAGCACCCGTACCACATTCCCATCACAAACGGCATTTTTTTGATGAAAGGAAATACTGGTGATTGCGGCGGCTATGTAGGGGCCAACCCCGGGGAGTTTTTTCCATTCATCCAGAGATTTCTGTGGTTCGTTCCAGTTTTGGATGATCTTGGCAAGTTTATGCAGGTTTTTGGCTCTGGAATAATAACCAAGTCCTTCCCATGCCTTCAGAATAGTGTCTTCTTTGGCATTGGCCAAAGTCTCGAAACCTGGAAATTGCTTCATCCAGTTTTCATAATAAGGAAGCATTGTGGTGACCCGGGTCTGCTGGAGCATAAATTCCGAAACCACCGTTTTGTAAAGGGATGGATTTTTTCGCCATGGCAAGGCCCGTTGTTGCTGATCAAACCATGAGAGAAGTGATTTCCGAAATGTCTTTTTCGAAGATTCGGAATCAATCCAGGAAGATTTGCTCAGATTTTGCATGCTTGGCGGTTGCTTTTTTTACATCTCTTTCTCATGGATAGTTGGGAAATGGCAAGATCACCTAATGCATCTCATGCAAATGAGCCTAAGAAGAAAACTTCGTATACTCTAAAACTTACGGAAATACAAATGTACAAGCTTGGAGAGCTGTTGAAGGAGCGTGGATGGTCGCCCCGCACTGTTCCCTATGCCAGGCATGCTTTTGATGGGGATGGGGTAAAAGTGGTGGCGTATGAAAGTGGTAAACTCGTGGTTCAGGGGGGTAAGACGGAAGAGTTTGTCAGTACTCTTTTGGAACCGGAAATAACCGGGGAATTCCTGCTGGGATATGAAGAGGTCAATAACCCGGAATGGTTTGAGCCCCATGCTGGCTTGGATGAAAGTGGAAAGGGAGACTTGTTTGGGCCCGTTGTTTCCGCCTGTGTGGTGGCCGATGGAGAGATGGTCAGGAAATGGATGGAGGCGGGTATTCGTGACAGTAAAACGATCACTGATGGGGCAATTATCAAAATGGCAAAAACCATTCGGGAGACCCGGGGCGTTGTGGTTAAAACCGCTTACACAGGCATGATCAAATACAACGAGCTTTACTTAAAGTTTGGCGAAAACCTCAATAAGCTCCTTGCCTGGTTACACGGCCGTGCCCTGCTGGATGCCCTTGAATTGAGGCAACCCAAGTGGGGATTGCTCGACCAGTTCTCAAAGCAACCCCTTGTGCAAAAATATGTCAAAGATCCGACCTTTGACCTTCAGATGAGAACCAAGGCAGAGGAAGATCCAGTGGTAGCTGCGGCTTCTATTATTGCCCGGGCTACCTGGCTGGAGCAGATGAAGAAGCTTGAGGAATTGGCAGGCTGTTCGATTCCCAAAGGATCCGGTGCCCAGGCCAAGGAAAGAGCCCATCAATTGTTCAAGAAATTTGGTGAAGCCCGAATGGGCGAATTTTGTAAACTTCATTTCAAGACCGCCTATGAAGCGATGGGCAAGACCCCTCCGGCGAAAAAGTCCTGGAACCCGAACTGGGGAAAATGATAAATGCCCAATCCCCGCTGGACTCATGACCGCAAGCTTGCTCAGGGCCAGAAGGGTGTTGTAGGCGTAGACGAAGCGGGCAGGGGGTGCCTTGCTGGACCGGTGGTTGCGGGGTGTGTGATCATCCCCAATCCTTTCTTTTGCTCGGCGACAAACCGAAAAAAGACTAAACACATCAATGACTCCAAGCAATTTTCAGAGACGCAAAGAGAAGTGCTCTTTGAAGTAATCGAGAACTTGGCAAAGGAAGGAGAAATCTTTTCAGGTACGGGGTATGCATCGATTGAGGAGATTGAAGAATTCAATATTGTCGGCGCCACTTGCCTAGCCATGAGACGGGCGATGGAGGAGGCTGCTCTTATAAGTAAAAATCTTTGGCAACCAGAGCTCAAAGGAGCGAATGACCTTTTCAGCGAAAGAAAGGATCTAGGAAGTAATTGGCAGGTTTTGGTAGATGGCAGGGATATGAAGCGGTTACCTTACACTCACCATGGGATGGTTAAGGGCGATACCCTGTCTCTTGCGATAGCGATGGCATCTTTGATAGCAAAAGTCACCAGGGATCGTTGGATGCGAGAGCTGGATGCTAAATATCCCCAATATGATTTTAAATCAAATAAAGGATATGGGGCACCCCTGCATCTCAAAGCTTTGAGGGAAGATGGCCCAACCATATGCCATCGTCCGCGTTTCCTGAGAAATTTTTTGGAGCAAAATTCAGCGAAAGAAAAAACTTCAGACGATCAATGTCGGTTGAGTTTCGGGTAAAAGTCTCCTAGTAAATAGGGCATGATTTTACTTGGCGTAAATGTTGATCATGTTGCCACCTTGCGGCAGGCTCGTTATCGGGATGAGCCCAATACATTTGGGGGCTTTGTGGAACCGGATCCTGCATCGATGGCCTGGCTGGCCGAAGATGCTGGTGCAGATGGAATTACCATGCATATCAGGGAGGATCGCAGGCATGTTCAGGTAGAGGATGTGCAGCGTTATTTGGAAAGAAAAAAAACCAGATTAAACCTCGAAGTATCACTTTCCGAAGAGATGGTCGAACTGGCACTCTCGCTGAAGCCTGATAGTGTATGCTTAGTCCCGGAAAATCGTCTGGAAGTAACCACGGAAGGGGGATTGGATGTGGCTGGGAATTTGGGCCGAGCACAAGAGGCTGTGCAGGCATTTATCCAGCAAGGCATACCTACCAGCATGTTTATCGATCCTGACTCGGACCAACTCGAAGCATCAGCTAAAATTGGATCCCCATGGGTTGAGTTACATACCGGAAGCTTTGCCCGTGGGTGGGGAGATTTAAATAAACGAAAAGAAGAGCTAACCAAGTTAATGGATGGTATGAACCTTGGGCAATCATTGGGCTTACAAGTCAATGCAGGTCACGGTATCAACTATCAGAATGTGGAGGGTGCGAAGACATTGTCCGGGGTGACTGAATTTAATATTGGTCACAGTATCATATCCAGGTCGCTTCAATATGGTCTTTTCGAGGCGGTGTCGACAATGAGGAAGCTTCTAAACTCGTGATCGATTTTCCTCTGCTGCCCGAGGGTACAAATGTGATTGGAGTGGGAATCGATCAGATAGAAGTGGCCAGAATTCGGGAATCAATGGACCGGCATGGTGAGGCTTTTCTTTCCAAAGTTTTTACTCCTAAAGAGAAAAGCTTTTGCCTGGATCGAAAAGATCCGGCTCCCTGTCTGGCGGCTCGTTTTGCCGCGAAGGAAGCGGCCTCAAAAGCTTTGGGCACTGGGATAGGCAAAGAATTTGGATGGTTGGACCTTGAGGTTGAAAAAGGGGAGAATGGACAACCCTATGCCGTATTCTCCGATCAAGTGCAGCCATTTCTAGATCAGAAAAATGCTGGGTCCGCCTTGCTAAGCCTTTCTCACCTCGATGGTATTGCTTCCGCAATTGTAGTGTTAATTAAATGATAAGTGTCCTTCCACAAGACCCTATCCTCTCTTTTGCCGAGGCAAAACAATTTGAAGAGGCTTATTTTTCAGGGGACGAAGAAAAAGAATGGGTTGTGATGAGCCGTGCAGGGGAGGCAGTTGGAGATTCTGCCCTTCGCGATATGCGGGAGCTTCGAACCATACCCCATCGTCCCCGTATCCTTATCTTGGTGGGGAAGGGGCATAATGGTGCAGATGCCCTGCTGGCATGTAAAAGATTTCTTCGTACGATACCCACCTCTAAGGCTGTGGTTTGGCCTTGGTCAAACAAGGAAAGCTGTCGGCCAATGACTCAGCGTGCTTTTGAAGAATTGATCGATTTTGCTGCCAAGCGAATAGAAATTCTTTCTCCCAGCGAGGAGATGAATATGGAGGTCATAAGGGGGACTTTTGATCAGGTCACTGAAGATCGTGGGTTTGATTTGGTCGTTGATGGGTTGTTGGGAATGCAGAGCCGTCCAGGTTTGCAACCACTCATGAAAGAGTGGATCCACTTACTTAATCAAAGCGAAAAAATTGCCGTTCGCATTTCGGTCGATCTACCCAGTGGAGTGACCGAAGAGCCTTCCCAGGAGCCCGAGGCATTTCAGGCGGATTTTACCTACTGTACCGGGATAGTAAAAAAGGCAGTTACCTTAGACTTTAACCAAGGATTTACTGGCAGGCTTAGGTATTTGGACTTGGGCTTTTTTAAAGGGATGGATAGTAACCAACCCTCCCATACACAGAGGGTGCTTCGTTCATCTGCCCTTCCTTTTCTGCGAAAATTACGTCCGGTAAATTCCGACAAAAGAGATTTTGGTCATGTACTCGTTCTGGCTGGCTCAAAGGAGTTGGGAGGTGCAGCTATGATGACCGTTCAGGGTGCCCTTCGTGCGGGTGTGGGACTGGTTACCTGTTGTGTCCCTGAGTCTCTTCATGGAAGCATGGTTGCGAGTTGTCCGGAAGCTATGTGGATTCCTATTCCGGAAACCCCAACGGGTGGGCTTGCTTTGGAAGGGCTAGGGAAAATTCGTTTATGCTTGGATCGGGTAAATAGCCTAGTAGCCGGACCGGGTTTAGGTTCGGATCCAGAATCTCATTCGTTAATTCGCGAGGTTTGTAGGATATTTGACGGTCCCATTCTCCTCGATGCAGATGCTTTACGCCCTGAAGTGATTGAGTTCTTGCCCGCTAAAGAAAAAACTGTTCTGACCCCACATCAGGGAGAGCTCAATCGCATATCCGAAAATAAACCGGATGAATTTCTACATTCTTATCCTGGGGTGATTCTTTTAAAGGGTCCGCATTCAAGAGTCTGTTATGATCATTCTATCTTAAATCTTTTTTGCGGAAGCTCTCTTCTGGCAAGGGGTGGTAGTGGTGATATACTCAGTGGTATAATTGGAGCCCTTCTGGCCCGTCAGGATTATTCTTTACCCGATTGTGTTGCTTTGGGATCCATGTGGCATGGTCGGGCTGCGGAAGCATTGGCCAGGCAGCATGGTCAGGAAGCGGTTACCACAACTCAGGTTTTAGATTATTTATCCTTTGCTTTAAGAAATGACTTCTAACTCAACATCTTCTTCTTTACTCGTGCTTGCGGCTGGAATGGGAAGCCGGTACGGCGGACTCAAACAGGTGGACCCAGTTGGACCCAACAATGAAGCTTTGATGGATTATTCTATATACGATGCCATTGAAGCTGGATTTACTAAAGTTGTCTTTCTGATTCGTGAGGAAATGAAAGATATTTTTGATGAGCAGATCGGGAGCCGGTACCACGATAAAATCGAGGTGAAATATGCCTTTCAACGACTGGAAGATATTCCTTTGGGAGCACAGGTTCCTTCAGCGAGAACTAAACCGTGGGGAACCGGGCATGCCGTTTGGTGTGCCCGAAATGTTCTGAGCAATTCAAATTTCGCAGTGATTAATGCAGATGACTTTTATGGGCGTGAAACCTTTACTGCCTTACTTCATTCCATCCATGATTTTTCTCTTTCAGATACAGATCATGATTCCATGCGTGGAGCGATTGTTGGCTTTCGTTTAAGGGAAACCCTATCTGATCATGGATCGGTGAGCCGAGGGATTTGCCAGTTGGATGATTCCGGTTTTCTGCATTCGGTTGAAGAATGGAGTGAAATTCAGACGAGAGGGGGTGTAGTTTTAGGTAAAAATGCTCAAGGGATAGAGAAGGAATTAGATGCACAATCGGTTGTGTCGATGAATGTATGGGCTTTCCCTCCAAGCGTATTCCAAGCTTTGGAAAAGGGGTTTAGCCAATTTCTTGATACGGCTGAGGATCTAGAAAAAGATGAGTTCTATCTACCTTCCGCGGTAGACAACTGGATCCGTTCTGGAATCGCTACTTTTCAATCCCGATTGGCCACCAGTCAGTGGATGGGGGTGACTTATCGGGAAGATAAACCAAAGGTGATGGAAAAGATTCGCAGTTTCATCTCCGCGGGAATTTATCCTGCTTCTCTTTTCAACTGAATTCAGGGGTAATTTCTATTTTTTCGCCAGGGCGAATTTCGACTTTCCCTCCTTGATCAGGATCCTGATCATTACGATATACCTGTACGATAAGAGATGCATTTTTTCTTGGGGGGGACCATGCCCATTTCCCAATTTCAATAAAATTCATGGCCACTCCTTCTTCCCAACTTAGCCCTGGGCCCTCGCCGCGTAAATAGGGTTTATTACCGATCCCAATCATAACATTGGCCACCACGGTGGTGGTGCCATTTTTTTCAGCCTTATCTTCTTTTGGGGGAGTCGACTTAGCTTGGGGGGCGGTATCTTCACCTGCAAGCAGGGCATCTACTTTTCGCAAGGTTTCCTCAGGATCGGGCAGACCGAGGTCGAGTTCAGTTTCCACATCAGATATTTCTGCCTGATCTTCCAATTCAGGTGCCATGGATTCCTCGGGTTCCTCAATAAGGTCTTCACCACTGGAAGGAGTTGAATCGTCATCGAGAATTTCATCGTCTGTTTCATCCAATAAAAGACCTACATCATCGGAAGGATCCGATTCGGAAATATCTTCAGGGGCTGATAATTCGGAAGTATTCTCAACTTCGTTGGGTTCTTGCTCGTTTTCCTCCAGTAATTCTTCGTGAAGTTCTGATAGGGGAGAGCCGATCGGTTCATCTGGTTGTTCGGTTTCCTCCGGAGCCTCTTCAACAACCTGAGAAGGAGAAGAGATGAACTTGTCTGTTTCAGATTCTTTGGGCAGGGTTGGCGACCCTGTCCGTTGGGTCTTTTCAAGGTCAGTCAACCTGGAGAGAATCTCTTTTACGGCATGGTTGATTTCCTCGGTTTTAGTTTGTAAATTCTCGATTTGTGGATCGGTGGCAGGGGGCAAAGGAGAAGAGAGACTGGCTTCTTCTAAGTGATCAAGCTTGGAGTTAATTTCCTGTTGCACGGTCTTGATCTGATCAATAATTGCCTCTGATGGATCCGATGTGGAATGTACCGATTCCCGAACGATCTGATCTACCAAGGTAGGAACTTTATCAATTTTTAAGGCAATGGAATCTAGGGCAGCACGCAATTCCTTCACCTCAAAAATGGCTTTATTGGTCAGTTCAGAATTCTCCTGACTCCTACTATCTTCGGTCTGATCAATAAATTTTTGCAGGAAATGAGGAAGGAAGAGAAGGATCGCAATGAGTCCAGTACCCAATAGACATGTGGCAATCTCCCAATGGTATAGCGTGCCGTTTTCTTTTAAGCCAACAGAGGCGAACAGAACAAGGATTACAAAAATAAAAGCAGCTGCACCGTAAAAAGGTCCTTTGCTTGTCGTACTTTCATTTTCATCCCCAAAGTCCATCACCCAAATATCTTATCTTCTATGGTTGTTTTTTATGGGAAAACCAAGCGAAAAATTTGGAGTTACCTGCTTATCTCGGGCGTTCGGGGAGGCCAATTTTTCTTTGGACTTTATTGAGGATCTTAAATGCTCTTTGTTGAGCAGCCTGCGCTCCTTCTTTTAAAACGGAATCCAAAAATGATTTGTCGTTAATAAGTTGATGATAAGATTCCCTGACCGGGCGAAGATGTTCAATTAACAGATCCGATACTTCGGATTTAAGCTCTCCATACCCTTTGCCCAGAAAGTGATCTTCCAAAGAGGGGAAATCAATTCCAGACAGAGAGGAGTGAATGGTCAGTAAATTAGAGACGCCAGGCTTTTCCTGACTTACTTTAATCTCAGTTCCGGAATCTGTAACCGATGATCCAATCTTTTTTCTAATCTGATCTGGTTCATCGAGAATGAACACGGTGGCTTTTTCATTCTCATCCGATTTGGACATCTTCCGGGTGGGGTCCACCAAAGACATGATGCGTGCACCCGTTGGGGGCACAAAGGGTTCAGGTATGGTAAAAGTTTCGGAATATTTTTGATTAAACCGCCCAGCTAGATCGCGGCATAATTCTAAATGCTGACGCTGATCTTCACCCACCGGTACCAAGTCAGCATTGTAGAGTAAAATATCGGCTGCCATAAGCACAGGGTAGCAAAGCAGACCTGCATTGATAGATGCCTGTGCCCTCACTCCGTCGTGAGTGAATTTTATATCGCTGCTTTCGGATTCGTTGGAGACTTTAAAACCAAGCTGGGAGGCTTTGTCCTTAAATTGGGTCATTCTTTGCAATTCCCCAATGGGGGTCATGCAGGTAAGAATCCAAGCCAACTCGGTATGACCGATGACATGGGATTGAACGAATTGATTACATTTTTTTGGATCGAGACCACAGGCAATGTATTGAGCAATACAGGAATAAACATTTTGCCTTAAAACCGATGGCTTGGGAGGCACGGTTATGGCATGCAAATCAACGATTCCAAAATAACACTCGTACTCTTCAAGCATATTGGACCAATTTCTAACGGCACCTAGATAATTGCCCAAGGTAAGATTCCCAGTCGGTTGGGCACAGGTTAGTATGACAGGTTTAGGTTTGCTCGAAGTTGGGGTATCGTTCATAAAGTACTCGTCTAGCATTAACACCTTATCCCATTACATTTCAATTCTCATCCCGCTAATGTTTTAAATGACTAGTACGGATCAAAAAAATACTGAACAAGAGCTTGGTGATCTTTTAAAGAGATGCTCACCAGACACCCTTGCTGCGGCAATGAAATTTCGTAAATCCAAGGATGTTCAAGAGATAGAACCGATCGTCCTTGGGATCATCGACCGTCATTTAGAGCCCGAGCAACGGGAAATCTTTATAAAAGCTGATGATAGTATGCGTCTTTATGAAGATTTGGGTCTAGATTCCCTCACCATGCTCGAAATTGTTATGTTAGTTGAGCAGACTCTAGAAGTTAGTATAGACAATGAAGAACTGAGGGACCTTCGTACAATTGGGGATGTGAAAGAGTATTTGGATGCTAAGGTTCGTGGGGTTCAGGTTCCCGAAAGATCGAAAACCTACAGGATTGAGGAAGTTGCTTCGATTATGCCTCACCGTGAACCCTTTTTCTTCTTAGAGGAAGTTACCATTGATGGGAATGAAGCTCGAGGTAGGTACAAAATTACCGGAAATGAATATTTCTTAGAAGGTCATTTCAAAGAACAACCTGTTTTTCCTGCGTCCATTATGATCGAAGCACTCGGTCAAATGTGCGTATTTTATCTCCTTCAGGGAAATCATGAAGGTTTGTCCGAAAAAGTAGACCCTCGAACGATCTTTTTCACTGCTTGCGATGGAATCAAGTGCAGACGTGTTTGCAAGCCAGGTGATGTTCTTTCCATGTCGGTGAAGTTGGAAAGGGTCCGTCATCCGCTCGCTTGTTTTACTGGTGAAATCAATGTGGATGGGCAAAAGACTGCCCAGGCTGGAGAGATTAAGTTAGCTTTTGATTTTTATCCTGTATTGGACGGATCTTCCGAGTCCAATGATTCAGAGAGCCATTAGTTCGAAATAAATATTCTTTCACTCTCCTTTTTCGGAAGGCAGGGTATTTTGAAATCCTGTAAATGATAACTATTGACTAAGCTCGCTTTTTTCTACGCCACTTTTCCAAGACCCACAGAAACCTTTGTGCGTCGTGAACTCAGGGGATTGCAAAAGCTTGGAATGGTTCCCGAACTTTACTCGATTTGGAAGGGGCACAAAAGCTGGGAAGGAAAGCCCATTCATCTCTTTCCACTTTGGAACATTTTTACCCTTTTCTTCTGGATTCCTTTCTGGGCTTGGAAGAAGCCGAAAGCCTTTAAATTGATCCTCTCTTATGTATGGGCTCAACCATGTCCAAACCTCCAAAATTGGAATGAAACCTTTCTCGGCCTTGCCTGTGCGTTAGTTCAGGCAAGCAAGATACAATCTAGAAATTACTCTCGAATACACGCAGTTTGGGCGACTATGCCGGCAACCACCGTACTCGCATGCCATCTTTTGACAGATATTCCTTTCTCTTTTGGAGCTCATGCTTACGATGTCTTTCGAGATCGTGGAGATTGGTTACTGCCCCTTAAATTGTCACGAGCATGCTTTGTTCGAACCTCTTCTGAGTCCACTGCCCAGAGATTACGAAAACTTGGATTGGAAAATGAAAAACTTCGGCTGATTCACCGAAGTCTCAAACCGGCTGTGGAGCGAGGCTCATTTGAACTTGTGAATCCATCATTCCTTACCCTTTTAAGTGTGGGCCGATTAGTTGAAAAAAAAGGATATTTTCTCCTTCTTCAAATTCTTTGTGAAATGAAACGAAAGCAGATCCCGTTTCAGATGAATATTATTGGTGGAGGACCTTTAAAAAATGCATTGGAAAGGGAGATTCTTCGATTAATGTTAGAAAACTATGTATTTTTACACGATCATCTTAATGAGAGTGCGATCGATAAGTTTTATCAAACTAGTGATGCCTTCCTTTTTACAGGAGTTGTTTGTGCGAATGGTGATAGGGATGGAATCCCTAATGTCATACCTGAGGCCATGTCCCATGGGTTACTGGTTATGGGATCAAATCAGGCCGGAGCTTCCGAGGCTTTTACAGATCGGGAGTCCGGCTACTCATTAGACCCTCAGCAAAAAGAACCCTGGGTGGATATACTCCATCAATTTTATCTGCATCCGACAAAATTTACTGAGATGAGAAAGTTGGCTTGGTCCCGTGCACAAGCCTTGTTTTCGACTGAACAAAATTGTCAAAAACTCAGAAATTTATTTAGGTAGTTTCTTTATTCACGATGAACCCTAAGATCAGTATATTGATTAGTGTGAAAGACCAGTTGGTCTTAACGAAGGAATGTATTGATTGTATTGAGAGCACATTAGAGGGGTTGATCGAGTTTGAAGTCTTGCTTGCCAATGATGCGAGCACGGATAATACCGCTACATACCTTGACTCTTTACCAAACGGATTTCGGGTATTTCACCGTAATAAAAGCTGTGGATTTGCGAAGAATAACAATTGGTTAGCACGGGAAGCCAAAGGAGAATTCCTTCTTTTCCTAAATAACGACGCATTTGTGAAAGGGGATTGGTTACTGCCTATGCTTCGGGTTTTTGAATCAAAGAAAAAGGTTGGATTTGTTGGTAATGTACA
>CAXBQX010000040.1:0-17361 GCA_963978365.1 uncultured Opitutales bacterium | reverse complement strand
CTCAAAGAGCTTTTTCAGGACCGCGAACTTTTAAAGTTACCCTTTCAAAAAATCCTCGGACGATTCATTGCCTGGCGCAGAACCCCAAAAATCCAGGAACGCTATGAAGAGATTGGGCAGTATTCCCCAACGAAAGCCATCATGGAAAGCCAGTGTGAAGGGATCGCACAGAAGCTCGATCAACTCAACCCAGAGTCTGCACCCCATGTTTGTGTGTCCGGATTCCGTTACTGCTCGCCCCGCCCCGGGGAGATGATCAAGAAATACAAGGAGGCTGAAAAAATCATTCTTTTCTCCCAATATCCTCAGCACAGTTGCTGCACCAGTGGTTCCTCGTTTTGTGATGCTTACAGGTGGTTGGATAAACAAAACAACTCCGAGTATCAGGATAAAATATCGGTCATTGATCAATGGTGGGACCGGGCGGATTACACCGAACTTTGGGCCATGCTCATCCAAAGGAAATTTGAGGAAATGAAAAATGAGCATGGGTTAAAAGATGAAGATATTCGGATCATCTACTCGGCACACAGCCTTCCCGAATCCTACTGCCTTGAAAAAGGCGATAAATACAACGAGGAAATCCAGGGCTCTGTGAACCGAATCGAAAAAGTATTACAGGAAAATGGGTTGCGTCACGAAGGTGCCCTGGCCTGGCAAAGCAAAGTCGGGCCCCAACGAACGAAGTGGCTCTCCCCCTCCACTCCCGATGTTATCGCCGAGACCAAGCAAAAAGCCATCCTCATGGTACCGATCGCTTTTACCACGGACCATATCGAGACCCTTGATGAAATTGATATTGAGTTTCGGGGCTATGCTGATGAAGTGGTCGATCACTTCGCCCGGGTAGACTGCTTTAATATGGAGGAAAAATTTATCGATTTATGTGCCCGGCTCGTAATGGAGCACATGGGTGATGGTTTCAAGTCTTCCATCCGGCCATGTTGTGTAAATTGCGAAGGAACAGACTGTGCATCGATGCGTAAGTACTTTGGATCCTCTCCAGTGCACGCAACCGCTTAGCTTTCCCGACACCCACTTTAACATCGAAACTTACTCAGAGTTTCGCTAAATATTGAGGATCTGAGCAGCCTGCTCTTCGCTATGAGTTTACATGATGTTAGAGACCTTTTGTGGCTGGCCACAGCCTGCTACGGTGCCTCGTTTGTATTGGGCATGGTCAAGACTAGGCATCCTTTCTCTCCCCTCTTTCGGGAAAGTCCATTCATTTTGATCCTGGTAGGATTTTTTCTGCAAACCCGGGCTCTGTATTTTCGCGGAGTGGAGGTGCATGGGTGTCCATTGGGCAACGGGATGGAACGCACCCAGTTCATTATCTGGTCCCTGATCGTGGCCTTTTTACTACTCCGCCTCGTATGGAGGATCAATTTACTCGGTACCTTTTGTGCCGGTGCTTCCCTCCTTCTAGGCTCCCTATGCTTAGGGTTAAAAAACTGGGATGCACCTTACTGGACGGCCTCGGGATATGTACGCCTTTTTAAGGATCCATGGATTGAACTGCATGCATCGATTGCCATCTTCAGCTATGGCCTCTTTTGCTTATTGGCCGTAGTCAGCCTGATGTATCTATCCCAGAGGCAGGCCCTTCTCTCCAGAAAACCTGGATTTCTTGGGCCTTACCTGCCTCCTATACGGGACTTGGAGGTGGCAGCCATGCGCTTGCTCGCAGTAGGAGTGGCTTTTCTATCTCTTTCGATGGTGGTGGGGGCGATGCACTGGACCCGCCACCCCGAATTTGTGAGTGGTGCAAAGCTCACCGTGACCACTGCCCTGTGGATTGGATATTTGTTTCTTTTAGGTATGCGACTGAGCAACCGGCTCTATGGATCCCGATTTGCCAAGTGGTCTATCGCTCTGTTTGCTCTGGCTCTACTCTCCTTATCGATGGTCAGTTCAAAATCCAAAAAGCAGGCCTTTTATAACTCCAGCCTTCCACCCCTTGCCATGGTTACCCGATGAGTAAGCAAGCGGACAGCTCCCTCTTCCTACTGGGCACCTCACATCAGGTAGCCAACCTGAATGAGCGTGAATCCATTGCCCTGCCCAACAACTCGATCGATTCTTTCTATGAGGGATTGGAAAACCTGCCCGGATTGCAGGAATGCCTTGTACTTAATACCTGCAACCGTACGGAAATCTATGGTTCAGCTGGTCCCTCCTTTCAATTTGAATCCTTATTGAAGTATTTTTCTAACTTTCGTGAGCTGGATGCAAATTTTTTGGCAGAAAAAACTTACCAACGAACTGGTGCAGAAGTGGTTCGTCATCTATTCGAAGTGGCATCAGGGATTGATTCGCAAATGGTGGGAGAGACTGAAATCCTAGGACAGTTAAAAAAAGCCTATGATGAAGCTTGCGAACGCGGTGCCACGGGAAAATCCCTCAACCGCTTGTTCCAAAAAAGTTTTCAGGCAGCCAAATGGGCACGAACCAATACGGGAATATCCAAAGGCCAGGTAAACCTGGGCAATGTGCTATGCGAGCTTGCCCGACGCATTTTTGGACAGGTGGATAAATGCAGGCTTTTGGTTGTGGGTGCCGGAGAGGTCGCAGAAAGTGCATTGGAAGCTTTTAAGTCCCGTGGATCGGAAGCGATCACAGTGACCGGGCGCACCTTTGATTGGTGTCCATTGAGCCGGAGGAAACCTGATGAACTGGCTCAAAAATTTGATGGATTCACATTGGCATATTCCAAATTTCATGAATCGCTCCACCTCTTTGATGTGGTGCTCGCATCCACGGCCAGTAGCCAGGCCTTGCTCACCCATGCACAAGTCGTACAGGCGATGAAAAAGCGTCCATCCAAACCGCTTTTCTTAATTGATGCGTCTGTGCCCCGCAATGTGGAGGAAGAAGCAGCCCAGGTGGACAATGTTTACCTGTACAACATGGATGATGTATCGGCGATCGCCAACGAGAACCTGCAGTCCAGGTTGGCCGAGGTGGAAAAATGCCGTCTTGCCCTCTCCAAGAGAGCGTTACGACTATGGGAACAAATGCGGGCTCAGCCCAGCTTACCTTCCTGAATCAACCAGTCGACCACCCCGAGTTGCTCAGGTTGAGCAAGCAATTGATGAAGTTTCTGAGCACTTTGAGCTGCTTTTTTACCAGACTCTCGGTCTAGGAAGATTTTACGGATCTCTTCCGCCAACCTGCTACCAGTGGCCCGACCCTGCAAAAATTCAGGATTGGGTGGATCATCTGGCAATAAGAGGTTGGCCATGCCCAGATGGGGAACCCGCACTAAAAGCTTACCAATCAGGTAGGTAAATGGATGGGCCCGATACCCAATCACCCCGGGGATACCTGCCCAGGCACAGGAAAGAGACATCGTACCCGAGCTCATCAAAGCAGCCCGGGCAGCAAGACCATCCGTACGATTCACCACCCGCACACAATCCTTTATCCTGGACCGGTGAGAGAGCATACTTTCCACCTGTTCCCGAATTTGTGGGCTGGAAGCTGGCAAAACGGCCCGCACCTCCTGCTGACCAGCATTTAATTCTTCCAATGCGTCTAAAAAGACAGGCAAAATTCGACTGACGGGTTGAGCCCGACTGCCCGGAAGTAAAAGGAGTTCTCCCCCTGGATCATACTTGACTGGGGATTGGTAGGAGCGATGGGCAAAGGGGTGCCCAACAAAAGAGACAGGGAGTGAAACATCCTCGTAGCATTGGGTCTCAAAAGGGAAAATGACCCCGAGCCCATCCAGTATATTCGCCATCGCGAAACGGCGCTTTGGTTTCCATGCCCAAAGCTGGGGGCTAATATATTGTAAAACAGAAACTCCTCCACCACCCTTGCAGGAAACCCCACGCTTCCTAAGGGCACTAGCCAAGCGCAGGTTAAAACCGGGATAATCAACCAGAAGAATGCAGCGGGGCTTGGCCTGCTCAATCCAGGAAATCGTTTTTTCAAAAATATCCCGAAAAAACCCATAGTTTTTAAGAACTTCAAATAAGCCAACCACCCCATGATCGGCCAGGGGGAAGAGCTGTTCCGCACCTGCTTGTTTAAGCTTTTCCCCGCCCAATGAATAAATGCTTAGGTTGGGTTGGCGGGCTTTTATATCGTGTACGACCTGAGCAGCATGCTCATCCCCGGAAGCTTCGCCCGCAACCACCAAGAGATCAACGGGCCCTGATGCTTTAGGAAAATCTGGCAGAGAGCTCAAAGTTTCCAGCTGGATTGAATCTCCCGAGTAATGGTAAGGGCAACCTCAAGGGCAGATTTGCCAAAGCTTCCATCCGTTTTGGGTGTGGTTGCATCCTGGACGCAGGCAAGAAAGGATTCAAGTTCGAGAGCAAGCGGCTCCCCTTTTTCCACCGGTACTTCATGACGCTCCAGAGACGGACCAGACTTTTTGATCAGGTGACCCTTTTGGTTCATGAAATCGAGCGACAGATAACCGGTGTCCTGAAAGACCCGTATTTCCCTGGCTTTTTTCTCGCTCACCCGACTGGCACTCAAATTGGCCACACACCCATTGGTAAAGACCAGACGGGCATTGGCAATATCCTCAGTGGGAGATAGAACCCGCACGCCAATGGAATCAACCCGTTCAATCGGTGAGTTGACCAAAGCCATCGCAATCCCAATATCATGGATCATCAGATCGAGCACCACGCCTACCTCTGTACCGCGGGGTTGAAAGGGAGCAAGACGTTCAACAGTTAAATATCGGGGTTGCTCCACCGCACCCTCCAGAAAGGTCATCACCGGGTTGTAGTGCTCGATATGCCCGACCTGAACGAGCACTTTGGCTTGCTGTGCACTTTGCAGAATCAATTCCGCTTCTTCAGATGACACACAAAGTGGTTTTTCCACCAGCAGATGGCACCCATGTTCGATTAATTCTAAGGCGACTTCGGCATGGCGGTCGGTCGGGCAGACCACTGACACCGCATCACAGGCTTTCCCTAATTCATCAATCGTGGAAAAACGGGCACAACCATACTCGGCACAGACTTTTTCAGCCGCTTCATCATTGGGTTCAAAAATTCCCACCAACTCCGAACCGGGCAGAGAGTGATAAAGCCGGGCATGATGCTGACCAAGGTAGCCCACACCTGCCACTCCGCATTTCAAGGAATCTTCCATAGGTTTATTGATGAGGAAAGATGATCTGTGGGTCAAACCTCGTTCATCTGCCCTTCGGAGAGAAAGAGTTGGCGATCCGTGGCCTGGGCAAAGGATGGGTTATGGGTAACGAGAACCAGGGAGGCTCCTTCATCCGAGCAGGCACGAAGCAATAGATTCATCACATCCTCTCCGGTTCTCTCATCCAGATTGCCCGTGGGTTCATCGGCCAAAAGTACTTTGGGCTGATTAATCAGGGCACGGGCAATGGCCACTCGTTGCCTTTCACCACCCGATAATTTTCCGGGTATCTGAGAGGCTTTATCCGCCACCCCCATCTGCTCCAACAGTTGAAGAGCCCGCTCCTTCACGGATGGGCTCAGGTTTCCTGAAATTCTCGAAGAAAGGAGGACATTTTCCAAAACATTCAATTCTGGAACCAAATAATATGCCTGGTATACCACCCCAAGAAAAGATGCCCGGGTGGCAACCTCGGTACGCGTGGCGGGTCGGTCGCAACGCATCCATTGATCTCCCCAGAGTAATTCGCCGGAATCTGCCTGTTCGATTCGGGCAAGCAAGTTAAGCAGAGTGGTTTTACCACAACCAGACTCCCCCCTAATGCTCAAGGATGAGGCTGGCTGAATGGAAAAAGAAACGTCGCGGATCACTTCCAATACTTTCCCTCCCAAAGAAAACTTCTTGCTCAGGGATCTAGCTTCGAGGATGGGTGAATTACTCATTGCGCAAAGCATCAGCTGGGTTCATCCGGGCAGCCCGCCAGGCAGGAATCAATCCGGCCAGGGTGGATACAAAGATAGCAAATATACCAAAGGTAAGAAAAGTGGAAGCACTCTCAGGAGATTCCCAGGGGTATGGCACATGCAGGCTGTAAAAGTCATAAAACTGGGCAACCCCTGCTTTGCCCTCATCCCCGGCAATATTGACCACGATGAAGGACATGATCGAATCCCGGTAACGGATAAACAACAGGGCCAATCCACAACCAAGCACCGAGCCAAGCAGGCCAATCAAAAATCCCTGCAAGCAAAAGATCGAACCAACCCAACCGCGGGCTCCTCCCATGGCAACGAGCAAACCAATTTCGCGAATCTTCCGGAGCACAGTAGTCATGAGGGCAATCGCGATGGCAAAGGCCGCAACCAAACCAATTGGAACCATGATCAGAATCATTAAGTATTCCTCAAATTTCAGGAGGTCGAAAAACCAGGAGTTTTCCACAAACCAAGGAACAAATGCCCAGTCCCGTGCACGCTCCCTTTCCAATTCCTCACAATACCGGGCAAGAGCGTCTTCGTTGCCAAATATTTCTGGACTAAATTTCAAAAACATCCCGTCACAAAGCCCGGAAACGGACCGTAAATCTTCGATCAACCGAAAGGAGCCTACCATTGCTTCCGCATGAAAACCCTGCCAGGGAACCTCAAATATTCCTCCAATCAACACTTCCTTGGGCGGAATCATCTCATTCGCCTGAGCCCGCTCGATCATCGCCGGAGAATACACTTCCATCGTAGAGGATCGAAAAGTCTGGTACGTAGATTTGGCACCCAGCACGGGTTCGATCAAAGGTGATAAAAGAGCAAAGGTGGGTGTACCCGGACCCCCATCGAGAAAACCATTGGCCGGTTCCAGTTTTTTGGAATACCCAAGCCCAACCGAACTCAGGAGCCATTGGTTATTTCCTTGATACTCCAGATCCCATTCTGCCGAGGGAACATCCACATCCAACCGGGCCACATGCACGCCCATTCGCTTATCATCCACATCCTGAGAATCTTCCATCCGTAAAATCGCACCGGGGCGAACCCCCAATCGGTTGGCGACATACTGGCTAACAAAGACCACATCATCCTGGAGAGCTGAGCTTTTCGGTACCGGGGTCACATCGATTGCATCATGAGCTTCCATCCGCAAATGACCATTTTCTAAAAACTCTGCCAACGGAAGTACGGATGAACCAATCGATTGATCAATCCCAATGGCCAGCGGAACCGAATGGTAATTGTCTTTTTGGGCAAGTAAGGGACCTTGCAAATAGGGAGAAACCGCTTCAATTCCGGGGTGTTTTAACAATTCATGCTGGAGAGTTTTCCATTGGGTCGTCCGACTGAGTGGAATCGCCCGGGCATGCCCCTGAGCATCAATAATATCTTCCCTAAATTTGTGCTGAAAGCCTTTCATAAAGGCGACCACCACAATCATCACATTGACACCCAAAGCCACCCCAACCACAGCCAAAAGAGAGAAAAAAGAAACTTTTCTCTGGGAAGGAAACAATTGCTTCCATGCGAGAAAAAGGGGCCAGGGAATTTTCACGAACCAGAGATTGAATGAAAAGGAATTTTAAATGGAATCAGTCCTTGGGGTTAGGACGGGTAAAATTGGAGTCCAGCATGCTAAAATTTAAATCTTTGGGAATGTATTCCCCCACTTTGCTGGTCCATTCCGAAACTTTTTCCGCATCCAATTGTGGAAGTGGGTATTTTTCCTGCAAAAAAGTAACATAGCCGAAATAAAGCAAAACCAGAGCAGCGAGGAAGAGCAGTATGCGAAAGAGACTCTTCAAAACAAAAAAGATTAAAAGAAAGGCCACCAACGCGAGTATTACACTGAGCAACGGGTTGGCCGTTATTTGATTCACCACATCCTGCATCTTTTAAATTTTGCGAAACTGAAGGAATTCGACAATGAAAATCCTAGGGTGTGCGGGGCAGGCGAACTATCGAACAATCGGTCCCTGGGATACGGAGAACCCAGCTTGTTCGATCTCTACACGGAGGTCTTCCAAATCACGCCTCAATAAATTTGCCCGGGCCTCTGCAGTAACCCGTGCTTTCTTTTTTATTTCGAGCTGGGCATTCCAGCGGACTCTTTGCTCCGCATTAATAAACCCCTCTCCTGGTATTCTCTGATCCATAGATCCAAATTTTGCCATTTGACCAGCTAATGTAAGCTCTGATGCACGGCACTCGCTGGCATATTTTTCTGCCTCCACAACCTGGGCCCGAAGATCTAACCACTCCGATTCAAAAGCCAGGGCCCTGCCGTGCCTTTGATTTTCCTCAATCGCCTGATTTATGTCAGCCACAGATCCATGAATAAACCCATCGGTCGTGGCTTCCGCCGGTGATTCAGTGGGCAGAGAGGAAGTTGTACGACAGGAAGATGCCGCACATAGCGTAACAAGAACGAAGAAAAATGCCTTAGGCAAAGGGAATTACTTTTGAACCCAAGTTCCAGAAGACTTCTTGAACCAGTGCCCGGATTTTGCTTTGGATGCAATCGATTGAGAGAACTGCCTGGCCACCGCAGAAACATCTCCACCCGTTTTGGCAGAAAGTTTTTGAAAGAGCTCTTTACGGTCGGCATTTTCTGCCTCAACTAATTTCTGGGCCGTACTGTTGGAAGAGGCCCGGAGATGAAGATAGCCATCCACTCCTTCCCCGACCGTCCCTGCATCCTTGGCTGCGACCACATCGGATAAGCGGGCTTTCATGCGATCGGAAACATCTCCCCAAGCCGAAAATGAGAAGTTTACCAAAAGAAAAAGTAGGCAAATAAATGATTTTTTCATGATATACTGAGAACTAAATTAATTGGTAGGTTCATCCTCATACAAATCGTCGAGGAAGCTGTTTACTTCTTTTTCAATCTTTATGGTGATGTTGTGATCCAGGGTGATATGATGCTGAGTCTTTACAACCGTGCAGGAAAACAAACAGGCAAATAAAGCTGCGTGGGTGAGTGATGTAAATAGTTTCACAGAAATTTTCTAAGTAATTTGTTTCGTATGCCGCAATAAGGATCTTTGCTAAAATAATTTTTCTAGGGAGAAATCCCCCACTTGGAAAGGTCCGCCTGTTGCAAAAGAGCGTCCAAGCCCCCGACAATTCTTGGCCTGTACTCCACATTAATCCCCTTCCCATCCACATCCGATTCTCCGCGTACATTCATCTCCACCACGCGTTCCCCATCATCCAGGACCTTAAAGAGGACACTCAAAGCCTCTAGGCTTAAGTCCTGTAGGGCCCGCTCGAGCAGATACATATTTTTATACTCCGAACTCTTTGGCTCCAACCCCTCGGTAAGCATACCATGGGTATTGAGATAGAGCTTGGCCATATCAGAGGAGTCCAAGGACAGAGATCCGCCATAAAAATCCCACCCCCGAACGGGATCGTTCCGAATGGTCAGTAACCCCGAAAGATTTCCATCCATCCGGGCATCCAAGTCCTCGAATAATTCAAGCAAGTCTTGGGAATTCAAACCGGAGGCTAATGCTTTGAGCTCAAAATGATCCAGGCTATCTTCCAGGCTCGTTTCCTCCACAGATAATAACCCGCCAAAAGCTTTTAGCTCCAGGCAGTGGATGATTTTTTCGCCAGTGGGCAGAAGGTTAAAATCAATTTTTCCATCCTCCAATACTTGCTCTCCAGCGTGGAAATCAAAGCGTATTTGCTGGGTGCCATTACTTTCCAAGGGATCGATCGCATTCAGCTTAATATTTGCCTGAAGGTTACGGACGGAAAAGTCCTCGTAATCGGGAAAATGGAGTTCTCCATCGAGAAAGGATAAATCCACCCGCTCAGATCCAGTTTCTGGTTTCTCAACGATAAAATTAGCCGGGTCCAAGGCCAACTTCACTTCATTTACCGAAAGACTCACTTCGGAAAATTTCACACGATCGGCAGAGTCCAACTGAAATTGAATCTTTAAATCCTCAATTTTTTGATCCTCGCCAAGAAATGCTTCCTTGATCGTAAAAGACTGCTCTGAATCTAATTTGGGTAACTGGTCGAGAGCAAATTCTCCCGAATACCCAATCTTATGAAGGTTGAGACCAAGGGTGGGCAGCGAACCATTTGCCTTGAGTAGTTCCACATGAAAACGATCCTCCCCCAACCACTCCAGTTGAAGTTCCCCATCATAAAGATTGTACATTCCTTCCTCCAAATGAATTGCAGAAAACCGCACCTTCGCTTGGCTAAGCCCAAGCAACTCGTTGGCATCACCATAGGCAAATTCGATGTCATCGATCGTAACTCCGAGAATTTCTGCCTGCGGAAGAAGCCCGCCTGTTTCCAATCTTTGCACACGAAGAGTGATTTTAGGCACACCATCCTGCAGGTTCGTGGAGATTTTCAATCCACTCATCTTAAGATTCTCTCCCCAGTTCACATTGGCGTAGAAATTCGACTCTATGGATTGGGGTGTTCTCGGAGTCAGGAAAAGTATGGCCTGTGGGACTTCGAAGGTCATCCCCATAAACTGCAAAACCATGTCGGTGGCATTGAAGTCCATAAACTGATCCATAATCCCATCCTCCTCCACTCTCCCGGTCCATTGCCCTTTTGCTGAACCCTGTTCGATCTGCATCCACTCCTGAAGGTCTAGGTTCATAGGCTCAGGAGTGAGCGAATCCAGGGAATCAACCATGGGAAGAAGCTTGGAGAGATCAGGAAACTGGAGCGACGCTCCAAGAAACAAATCACTCCCTTCCTGAATCATGGTTACATCTCCCAACCAGGAAAACCCAGAGGTATTTCCATCCATTCTCAACTGGGCGAGTCCGGTGTGGAAATCTCCCTCGAGCCCTAAACTCGTACTCATGTTAAGATCCTGCGAGGAGATAGACACCCCTGCATCCCGCAAACGAAGGTGCTGCAAAGGAGGATTAAGCAAAAGGGCTTGAGCATGTTCCTGCAGGGCCAAAGGATCCTGCCCGGATGAATCATTCGAATCCAGAAAGGCTTCCAGGGCACTGCCAGGCAAGGAGAGTTGCGGAGAAGTCAGTGAGAGTGCATGGACTTTCCCTTCGGCAAGACCGACCGGATCGTAACGCAGGTTTAGCTTCTGCAATGAAAAGTCCCCACCCAAAAAAGTCCCATCCAAGCCAGAGATTTCAATACTCCAAGGATTGGCTTTTTCAACGGTAATGGATGATAACTCACCATCCAGTTCTGCCAAAATCTCTTCAAGGGTGGTTTGCAACAAATGCGGGAGACTTATCCACAAGACCACCAAGGCAACCGAACAAACAGAGATAACTCCTGAAATGATCTTCATTGTGCCCGGTCTTTTTTTCATGCCAAAGGTTCTAGCTTGCCCACATCCCTAAAAGTGGAAAGACAAAAAGGTGATAAATTTACCGTTGGGGCTCAGGTTTCATCGAAGAAGGATGAAGAAACGCGAACAACCTGGATGCCAGCTTGGGCCCGACACCGTCCACGGACTGAAGCTCTTCCACATTCGCTTTTTTCAAGGCATCGAGCGAGCCAAACTTGTCCAACAGGCTAGCTCGTTTGACCTTGCCCAACCCAGAAAAATCATCGAGCACAGATTCCCGGATCTTTTTGCTTCTTAGATCGGCATTAAACTGATTGGCAAACCGGTGGGCCTCATCGCGCAGACGTTGAAGCAGCCTGAGGGCAGGATCTCTTTTGGGTAACTTCAATTCTCCGCGCTCGTCCCCAAAAACAATGGTTTCCTCCCTCTTGGCCAATCCAATCAGCGGAGGCGGTTGAATCTGCAATTCCCGAAAAGCCTCACCCGCTGATCCAACCTGACCTATCCCTCCATCAATCACCACCAAATCAGGCATCGCCCTACCCTCATGGCTCAACCTTCCGTATCGCCTTCCCACCACCTCATACATGGAAGCAAAATCATCGTTCCCCATACCGCCCTTCACTTTAAACCTCCGGTAACTTTTACGGTCCGGCCGGCCCTCCACAAAGCGAACCATCGATGCTACCACAAAGGTCCCGGAAACATGAGACACATCAAAACACTCAATCACCCGAGGAAGAACAGACAATTCGAGCACATCTCCCAAAGCCTGTACCGCGTGTTCCTCCAGCAGATCATCTTTAACCCAATCCCGGGTAAAACGCTTGGTCTTGCGCACAGTTTTCGCCAAGGCTTCGGTTAAGTCCCTGAGCTTGGCGGCTCGTTCAAAGTCCATCGCTTCAGCCCGCTTCACCATCTCTTCCTTCAATTCTTTCAGAAGTTCCTTGGTTTTACCCTCCAGGAATGCACAAGCCTGATCCACTCTCTCCCGGTATTCATCCAGGGTTGTTTCATTATGACCACCAAAAATTTCCGCCCGTGCATCCTCATACAAACGCACCCTCCCCCCTTCCAAAAGGACAGGCTTCGCATCCGCCAGCAGGATACCGAACCTTTTTCTCATTTCCGCCAGAGTAGAACGAAGCATACCAGCCTGGGCAAAGGGACCATAATACTGCGAACCATCCTCCTTGCGGTTGCGGCACAACCGAAAGCGTGGCAGTTTGTTTTGTAAGTCCACCTGCACCAGCAAGAACTGCTTATCATCGGTAAAATCAGTGTTGTACCTTGGGCGGTATTGCTTGATCAACTTCCCCTCCAATAGAAGGGCCTCGGTCTCGTTGCGGGTCTGATGGTAGGAAATTTCCCACACCATCTCCACCATCGCGGCAATCTTGGGCTGTGCCCGGATGAACCTTCGGGAACCCTGAAAATAACTCGACACCCGTCTTTTTAAATTTTTTGCCTTCCCCACATAAATCACCTGCCCTAACCGGTCTTTCATTAGGTATACCCCAGATGTTTGGGGCATAGACCGGATAAACCGGCCAAGTTCATGTTTCTCATTTTGCATTGGCAATCTACAGAATCCTTCGTACTTTTACGCATTGCAAGTCTACAACCATATCCTGCGTTTGCCAACCTGAACGCCCTTCTTTTGCCATGAGCTCAACCATACGCGTAGAAACCATCACTTTGGGAGATGAACTCCTTCTCGGAATTCGTGAAAATTCTCACCTCACTTACCTCGGTTCCCAATTTGCCCACCATGGCATTGAACCCGCCGTCAACCTGGTGATCCGGGATAACCCAGAGGAGATCAAAACCTTCTTTGCGGATTCCTGGAAACGGGCCGATTTAGTCATCACCACTGGCGGGCTCGGTCCCACCACCGATGATCTAACCCGCGAATCCATTGCCGAGGCGTTGGATGAGGAACTCGTTTACGACGAGGAAGTGGAGAAAGCGATTCGCCAACGATTTCAGCAACTGGAGCGGGAAATGCCCGAAATTAACCTGCGCCAGTGCTACCGTCCCAAAAATGCAGAAATTCTAAAAAATCCATACGGCACTGCCCCCGGATTATTTCTCAATAAAAACGGTAAAATTTTGGTGATGCTACCCGGACCTGCCCGCGAGATGCACCCGATGTTTGAGCAGCAGGTCATCCCCCGCTTACAATCTGCGGGCGTTCTTCCTGAGATCGATTGCTACCTGCAAATTCGCACCGCTGGAATCGGAGAATCCGCCCTGGCTGAAAAGGTTGGCCCAATTTTGGAAGGCAAGCCAGGCCTGGTGGTAGGCTACTGTGCCCATGCGGGCATGGTCGATCTTCGCCTTAGCTCCCTAGATTCTGATCTGCTCAACGAAAAAGCCCTCAACGAGCTTGGGGACCAGTGTCGCGAACTGATGGGGGAAGACTTTGTATGCTATGGCGATCGCTCCCTGGCCGAAGTTATTTTTAGAGAGCTCCGCAGTTTAAACCAGACCCTCGCGGTCGCAGAATCCTGCACTGGAGGTTTGCTCTCTTCCTCTTTCACCGAAGTACCCGGAGTTTCCAAAGTTTTTCACGGAGGTGCCGTGTGTTACCACAACGATGCCAAGGTGCAAATCTTAGAGGTTCCTGAGATTATGCTCGAGCAGCACGGGGCGGTGAGTGAGGAAATTGCCATCGCCATGGCCACCTCCGCCTCCGAAAAATTTGGCACCGATTACGGGCTGAGCATTACTGGGTTCGCTGGGCCCACCGGAGGTACCCAGATTTTACCGATCGGATCGATCTATCTGGGGTACTCCTCCCCGCTTGGGGTCTGGGCAAAAAAGCTTAACCTACGGGGCGACCGTGCATCCAACCGGCGTCGGGCCACTTCAGCTGCCCTCGACTGGATGCGGCGCAAGTTGAGAAAGTACAAGATGGAAGAAGTTCTCGCCGCTGCGGATTTGGGAAATATCGAATTATAATTTCGCTTTTCATCCGTGAGCTCACTTTGCGTCATTCTGGGAGATGATGACTTCATCGTCCGCCAAAAAGCCAAAGAAGTTTTTGATCAATGGGCAGAGGATTTCCCCGACGATCTTTCCCGTGAAATCATCGACGGGCGGGCCGACCGGGTGGACGATGTCGAACGCATCCTCTCCGAAGCTAAAGCTGCCACCGAAACGATGTCCCTTTTTGGCGGGGGCAAGCTCGTTTGGATCAACGAGGCAAACTTCATCAACCAAAACAAGACCGGTGCCGCCCAGGGATCCAAGGATGCCCTCGAAAAAGCCAAGAAATTTCTCGAAAACCCCGGAGATTCCAAAATTATTCTTTCCGCCTGCCCGGTCCACCGCGGCCATGGCTTTGTTAAATGGCTCCAAAAAAATTCCGACTTTCATGACCTCGCCAAGGGTGAAAAAGAGGATGTTGCTTTTCGCCGCCTGGTCGAGGAAACCGCCTCCTCTCTCGGAGTAAAATTTGGCCCCGGTGCCCTCGAATATTTGGCCGGTAAAATTGGGGCTCACCCCCGCCTCGGGGTCGAAGAGACCAACAAGCTTGCCTCCTTCCTCGGGTCGGAGGGTAATGAAATCACCGAGCAAATGATCATCGACCTCGTGCCCGACTTTGGCGAGGGCGACTTTTTTGAGGCTTCTGAGGCCTTCTTTTCAGGTCAACTGGACTGGGCACTGGATGCCATCGACCGCCACTTTTTTCAGGGCAAAGATGCACGCCCCCTGCTCGCCACCCTGCAAAACCGCAACCGTTTACTTATTCAACTGCGCGTCCTCGTCGACGGAGGGGAACTCAGCCCGCACGACCGCATGAGCAAGGATGTGCTGGATCGCCTCGCCGCCAAGCACGCCCGCCACTTTGCCGATCCCACGGAAAAGACCACCCTCAATGTATTTTCCCAGAACCCCTGGTTTCTGGGCCGCTTATTTGGATTGGTCAAAAAGTTTTCCGCCCGGCGCTTAATCGATCTGCAATCCCACCTAATCGAGGCCTTTGAGCAGGTTTTGGCTCAGCCCAAAGAGCAACACGCCACCATCTTCAAAAACCTGGCCATCCGCACCCACTCAGCGGGCTGAGATGTTTTTCGTGTCGGGAGTGTAAGCTAAACTCCCCGCAAATCAGAGGAAGATCAGTTTGCCTCCAAGGCTTCCCATGAATATGCCCCCTTGGGCTTGCGGGCACCCGCGGTCAACATATCGACCGGCTCCGGATAGGAGACGAGGAAATTGTTTTCATCAATCAGGTTGAAAAAGTAATGGGTCGTGCCCTTGGGTAGTTTTGCATGGATGCGCCCGCCCTTGATTTCGGCCGGTGCACGGTACCACTCCTCGCTCTTCTCCTTGCCACTGGTGGTGTACATCAGTTGACCGCCGGTCACCTTCGCCCCTCTTTCCTTAAATGCCAGAGATACCTGGTTGCCCTTCTTGGCTTTGAGGGAATCTGCGATGGGTTGACACACCTTATCCTTATGGGGCAGCCCGCCCTTGTAGTTGGGATTAAGGAAGGGATAGGATGCCTTCATCCCCTCCAACCGGCGGAATAATTCCTTGCTCATTTCTTCCACTTTTTCGGGCATTTGGGAGGCCAAATTCTTTGCTTCCTCAATATCCGAGCGCTCGCTGGTACCGGGATAATTTTTGTACAACTCAAAGAGCTCGTACTTGGGCCTGCCTGGCATCCAGTTATGGATTAATTTCCACCCGTTCACCCGCAAAGTGGATTGCTGGGCCACCCCATGAGGAAAGTGCCACATCATGGTGGTGCGCGGCTCCCCTTGCTTGTTTTTCACCAAGGTATGATCGGTCGGATCTTGGGAAAGCAGGGTGGACAGATCGGCCCCGTCCAGGTTCTGGCCCTTGGGCTTCTTCGTACCCGTCCAGCTGAGAATGGTGGGGTAAAAATCCAGCCCGTTGACCATCACATTGCTCTCCTGACCGGCACCAATTCCTGGCCCGGTTATGATAAAGGGAACCCGCACCCCACCCTCGCGGGCATTGATCTTTCCGCGGTCGAGCGGATAATTGTCGGTAATTTCCTCTCCTGGCACCCGCTCCATCCCGCCATTGTCCGAGGTGAAGAGGATGTAGGTATTATCGATTAACTTTTTGCCCGGGTTGCGTGGGTCCTCGGTTTTCTCGAGGTATTTAACAAGCATACCAATATAGTGGTCGAGCATTTCCACCATCGCACAATAATACGGGTTGGTCTGCCCCTCGGTGGGCCAGCCATCGGGATCGGTGGGCATATCCACACCCAATTTCTTGCAATATTTTTCCAGCAGTTCCTTGCTCCGGCTATGGATGGGGGTATGCACGAGCCAGGCGGCATAGTAGAGGAAAAACGGCTGGGCTTTGGACTGCTCCATAAATTCGATCGCATCGAGGGTCGTTTGATCCTTGGGAAATCCATCGGCATCCAACTGGTACGGGTCGTTCTTTGCGGAGGTGGCAAACCCGGTTAGGCGGTGGGGGTTCATCTTGGCACTCTCTCCGAGGTGGGCCTTGGTAAAGTCAAACCCCTGATCCATTGGTTGCGGGTAGCTGTGGTGGTCGAGCGACATGTGCCACTTGCCAATGTGGCCGGACACATATCCATTTTCCTTGAGAGCCTCGGGGATGATCACTTCCTCCACCTCCAACCGGCCACTGTACCACGGGTCCATGATTGGATGGGCAGTCATGTTGTAAGGGGTAGTCGGATTTCCGCCCACCACATGGGTCTTTTGCAGGGCGGCTGCATGGCGCCCGCTCATCATCGCACATCGGGTGGGAGCACAGGTGGGAGCCGGGGAGTATCCCTGCCTAAAGAGCACTCCTTTTTTTGCCAGGGCATCGATATTGGGAGTCTCCATCGGTGTGGGCTCATCGATATCGTAGCTGCCCACATCCTGCCAGCCCAGATCATCCACTAAAATGAGTACCACATTGGGCTTGGTCACCTGATCCGCGTAGGCCAGGCAGTTGGCTAAGCATCCAAGAATAAACGAATAAAAGAACTTTTTCATAAGGCAGAAGCTGTATTTGGGAGCAAAATCAAAGAAAGACACAATTGTTTAATATCCATAGACGGGCAAATCTTCTTTTTTTTAATCATTTACACTCCATTCCCCGCATCATTTTGCCAAGCCTCTGCCCGAGATAAGAGAAAATTTGTCTGATTGACTCAATTTTTTTGCT
>CAXBQX010000039.1:0-17735 GCA_963978365.1 uncultured Opitutales bacterium | reverse complement strand
ACTCTTAGTTATACACTTTGTGCCGTCTTGGCTGCAGGCTTTGCCTTTACTGGCGATGCTCAAGTAAAACCCAAAAGCAAGAAAGTCACCGAACTCAAGTTCTCCGGCCGTATCCAAGGACAATGGGACGGCATTGAGTCTGACGCCAAGGATGGCTCCAAGGAAAACAGAAACCATTTCTATTTTCGCCGTTTATTCCTAGGTGGTCACGCTAAAGCAGGAGACAACTGGGGTGGTGATATCGTGATGGATTTTGCTGCATCACCTAATTCAGAGGGAGATGGCAAAGGTGACCAAGTTTTCATTGATGGTGCTTCTGTCTGGTACAAACATTCAGACGCATTTAGAGCAGATTTAGGACAATTAAAAGTACCTTTCGGGCTCGAGGAAACGACCTCATCATCCAAAACCAAGGCCATTGAAAGATCTGTGGTTAATCGTCAATTCGCAGAACAATTAAAATTCAACGCCAGACACACTGGATTATTTGCAAATGGAAGCTTTGACGGAGGTTTCTCTTACGCTGCTGCTGTTGTAAATTCGGGTCAAAACCACAATTCTAAGGACTCTAAACTTAAAGGTGGTGAGTATGGTTATGACTCTAATGAGCTTTCCTACTTTGGACAATTAGCCTACGCCAATTATGATGGTGATATAACCCATAAATTTGGAGTTGCTGCTGGAATTATGGAATTAGATGAAGCTGGCAACGATTACAATGCTGATGATATTACCGCTTACAATATCTTTGGACAGTTGGGATTCGGTCGGTTTATTCTTGAGGGAGAATACATGACAGGAAAGGTTTCGGGCCCCGGTCATGACCACAAAGGTTACTCCATTCAGGGTTCTTATGCCATCAGTAACGCTCCTGCTGGTTCATGGGAACTTGTTTACCGTTATTCTACCGTAGAAAATGCTCAAGGCCTCGTTAGTGCTAAGGAAATTGTGCGTCGGGCAAACATTGCAGAATCAGAAGTTGAGGAGATAGACCAGCATTACATTGGAGTTAATTATCTGTTCAATGGGCATGACGCTAAGTTGATGCTAGGGTATGAGATGAATGACTTAATGGACTCTGACGGAGACTCTACTTGGAATGGAAATTCCTCAAGTGCGGACGGTTTCCGTGCCCGCGTTCAATTCCTTTTCTAAGCAGAAAGATTTAACCACCGAACAGAACATTCAAAATATATATAATGAAATACATCAAAATACTTTCGATTGCCACTGCGGCACTCGCCATTGCTCTTCCCGGCTTTGCTCAGGATAAGCTCGTAATCAAGGGTTCCGATACCCTGGGTGCGAAAATGATCCCCAAAATTGCGGAGGCTTATGAAAACAAGAACCCCGGTTCCAAGTTTGAAATCGCAGCAGAAGGATCCTCCACCGGTATTGCCGCCATTATTGACGGTACCGCCCACATCGGGATGTCCAGTCGCGAGCTTAAAGGTAAGGAAAAGGCAGCAGCTGGTGCCAATGGCGTGCGTCTGGTAAAAACTGTAGTCGCCAACGATGCCGTGGCTGTGATCGTAAACGAGTCCAACCCCCTCTCCAAACTGTCCCTCAAGGACATCGAGCGTATCTTTACGGGCGATGTGACCAACTGGAGTGCAGTGGGTGGAAAGAGCGGAGGTATCTCCGGCTACACCCGTAACACCTCCTCTGGAACCTATGCCTTCTTCCAGGAGTTCGCTATGGCGAAGCGTGATTATGGTTCAGCGACTCAAAAGATGGCAGGTAACGAGCAAATCGCCACCGAAGTAGCCAACAATCCAAATGGCATCGGTTATGTTGGATTGGCCTATGTCGGAGCCAAAGGAATTAAAGTAATCGCAGTGGACGGTGTTCTTCCCACCGCAGCCTCGGCCAATGATGGTTCCTACAAGTTGGCCCGCGGGTTGAACTGCTTCACCAATGGAGCACCAACCGGTGCAGCCAAGAAGTTTTTGGACTTCGCCCTGACCGCACCTGGTCAAAAGATCGTAGCAAGTACTGGTTTCGTACCGGTTAAGTAAGACGATCTAAGTTTGTTTGTTTTATACAAGGGTCGCCTCTTCGGAGGCGGCCCTTTTTTTGGTGCGAAATTGTTACCTAAGGGATGAGAAAATGCTAAGTGATCAGGGTAAATTAAACCTATGAAGGACGGAATCCGGAAAGCATTGAGAATCAGTTTACTCACCGAAACCTTCCCTCCGGAAGTCAATGGAGTGTCTTTTACATTGGCCCACCTTGCCCGGGGGTTATGTGATCAGGGTTCGCAAGTTGAGGTACTTCGACCCGCCCGGGATTCTATTGGAAAAGACGATGAGCCATGGAGCGAGGTCGATTTACCGGCCCGCCCGATCCCCAACTACCCCCAACTCAGGTTTGGACTACCCTGCTCCAAGTTATTGCGAGCGAGGTGGGAAGCCCAACGCCCGGATGTGATCTACCTCGCAACAGAAGGGCCGGCAGGATTTTCAGCCCTGCGAGTGGCTGGAAAAATGGAAATTCCGGTAGTCTCTGGCTTTCACACCAATTTTGATCTCTACCTCAAACACTACAAGATTTCCTTTCTTAAGCCACTGATCGACTCCTACCTTCGGTGGTTTCACAATCGTACTCTTGCCACCTTTGCTCCGACAGACTGGATGATCGAAGAGCTGGAAAGTAAGGGGTATCGAAATCTTCGTATGCTTAGCCGTGGTGTAAACCGAGAACTCTTCTCACCCAGCAGGCGATCCGAACCACTCCGAAAAAGGTGGGGTGCAGGTGAGCTCGACCGCGTACTCCTCTGTGTATCCCGAGTGGCTGCGGAAAAAAATCTCGATCTGGCATGTAAACTTTTTGATCAAATGATCGAGCAGGGTAAAGCAACTGCAGGAATTATTGTTGGGGACGGCCCTGAAAGAGAAAGACTAACCCGAAAGTATCCCCGACTTCTCTTCCCTGGATGTCTCAATAAAATCTCTCTCGCCGAGCACTATGCATCCGCAGATCTGTTTGTCTTTCCAAGCACCACCGAAACCTTTGGGAATGTGGTAACCGAGGCACTCACCTCTGGACTGCCCGTGATTGCCTACGATTATGCAGCACCATCTGAATATATCGAACATGGGAAGAATGGTTTTCTATCCCCGCTTGGTGATCAGAATTCTCTCAATGAAAACCTCAATCTTGCACTGGGAATGTCTGGGATAAACCAAGCCATAATGAGTCGCAAGGCCCGTGAATCTACCAAGCGGGCAGACTGGAATAAAATCGTGGCCAAGTTTCACCGAGACTTAGTGGAGGCCTCGATGGAACGCCCTTATTGTTCGAATTACCAGATTACACCAGCAGAATGTGTCCGGGCACATGCATAATGCCGAAAAAAAAGACCAAGCTCACATACCGAACGATTTTTCTTTCTGATACCCACTTGGGTATGCGCGAAACTGGCATCAAGAAACTGAATCACTTTCTTGCCCATGTTCACTGTAAAACCCTTGTGCTTAATGGAGACTTTATAGATGGATGGGCTCTAAAAAGAGCCGGTGGATGGAAAAAAGAACACACCCGATGCATCCGGCTAATTTTAAAAATGGTTGAAAAAAGAAAGACCCGGGTAATTTACCTTCGTGGAAACCATGATGACTTCCTCTGCAATATTCTGCCCTTCGCCTTTGAGAAAATCCGTATCGAAGAGCACTTTATCTTTCAGGGAACAGACCGGAAATACCTAGTTCTTCATGGGGATTGCTTCGATTCCTTTTCCACCAAAAGAAAGTGGATTGCACGGGTGGGTTCGATTGGGTACGACAACCTGATGCGATTCAACCGGGTTTATAACCGGTACCGCAAGCTACGGGGAAAAAAGCCTTTTTCCCTGAGTGCCTGGGCCAAAGCCAAGGTCAAAGGGGCCGTCAATCATGTACATCGATACGAGGAAAGCCTGGCAGAAATGGCCCGAAAGTTTAAGTGCCAAGGAATGATTTGCGGGCATATTCATGTTGCCTCGGACCGTATGATTGGGGATGTCCGCTACCTGAACAGCGGGGATTGGGTAGAATCCAATACCTGTATCGTCGAAACGATGGACAGGAAATTGAATTTATTAACTTACAATAAATTCCTCAAAGATCTTCGGTCAGAGCAGGCAGTCCACAACCTCAGCATCTCCATAGCTCAGAAGAATCGGTACAAACAGCTCCCCAAAGAAAGCTCTCTTAAAGCAGCGGCTTAAAAGTGCCCGTCTCTTGCTCAAAAAAAACTGCAACCCTCAGGGAGTTGCAGTTTTAATTGGGTAATAAGGTAACTGAAACAAACAAACTGTTCTAAGAAGAACATCTTTACTTTATCTTAGCCCTTCCCGTATTTGAACAAAGCGGTGCAACAAGAGCGCAACAAATTCATTTTTTTGGACTTATACAAGGGGGTGAATACCCCCGAAGTTCATCCTCGGACTTGATCCGCTTAGGCAGAAAATAACATAACTTTTCGATGCTTGGCGCAGAGTTGTTACATTGAGGGTGTAAAGTAATTCAGATCCATCCCCATTGAACGCTTTCAAATCATGAGTGAATCCTCCACCTTTACCCCACCCAAACACTCGATCCTGGTAATCGATGATGAGCCTGACCTTTGCGAACTGATTGAATTTCAACTGCAAAAGGAGGGTTTCCGGACCAGTTCTCTTTCGAACCCTCTTGAGGCAATCGGGCATGCCCGTGATTTTCTTCCCGACTTGATCATCCTCGATGTAATGATGCCCGAGTTGGACGGCTTGCGCCTCTGTAGCATGCTCAAGGTGGACTCACAACTCCGAGATGTGCCCATTCTCTTTCTCACTGCCCGAAGCGATGCAGACGAAAGGGTGAAAGGATTTGAACGCGGTGCCGACGACTACCTGACCAAACCCTTTGACAACCGGGAACTGATCGCCCGATCCAAGGCGATCCTCGCCCGGACGCTCAAGAAAAAACTCGCCATGTCTGGCAAACTCGAAGGCGGGGGAATCGTCCTCGACCCAGAAAGCCACGAGGTCTTCATCGAGGAAAAACTGGTCGATCTTACCCATACGGAATTTCGCCTTCTTCATTTGATGATGGAGAGAATTGGCCGGGTACAAAGCCGGGAAAATCTCCTGGTCAATGTATGGAACTATGACTCAGACATAGAGACACGCACAGTGGACAACCATGTGGGTCGCCTGCGGAGTAAACTCGGGGACAAGGGCGATATGATCAAAACCGTGCGTGGCGTTGGCTACAAACTGGTGATCGACTGACACTTCCACTTCCCTCTCTCCAAAACATGATTGAGGCACTGGTGCTTTCTCTGGGGGGGTTGGCCCTGTACTTTTGGATTCAAGAGAGATACAGCCGTAGATTGATCCGAGAATTTGCAATCTCCATCCGCGAAGGAAACTCCTATATTTTAGAAAAACCTCTCTTCCTGAACGAGAATTTCCCACTGGAACTCTGTCAAAAAACACTCGATGAAAATGCCAGCCGCATTGCCACCCTGGAAAAGGAGAGCAACCGAACCCATCATGCTTTCAATGAAATTCTTGGGGGCATGCTGGACGGTGCCATCATTCTTGATCGCGACCACGGGATAACCTTTGCCAATTCCACCGCCCAAAGAAATTTTTCCCTTGGAAGGGAGATGAAAGGCCGGAGGCTGGAAGCCTTCATTGACTCCTTTGAAGTCCTTGAACTACTTAACCAGTTGAGCCAGGGAAAACAACCAGGCAAAGCCGAGTTCACCTTTAGGAGGAATGGCAACATTAAGGACTTCGAAGTCGCCACCGCCCTGCTCTCTCCCATACGGATCAATCCCGGGGAAGTATATCTGCTCCTATTTCGCGAAGTTACTGAAATTAAGCGTGCGGAACGCTTGCGAAAAGACTTTGTGGCCAATGCATCGCACGAACTGCGCACGCCGGTTACCATGATCAAGGGGTTTGCAGAATCCCTGGTCGACACCCCAGACCTCTCCGAGACTCACCGAACTTCCTTCCTAGGCAAAATTCACAAAAATGCACTGAGGCTGCAGGCCCTGGTGGACGACTTGCTCAGCCTCTCGGAATTGGAAGGAAGCGAGCAACCCATCCACCCGACCAACAATAAACTATGTGAGGTCATTAAGGGGATTGACCTCTATCTTCAGGACAAGCCCTATGTGGATGCAGGCAAACTGAAGTTTTCTTTTGCTGAGGAAAAGGACGGCTTTCCCTTTGATGCGATCAAAGTGGCGATGGCGATTGGTAATCTCATCGATAACGCTTTCAAATATGCGGGAAATTTTTCTGAGGTGCGGGTCAGCACCACCCTATCTGAAGATGGGGAGAATATCACCTGCTCGGTCACAGATGACGGCATCGGTATACCAGAGAAAGATTTGGAGCGTATCTTCGAGCGCTTCTATGTCGTCGATAAAGGAAGATCTCGGGAAAAAGGCGGTACTGGACTGGGGTTGAGTATCGTCAAGCATGTGACTGAAGCTCATGGAGGCAGAGTCTATGCCAGCAGTGAACCCGGAAAGGGAACCACTTTTTCCCTGCAACTTCCGAGGTTTCACCAATGAAAGCATTAAAAGTCAGGGTTTGTTACATAATTGGCGCAATTCCGTCACATAATGATCAAGCGGACATGGTATCATACTTTCCGTCTTCATGAATCAATCCATTCACTCTCCCCAAGCACACAAACTTTAGACCTCGTTTAGATTTCTCTTCCTTAGCCATTGAACATGAATTCCTCCCAACGGAAAGACAACTGGATCAAACTCTTTTTTGCCAGTAACGCCGTAACCTCGATCATTATTCTCGGTCTCATCACCCTATTTCTATTCAAGGAAGGGATTGAGTTCTTTGGCCAGTACAGGCACGACCTGCAAAGATACCGCAAATCGGGCATGGAGTACGCCAGTGTGGTAACCAAGCAGCACGATGACCAAACCCTGCTCTACCGCTATCTCGAAAACATCCTCGCCCAGGAAACCGCTGCATTAGAATCCCTGGCCACCGATGATGCCACTCGTACCAGTGCAGAGAAAGATACCAGGCAAATGCTTGATTTAACCCGCGACTTTCAGAACACCAAGGAACTCCTGTTGGTCTACGAGAAGAAGGTGGTGAAATGGGCGGCGGAGACCAAACTTTTTCTCCTCACTCAAAGCGATATGATCGAAGTGAAGGAGGAGGCTCTCAAGCAGGGTCTCCCAGTGGAAGATTTCCCCGAGACAGTTGCACAGCTTAAGGAACGAACTTTTTTCACTCATAAAGAATTGGCGAGGTGGCAGAATTATTTTATCCGCCACCAGAGAGAAGACCTGGCCAAACGGATCAACCCCATCGTGGGCACCGAATCCGGCACCGAAAAAGAGGGCCAAATCACTAGCCTTACCCCGCTGATTCAGGCCTCAGCCAACCAACAGTATGCCGAGATTCTGTCTAAGCAAAGAAAACAGTTTTCTTCCCTGCTCAACCGCTTTAAGCCAAGCTTTCTGCTGGCCAAATCAGTGAAAGATTTTTCCCAGGCAAAAACCGCCCTCAGTGAATACCTTGCCTCTGTACCCCTCTATGAGGAAAGACTCACTGAGTGGGACCCCACACAACCCTACCCGCTCCATCGTGCGTTCAGCGGCTTCCTTTTGGGCAAGGACTGGGTGACTAACAGTGCCCGGCAGGATTGGTATGGCGTCCTCCCCCTCCTTTCAGGGTCGCTTTTGGTAAGTTTGATTGCTCTTGCCCTGGCTATTCCCTTTGGCGTGGGCTCGGCAATCTATGTCAATCAGGTGGCTTCCGCCCGGGAGCAATCCTTCATCAAACCCTGCATCGAGTTTATCTCAGCCATCCCCTCGGTGCTGATTGGTTTCTTTGGGATCGCCGTGCTCGGGGGTATGGTCAGCCTGATCGCGGACGAACGACTCAACTCCCTGACCGCCGGCTTTCTTCTCGCTCTGATGACGGTGCCAACCATTTTCACCCTCGCCGAGGACTCGCTCAATAATGTTCCACGGGCCTTGCGGGATGCGTCTCTCTCGCTCGGGGCCAACCGTTGGCAGACCTGTGCACGGGTCATCTTTCCCTCCGCTATTACCGGTATTATCTCGGCGGTGCTCCTCGGGTTTGGCCGGGTCATCGGAGAAACCATGGTGGTGCTCCTGTGTGCTGGCAACCGCATCGCCATACCCGACTTCACTTCTGGTTTGGGTGTGTTTGCCCAGCCCGTTCACACTATGACGGGAATCATCGCTCAGGAAATGGGTGAAGTGGAATTTGGGAGCATCCACTACCGGGCACTCTTCATGGTGGGCATCGCTCTCTTTCTGATCGCCTTGTTGGTGAATTTCCTCTCTCAAACCATTGCCGGCCGCTACAAAGCGAGCTACTGACCCTATGAGCCCAGAAAAAGAACCCAGGCATCCTTTCGCGACCCGCCTCACCACGGAGAGAGCTCAGGAATCCCTCATGTTTGGTCTGCTTCGAGGCATGACCTTCTTTGTGCTTTTTTGTGCCGCTTTTCTGTTTTGGGACATTATCTCCAAAGGATCATCCAAGGTGTTTGAAGGGGATGGATTGATTAACTGGGAATTTTTGACCGAACATCCGCAGACCCTCCATGTCATTGGCGAAGGAGAAGATGAAATTAAGCTTAGTTCGAGCAACTACTACAAGCTCAAGGATGAAAAGATGCTCAACAAATGGGGAGAATTTCGTCAATCAGACAGGCACGACTCCGCACGCAGGGAACTGGATGCCCGCTTCTCCCGGTTGCAATATGAATGGTCCAAGGACTCCCTACTTGTCGCCGATGAAAAGTTTCTGCTTCGCGAGCGGGAAAATGCCACCAACAAGTTTGCTTTTTGGAAGGAAATGCTCACCGACCCAAAAACCACTGCCGAAGATTTCGAAATCAAGGTGGAAGAGGTGCCCGGCATGGTTACCCAATTTATGCTTGGGCATTTTGAAAAGGAGAGAAGCCGGCTCTCCCTCGTAGAAGAAAAAGTAACTCTTTTTCGGGCCACGAACTACCCAAAAATCGAAAATCTCTCCCTGGCTCATGCAGAAGAAGTGGAAATGGCATATCTTGCCTTCCTCGCCGAGATTCCCGAGGCTTACAACCAGTCGATGTCTTCATTTGGCGAAGAGGCCAAATCTTCCTACGACGAATTTCTCCAAACCGAAGGACCAAAGGAATTTGGCCGGTTTGCGGAGGCCCTTGTCGCCTACTCCGCGGCACGCAATGTTCTCCTTGGCCCAGACCATGAAATCGAGAACTGGGAAGCCCTGCAGGCATCGCTCGCACCCTTCAAGCAGGCAATGGCCGTATCCCTGCCATCGAAAGATTATGCCTATTCTGGGGGAGGTATTTTCCCGGCGATTATTGGCACCCTTCTACTGGTGATCGGGGCGATGGCCATCGCCATTGTACTCGGTGTGTTTTGCGCCATCTTTCTGGCGGAATATGGAAAGGCGGGAAAATTTCTCTCGATGGTCCGTCTGGCCATTCTCAACCTCGCCGGTGTCCCATCCATCATCTTTGGGCTTTTTGGGTTCGGGCTCTTCGTTATTTTTCTCGACTGGAATGTTTCGCTACTTGCCGGCTGGTTCACCCTCGCTTTCATGGTTCTCCCCATTGTCATCACCGCCAGCGAAGAGGCCCTCCGTTCCATCCCTCAGGGTTTTCGGGAAAGCTCGCTTGCCCTCGGAGCGACCAAGTGGACCATGATTAAGACCAGCGTGCTTCCCTTTGCCATGCCTGGCATCCTTACCTCCTCCATCCTCGGGGTTGCCCGGGCGGCTGGAGAAACAGCACCGATTATGTTTACTGCCGCTTACGCCAAGCGATCCGATCTTCCCTGGGAGGGTCTGGAGCACTGGACAGACTTTTTCTTTCAGGGGGTCATGGCTCTGCCCTACCATATTTATGTGGTCAGTGCCAAGATTCCCCAAAATGCGTACACTGCCGATATGCAGTATGGTACCGCCTTTGTCTTCCTTCTTCTGGTGGTAGGGGTGGCCAGTCTTTCCATCATCCTACGCAACCGTCTCCGCAAAAAATACCGTTGGTAACCCTCATTTCTTTTTTATTTGTCATGCAAGAAGCAATCATAACCAGTCCAGCATCCAGTCCTACAGCCGAAAAGGTTGATTCCGGTGACCCCGCAATCCGTATTCGCGACCTCGACTTTCTTTACGGAAGCAACCAGGTGATCCATAATGTCTCCCTCGACATCTTCCCCAAGGAAGTGATGGCATTCATCGGCCCATCCGGATGTGGCAAAAGTACCCTACTGCGCTGCCTCAACCGAATGAACGACTTGGTGGACGGTGCCCGAATCGGCAAGGGATCGATCGAAATTCACGGAGTAGACCTGCATGACAAGAGTGTCGATGTGATCGAACTGCGCAAGAAAGTGGGCATGGTCTTCCAAAAATCCAATCCTTTTCCTAAATCCATTTATCAAAATGTCGCCTACGGGTTGCAGATCCAGGGGGTGAAGTCCAAGCGGGTCATCGACCAAAAGGTGGAGGAATCTCTAAGAAAAGCCGCCCTTTGGGAAGAAGTGAAGGACCGATTGAATGAGAACGCCTACGGGCTATCAGGCGGACAGCAGCAACGCCTGTGCATTGCCCGGACCCTTGCGGTCGAACCTGAAATCATTCTGATGGACGAACCCTGCTCCGCACTCGATCCGGTCGCAACGGGCAGAGTGGAGGAACTGATTCTTGAACTGAAGCACGAATACACCATTGTGGTCGTTACCCACAATATGCAGCAGGCAGGAAGAATATCCGACCGCACCGCCTTTTTCTACCTTGGGAAACTGATCGAATGCGACCTGACCAAAAAAATATTTCTCAATCCAAGCAAGCAACAAACTGAAGATTACATATCCGGAAAATTCGGATAATGCCCACCTGCTCATGACCACACAATTCGAACACAACCTGGAAAACCTCAAGTCCAAGCTCCTGCTAATGGGCCAACTGGCCAACGATTCCCTGCAGGGAGCAATCAAAGCCCTGGTCGAAGGGGACTCCGTACTCGCCAAGTCCGTCCGAGCGAAAGACGAGGAGATTGACGACTTGGAAAACGAACTGGGCGAGGAAGTGACCACTTTTCTGTCCACCCACGCCCCGGTGGCATCTGACTTGCGCCTACTTGTATCCATCATCAAGATCAGCCACGAGATCGAACGTATCGGCGATGAAGCCAAGGCAATTGCCCGGCGCTCCCGCAAGACGGCCATACCCGACTTTCATCGGATTCCCAGAATGGGAGAAATTGCCCGGGAGATGATCCAGGATGCCCTTTCCATCTTCGTGGAATATGATGAAGACCAGGCCAAAGCAATTTGGACACGTGACCTCGAGGTCGATCAATTACACAAGGAAAACAACCAGTTTTGCCAGTCCCTCGTTGAAAAGGATCCCACGACTTCGTCCTCTGTTTTCGAGGTATTGTTTATTTCCAAATCACTGGAGAGAGTCTGTGACCATGCGGTGAATATTTCCAAGGAAACTGTATTTATGGCGACCAGCCGGGATGTCCGGCATGCTCCCGAATTCAAGAAATCGGCCCTCCGCAAGGGTTTGGAATAATCCGCGAAACCCTCTGGCTGGAAGTTGCCTGCCAAGCCTGGCAACTCAAGCGTAGAGAAATCTATCTTGCCATGTCCGCCCGGGCACCCTCAAATCGCGGGAAATCCCATGACCGCCCGCATTCGTATATTTGTTGTCGATGATGAAGAAGATCTCACCGATCTGCTTCACTACCAGCTGGGCAAGGCAGGGTTTGAGGTAAAGTTTTCCAACAATCCCTTCGAAGCCCTCGGTAAGGCCAGGGATTTTATACCCGACCTGATCATACTCGATGTGATGATGCCTGACCTCGATGGGTTTCAGCTCCTGCGGATGATCCGTTCGGACAATCTATTACAGAAAACGCCCGTAATTATGCTGACCGCTAAGTCGGGAGTGGAACACCGAATCAAAGGATTGGAACAGGGCGCCGATGATTACCTCGGGAAACCTTTTGATGTGCAGGAACTAACCCTTCGCATACGCTCCATCCTCAAACGGGTCGCCGACCAGTCCGAAGAAGCGAGTTCCCGTATTCTTTCCGGTAAACTGGTGCTCGATGAGGAGGATCATAGCATTTCCATCGCCGGGGAGAAAGTTGAGTTTACCCTGACCGAATTCAAGCTGCTGCATTACTTTCTCAAGCGCAAGGGACGGGTACAGACTCGCGACAACCTCCTGCTTGGAGTCTGGAAGTTCGATACCGAAGTGGAGACCCGCACCGTGGATGTGCACATCCGCCGGGTACGCAAGAAAATCGAGCAATCAGGCCTCGAAATCGAAACCATTCGGGGAGTTGGTTACCGCCTGATCGAGCAGAGTACCCCCCACTCATGAGCCTGCCCCCCTGGCTGGCCGGCGTTCTGGTAATTTCCTGGATTGGGGGCATCCTTCTTGCGTGGAAGATAGGAAGATCCCGGGGCAAACGGAGTTGGCCGACAGCACGCCCTCAACCGAGGGAACCCAAAAACAAGGACGAGTTAACCCGGCGTGACTTCGTGGCCAATGTTTCTCATGAGCTGCGTACCCCTGTATCCATTATCAAGGGGTTTTCTGACTCCCTGATTGAGGACTACGATGATCTCCCGGAAGCCCGAAAAAAAGACTTCCTCGGAAAAATCCAACGCAATGCACGCCGACTCAACGCACTGGTTGAAGATCTGCTGACCCTTGCGAAATTGGAGGAATCTGCCCCCACTCTCCGGCTACAAAAGCTCGATCTCCATGCCCTTTTTCGTACTGCTACTGAGAACCTGCTTGCATCCCGCCAAAACCTCAAGGCCACCCTGTCGCTGGATATCCCCCCTTCAGAATTGATGATTGAGGGAGATGCAGAAAAATTGGTCAGCCTGATTGAAAACCTGATCGACAATGCCATGCTCCACGCCGAGGGTGCCAGCGAAATCAAAGTCCGGGCCCGTAAAGAGAAGGGAGAATCCTTTGTCGTTTGCTCCATCGAGGACAATGGTCAGGGGATCGCCGAAGAAGAATTGGGACGACTCTTCGAACGTTTTTACCGGGTGGACAAGGGACGCTCGCGCGAACGCGGGGGTACGGGGCTTGGCTTAAGCATTGCCCGCGAAGTGGTCGAGGCACACGGTGGAGAAATTTCTGCAGGCAGTCAGATAGGAAAAGGGACCGTCTTTTCTTTCCGACTCCCCACCCTTTCGTAATTTACCCCCTCCTCGTCTTCCGAAATTTGGCGAATAAGGTCTTTCCGCACTAATTGTAACATAATTGTAACAAAAGTGACCCAGGCATGTAACGATCATCTGCTACAGTCGGAACTTATGAAAATTGCCATCCCTAGTCTGATCGTTCTTTTGGCTGCCGCTTTCGTGCACGGCCAAGAGGTTCAAGTAAAGCCCAAGAGTAAGAAAATTACTGAGCTCAAGTATTCCGGCCGAATTCAAGGCCAGTGGGACGGTTTGGAGTCGGATGCAAATGATAATGACCGTAACCACTTTTACTTTCGCCGACTCTTTCTTGGCGGTCATGCCAAGATGGGTGAGAATTGGGGAGGAGATCTCGTGATCGACTTTGGTGCATCCCCCAATAGCGACGACCAAGTATTTATTGAGAGTGCCTCGATTTGGTACAAAACGGATGATTATCGCTTCGATGTCGGGCAAAAGAAAGTTCCCTTCGGTTTGGAAGAGACCACTTCCTCTGCCAAGATGAAAACCATCGAGAGATCCGCAGTAAACCGTCAGTTTGCGGAGACGCTCAAATTTAATGCCCGGCACACCGGTCTTTTTGCCAACGGTTCCCTCGGAGATTCAGGTCTTTCCGCTTCAGCAGCGATTGTAAACTCTGGACAAAACCACAATTCCAAGGATTCCGGACTCAATGACGGACTCTACGGATATGAGTCCAACGAGTTTTCATACTTTGGTAGAATCAGCTTTGAAAATGAGGTGGACGATCTCAGTTATCTGTTTGGAGTGGATGCGGGAGTCCAACAAAACGATGATTCCAACACCACTTTGGGATATGATTCCACAACCGCTTGGAATCTTTTCACCCGGGTTAGCAAAGGTCCTTTCGAATTGGAGGCGGAGTATATGAACGGAACAGCTGACACCGCCGGGGGGGATCATGACCATGAAGGTTATTCCATCCAGGGATGCTACACCATCGATCGTGCTGATGCTGGAGACTGGGAACTTGTCTACCGCTATTCAAGTGTCGAAGGAAAAGGAGCTAATGGTTTGGTAAGTGCGAAAGAAATTATTCGCAGGGCGAATGTATCGAATTCAAGGGTGAATGAATTTGAACAGCATTACATCGGGATCAACTACCTCATCGATGGGCATGACCTAAAATTCATGCTTGGCTATGAAATGAACGAACTCATGGAACCGGGACAGGCAGACGAAGAAGTCGGCGGTTTCCGTGCCCGCATGCAGTTCCTTTTCTAAGAGATTCAACCCCTTACTAAAAATTACTCGTAGAACAAAATTTAACGACTAACCGATCACTATCATGGGAAATGTAACCACTTGGGAATTCATCGTTGGCTTGCTTTATGTCTTGGGCGGACTGGGCATCTTCTTATTCGGCATGCGGGTGATGAGTGAAGGGATTCAGAAAGTAGCCGGTGAAGGCATGCGTCGCATTATGGCGACGATGACACAGAACCGCTTCTTTGGTTTACTCACAGGCTTGCTTGTGACCTGCCTGGTCCAGTCCTCCTCTGCCACCACCGTAATGGTGGTCAGCTTCGTAAATGCCCAGTTACTTACCCTAATGGAATCCATTGGTGTAATTATGGGAGCAAATCTCGGCACCACTTTGACCGGGTGGATCATCGCCACCATCGGTAAATTCAGCCTCTCCAAAATTGCACTTCCTATCATTGGTATTGGCCTGCCCCTGGTCTTTATGAGTAAGCCAAAACTCAAGCATACGGGTGAGTTTCTCGTCGGATTTGGCCTGCTTTTCTTTGGCCTCAACGAACTCAAAAATGCAGTGCCCGATGTTAAGAGCCTGCTTAAAAGTGCTGACCCTGGGGACCAGGCATTGGTTGCCAGCATCCAGGGAGTGATCGAACAACTTAACAGCTATGGGTTTGGTTCGGTAATTATCTTTTTAGTGATTGGGGTATTCCTTACCATCCTCGTACAATCCTCCTCCGCCGCCATGGGGATCACCATCATTGTGGCGATCAATGGATGGATTGACTTTGAGATCGCCGCCGCCATTGTACTTGGGGAAAACATTGGCACCACCGTGACTGCCTGGCTGGCTTCGCTTGGGGCCAACCTCAATGCGAAACGCGCTGCCCGGGCCCACTTTATCTTCAACGTTGCCGGGGTCTGCTGGATGCTACTTCTCTTCTATCCTTTCATTGGCATGCTCGACGGCCTTATGCCTGGAGCTATTTACACCGAAGATGTTACCCAGCAGGAAGCCGTAGCTTATCTCTCTGCCAGTGGCTTTACTGGAGAACCTTCGGAACAGGATCTTGCAGGAGCGAAAAAGGTGATCGTGGACAAAAATATCCCGCTACACCTATCCCTTTTCCATACGCTCTTCAACCTAACGAATATTGTTCTCTTGATCGGTTTTACTCCGCACTTGGGTCGCTTGGTCGAACGCATCGTCCAGCCCAAAACTAAGGATGGAAAGGCTCCCAGACCGGGTAGCTTGGCTGCCCTCCACTATGAGGGATCCGGCGTGTTACCCAAAACTGGGGAACTCAACCTCGCCTTGGTCGAGGGCGAAGTCAACCGCCTCGCAGCCATCACCCGTTATATGTTCGAGGGATTTGTGGAAGTCTTTGAAAATCCTGAGGAAGACAAAAGTAAGCTCATCCGTGAACTTAAGGAGTTGGAAGAAAAATGCGACGAACTCGCCTTTGAGGTCACTCAGACCCTGATCCACTGCACCACCGAGAGCCTAGCCGGCGAACGAGCCCTCAGGGTCGCTTCTCTTTTGCGTGTCGCTGCCGAACTCGAGGATATCGGGGACTGCTGTCACCGCCTGGTTCAACTAGCTCACCGTAAATATCGTAAAAACCGCATTCTTCCGGACGAGACCAAGCGTGAAATCAAAGTGTTCTCCGAACAGATTCTGGATTTTATGGAACTCTACCAGTCCCACCTCGGGGAAGGGACAGGCGTGCCTGACATCAAAAAAGCGGAAGCGATTGAGGATCGGATCGATGCCTCCCGTAAGACCCTTCGTAAAAATGCAGTTCGCCGGATGAAGGAGACCGAGAACCTAAAGGCAGAGATGATTTATGTGGACATCCTCAACGAGATGGAGCGAATCGGAAACGACTCACTCAATGTGGTCCATGCCCTGAATCATGTGGTCTAAGCAAGGGTTGTTTACCAAGCGTATTGCCAACCAAGGGTCCAACTGGAATCAAGTTCGAGTTGGACCCCGTTCACCTTTTGGTGAATCGGAGTTTCCCACTCCGCAGCAATGCGATGCCCTTTCAGTGCTCCTGATTGAAAGTAGTAATTTAAGCCAAGACCTACTGTGGTAAGATCGCGTCCTTGATGATCTGGGTGATTGGATGGGCTCATATCTCTTCGATTCTCGTCAAGAATTGCTTTGTGCTGACCGTCCACTTCTTCCTGGCAAGAATGATCTATCTTCAGGGAAGCACTTAGAGAATCAGTAATCTTACGAGCTCCCCAAACCGTTGCGTCCAAGCGGTTGCCGAGGGTATAGCCTTGGTCATTATCGTCAATTCGGAGTACCCCACCCAATTGGGCACCATAAGAGTACTTCTCAGTTTGTCCTAAATAAGTGATGGCTGGATGAAAGTCCCAGGTGCCAGAACCTAATTGCATGCCGTACCCGACGGTATTTGCACCAGATTTCTCATCAATGGATCCAGTGGGGGCACTTAGGCCTAGGCTCAGGTGAGCACGCCTGCCATCCTGCCAGCGGGCCAGATCATAGAGCCCTCCAAACTTGAGATCACTAATTCCTGAAGTCTCCATCTTGGAAATTTCGCCCATACGATTAATCATCGTCATTTGATTATCCAAATAGTTGAGCATACACATTAAGGTCCATTGATCAGAAATGGCATGCATCGCACCAAACATATGCATATCCATGGTCATTTCTGTAGGGACCATCATATAATCACCTGGTGCCATCATCGTTCCTGTTTGTGAATTGGTAGTTACATCATCCGAACCTTTCAACAGGCCTTTCATGTCCATCGTCATAAATCGATAGGAAACCATCCACTCCCCCATGGCATGCATATGATCCCCCATCACTGTGATGGGTGCATGACCATCCGGGCGGGCAGCTGTCCATGGCTCGTTATGAGCAAAAGAAGATAAGGTAAGAAGGGCCGATAAAAATAAAAGGTAAATAGATTTCATAGTAAAAAATTGGTTTAAAAAACGAAGGTGGTTCGCCTCCCTGTAAAGAAACGAACAAATCAACTGGGTTTATACCCCAGTCTTAAATGGTAGTTTTAAACCAAACCTCGCGGAGGAGGTGAATTCACTAATTTTGGAACCGAGGACCAGTTCGTGGGTGCTTCATCGCAAACCTCGCCACTTGGCGGAGTGAGGATGATCTTCAAAAGCTCACCGGGTGCTATTTTCAAATCCATTGTTTGCGAAAAAGAAGATGCCACCACTTCGCTTGCTGTGCCACCAAGAGAAGTGATCCACTCACAACCCTCACACCTATTCTCACC
>CAXBQX010000038.1:0-18309 GCA_963978365.1 uncultured Opitutales bacterium | reverse complement strand
AAAAAACCCAGTGATCTTTTGCTGCTCCTTTTACGGGTCTTGTTATTTGTCTGTTTAACTTTGATTCTGTCGGATCCGTATTGGCAGGAACCCAATCCATTAGACCTCAATCCACAGGGGGAGTCAGAATGCCTTTTTGTAATCGATACCACTCCGAGCATGGCGGGCTGGGGGGGCTGGGAAGAAGCGATTTCCTCAATCCAATCAAGGATGTCGGAGGGGAAGAATATTCGATATGGCCTGTTAGCCAGCCAGGGAGGTCGCTTGGTGACACTTCCCACCGGTTCCGCCAAGCAAGATTTGCAGTCCACTCTCAGGGAGCTGAGCTGCCAGTCCTCCGCAGGCAGTCTGCAACCCATCCTCGATCAGGCTTCCCTTTTGTTTTCCGAAAAAAACACCGCAAAAAAGATTGTCCTTGTGAGTGATTTTCAAAAATCTTCCTGGCAGGAAGTGGCAGGCAGGTTTTCGGCATTGGGCATAGATGTTGAACTGCTCCCGGTCGGACATGGGGATTCCCCTTGGCAAACCAGAACCGGGAATCGTGCAATCGTGGATAGCCGGGTAGCTTCGGGAGGGGAGGATAAGATTCGCGTCTGGGCGGCCCTGCGCAATTGGGATGATGCCAAAGTCGACCTAAATGTTTCCCTCGTTGCAGGAGGGCAGGTTAGGCAAACCGTTGAGGCGAACTTGCCTCCACTCGGTAGCACTCAGGTCCAATTCACCTTGCCTTCCAAGGATTTTGCTCAGGCAACCATTCGCCTGGAGGAAGAGGATGCTTATACAAGGGATAATAACCAATCGCTCTGGGTTCTTCCTCCGCTTCCTCGTGCTTTTGGGTTTTGGATGAGATCCGAAGGGGAACCGACCGACCTGCTTGAACAGCAATTTTTACAGGCTGCGATGGAGAGCACCGGGGATGGAGAATGGAATACATGGGTGGAAAATAAAAAGCGTGCATCGGATCTTAAAAATAATGATCCAAGCAAGCCCCTTGATTTTTTAATGGTCCTTGGATTATCCGGCTGGTTTGAGGAAGAAGGGCTTGCTCAGGCCTTATCTCACTATCTAACCAATGGTGGTAAGGTTTTGGTGACTCCACCCAATGATGCTCATGTTCGAATGAACCGTGCCCTCAAGGATGGCAATTTAATCGATTTTACCTTTGGAGGAATGAACCGCACCGCTTTTCGCATGGAACCTTACCGGATCGATGTTTTGGAAAAGAATAGCAGGTTAAATACGGTTTTTTCAGGGGATTCGGTGCGCGATTTATATCTTACTGAAATTCGCCAGTTTATCACTTTGAATGATCCCTTGGGTCTGGATGTTCCTCTGCGGGATCGGTTGGGTCGTCCGCTCGTCGTTATCCGCTCTTACCCAGGTGGCGGGAAGCTCGTTTTTTCTTCCTTTCGCATGGTTCCGCAGTGGACTGATCTACCCATGCGCAATTCATTCCTCCCTCTCCTTGCAGAGTTGTGTGGGGTCAGGGAAAGGGAGCAACAGAATGGGGGAGTGCTCAGGGTGGATTCGGGTTCATGGAACGGGGTGTCCTCTTCTGATTCCAGCTTTAGTTCCTACGGACTGCTTCAGCAGGGTGATCAAAGAATAGAGGTGGTGCATCCGCTGGTGGAGTCTTTTCCTGAGGTGATGGATCCCAAAGATGTGATCGATGCACTGACCGGAACGCATCTATCTTCCCCCAGCCTTGGGTATGACAATGGAGAGTTTGTTTCCGATCAATCCCAACCTCTTTGGCAATGGTTCGCATTGGCCGCTTTCCTTCTTTTATTATTGGAGACAATCCTTGCTGCTCCCGCCTTTTTAAATCCGCATACCCCGGAGGTCCAAAATGCCTAATTTTGCCCGCCGTTTAAAAAGAGAAGCCAAGTGGCAGCTGATTGCCCGATCTCTGGGTGCCTTGGTGGTTGGTTTTCTGTGTTGGTCTGGCTTGCTCATTCTTTTGGATCTCTACGATGCCTTTTCCCCCATTCAGGAAACTGAGATTTCAAGCTGGATGGTGGGGGCACTGATCTGTTCATCTCTATTTTTCCTTGGGCTCCTTTTATACACTTGGATCAAGCGCCCAAATTCCAAAGAGCTTGCCCGAACGGTTGAGTCTGCAAATCCTGAACTTGGAGACCTTCTAAACACAGCGATCGAAATTGAAGGCCGCTCCGAAGAGCCTAAATTTATGGAGCGCCGGGTGTTGGCTCAGCTGGATAAGCGAGCCCTCTCCTTGGACTGGGGTAAGGGCTTGCGACCTACCCAGCGATATTGGAATTTTTTACTCTTTGGTTTTGTGGGAGGAGTCCTGCTTTCGTTGTGGAACTATGAACGCAGCCCCATGGCCAAAGTGCGGGCAGTGGTCAGTGGAGATGCCGGGTTGGAGGTGTGGACAGGGTTGAGTGGGTCTTCGGAAAATCTTAGGAATCCGCCTGAGGCAGAATATCGCAGGGGAGCCGATGTTCTGGTCCATGCACATGTCATTCGGGGACATCGTGGAACCAAGGAAGCCTGGATTGAGTGGTCGGACCGGAATCGCACTTCCCGATCAAGCATGCTCCCCACTGGATCTTCGGACAAATTAGAGTTTGTACTGCCATCCCTTACCGAGGACCTCCGGTACCGTGTGGTTACCCCTTCCCTGGAGAGTGCATGGTACACCCTTCGCCCCTATGACCCGCCTGAACTGGAATTTGCCCGTTGGGAAATCACTCCACCCGCTTACCTTAAAATGGATCCATTGATTCACGATGGATTTGGGTATATTGAGGCCCCTGAAAATAGCAGCATCCGGCTGGATGTACGGGTTAAGGATTTACCCCAGGAAGTTTCTGCCCGATTACTCAGTAATGATCTTAATTTCTCATTGGAAAAAGTGGGTCGGGTTACTTTTTCGTGGGCTGGGAAAATGGATAAGGAATGGTCGGGACGACTGGGATTATCAGACGCACAGGAGCCCGCACGGCCTGAGGTTTTGCATGATGGAGTGACCTTTTCTCCGATCCCCGATGAACCTCCCATTGTCGAGATTTCTGAACCAGCGAAAGACCTTGAGCTTCCCTTTGATGCAGAGCCTCTTTTGATCGAAGTTTTTGCCGCTGATGATCATGGGGTGAGTGAGCTGAGTCTTCATGTTTCTCATGATGGGGTTAAAAAGGACCAGGATTTATTTGTTGATCCGGTTGAAAAAGAGAAAGCGGTTACTGGAATCCTTGACTTAAGCGAATATCCATTGGCGGTTGGGGATGTGATTACCTACATGGCTTTTGCGGCCGATAACCGAGAGCCTGATAACCAGATCGCCCGATCGGAAATTTATTTCATCGAGATTTTACCTCCGGAAGGTAATTCCACCGATTCCGATTCACAGGCTGGGGGAGATATGGGAGGGGATACCAAAGAGATTCCCGTCCGGCAATTCATCAATCGAACCAAACAGATTATCCGGGATACTTATGATGCCTTGATGGAAGATGGGTTGAGACGGGAAGAATTGAGCCTCGCTCTTTGCACGGAGGCCTTGAGCCTCAAAAATGAAATGACTAAAACCTACGATGAGTTCGAGGGGATGTTTCCGATTGTTGATGGCTTGGATCTTGGTGAACTGCTCAATGAAGCAACCTATCATATCGAGCAGACCGAAATTTACACAGGGGAACAGGAACTTGAGCAATCCATTGAGTCCTCCGAGCAAACCCTGCGCAAACTTGTACAGCTTTATGCTCTGATGCAACAAATGGAAAAGCAAAAGGCACAGGGGCAGGGAGAGGGTAAACCCAGTGAGAGTGCGGGCAAACAGGGTGAGCAAAAAGAGGAAATGGAGCCCGAGGATGGGGAAGACCCAGAAAAACAGTTGGAGAATTTGGCCAAGGAACTCGAGCAGTTAAAGGATTTGGAGGAACGCCAGAATTCCTTGAACGAACAAATCGGGAAAGCGGCCGGTCGGGGCCAGTCCGGTGAAGCCAATCAGGATCTTGCCAGTGAGCAGGAGGGAGTTCGGCGGGATCTCGATTCTCTTCGTCAGCAACGCTATGATCGCACGGGGAAGCTCGGAGATGTGGCGAATCTGGATCAGGCAGGCAGGGAAATGAAAGAAGGGGCAGGGGATTTAAGAAGGGATCAACCGCGGCAGGCTCAGCCCCATGGGGACTTGGCTGCCGAAGCTCTGGGTAAGGCGATCTCTCAGGTTGAGCGGGAAATGTCCCAACTGGCTGCAGATATGATTGACCAGCTAACCAGTCAGGCTGAGCAACTTGGAGAGGGCCAGGGCCAATTGAGTGGAAAGACTGAGAATGCCAAGGGAGGCCAGGGAGAGAAACTTCGGGAAGAGCAGGAAAGTTTAAATGAGGGAATCGAGGATTTGCTCGAAAAAATTGATCGTACCGGTCGTTCACTCGGCAAATTTGAAGAGCGAGCGATGGATGATCTACTTAATTTATCCCGTGATGCACGGGCAGGGGATATAGAGAAATCCGGCAAACGAGCTTCCAATTCCTTACTTTATGATGCCTTCCCTCAGGCTCAAAAAGAACAAGGCAAGGTCGGGGAGGAATTAAACGACTTACAAAGGGGTCTTCAACAACTGGAGGATAAATTGCGTTATGGAGAAAGTTCTGCCCTGGGTGAATTGGCCGAACAACTGCAAAGGATGTCTCAGGAAGGGCAGGGCATGGGGGATGAACAATTTAGGCAGGCCAATGAGGAAGCGGCACAGGCGGTGGGTAGTTTGCCTGATGCCGATTCGGATGAACGCCTGCTCAACCTGACCCGAATGTTTGAGGAGTCTGCGATTGCCGAGGATATCAGGAATGGCCGATCCATGTCTGCTGGCGCGGTGGAAGAAGCATCCCGTTTGATTGAGCAGTTCTTTTGGGAGAAAGCTGCCGAGCAGAGCCTACTTCGTAATCATCAAAGCACTCAGGCACCTGCCCGTTACCGCAAACAGGTGCAGGAGTATTTTCGCCGAATTGCAGAGGGGAAATGAGGATGGATTCGATCGGCTTTGACTGGCCATACCCAATGGCTTGGCTCTGGTTGGGGAGTGCGATCCTGGTGGTTCTCTTTGCCCTTCATGCAAGGAGTTTGTTCCGGTCTTTACCTTTTCATTCAGCGTTCAGGTTGTGCGTTCTTCGTGCTTTGGGTGGAATCTTGTTCTTTTTGCTGATCTCTCGACCCTTTATAGATCGCTTCGAACAGGACCCAAAATCTGTCCGTATCCTTTCCCTGGTTGATCTGTCCGGGAGCATGCATCAAAAGGATGAGGATGGTAGCGGGCGACGTATCGAGCAGGTGCGTGCTCAAATGGATTTAAATTCAGCTACCTCCTGGATCAACCAGGCAAGATCCCGTTATGGGGCTGTGGAACGGTTGGGTTTCACCGACGGGGACTTATTCGCAGTCCGCTCGGCAAGTTGGGAGATTCCAGAGAAGGGAGAAAATACCTCGATCGGAAATGCCCTGGCGAATGTACTTCGTTCTTCCGAACAGGAAAAACCTGCGGCCCTTGTTTTATTCTCCGATGGGCGAAGCAACACCGGTTTGTCTGCCCTGGAAGTCGCCAAAGATTTTCGGGAAGTGGGGATTCCAGTAAATGTGGTCGGGGTTGGCCAGTTTAAGGAGAGTGGGAATCTTTCGGTCGAGTTTATGGAGGCACCCAGGGAAGTCATGGCGAAGGAGGAATTGACTTTGTCTGCCGGGGTTAAAAATGGATTTGATCAGGAGAAGATCACCTCTGTCTCTTTGTTTGCGGATGAGCACGAATTGGAGAAGTTATCGGTTCAATTACAACCGGGGGAATTAAGAACCGTGAGGTTTTCCTCATTCACTCCCGAAGTTTCCGGTCTGTTTACTTACCGGGTGGTGATTGATTCTGTGGATGGAGATTCGGATCGCTCCGATGATCAGGACACCCAGTTAATCAAAGTGAAACCACCTGCTTATTTTTCAGTTCTCTATTTATCCAACCAGGTCCGTCCGCTTTATCCATTCCTTAAGCGCACTCTTGCAGGTGAACAATTTCAATTGAGTTCTTTGATTCGTCTGGGAGAGCAGACCTTTCATGCCAGGGGGGAACTTGTCTCTCCTGTGGGGTACCCAACCGAGGAAGATTTTTGGATGGATTATGATGTGGTTTTACTCGATTCGGATTGCCTGAACGAACTCAATGCCACTTTGGTTTCTTCTTTGAAGAATTTTGTGCAAAAGCGGGGGGGTGGTTTGCTTTTGTTCGGAAATCCCCAGACCGCGAAATCTCTGCTCGGCGGATTAATGCCTGGGTTGGAGACTGAAGCATCCCGTGCCAAAGACAATCGTTCCCTGGTTATTTTAAGTGATCCGCTCTTTACCGAGCGTAAAAGAATGGACGATTGGAAACCTTTTCTACCCGCAGGAATGCCTGTGGAACTGATTACCAGATTAAATCCTGCTGCCCGGGGAGTTGTCCAGTTGAGAGGGAATGCTTCTGATTCAGTCCTTGGGATTCAGGCATATGGGGCCGGGAAGTCTGCTTACTGGGGCTCCCCTCACGATTGGAGGCGTTCCTTGGTGGACGAGCAACAGGCCAAGGAGTTTTCGATTTTTTGGACAGGAGTTGTCCAATGGCTTGGCTCAGGTAAAGTGGAAAGGATTAAAGCGGTGCAACCAGAGAGCGAGTCCAAAGCAGGGGATCTGTACCCTCTGGCGATTGATGCACTGGGGGCTGGTTTCCAACCATCTCTCGATGCGGTGATCGAAGCCAATATCACCGGGCCGGAAGACTTTGCCAAAACTTTACAGCTCTATCCACAGGGCGGAGAGCTGGGCAGGTATGTGGGGGGATTTACCCCTTTGCTGCCGGGGGCGTACCGGGCACATTACAAACTAAGTTTCCCGGATGGAGAGAAATTGGAGCATTGGTCCTACATCCAGGTAAAGCAGTCCGGGGATGAAGCAAAGGATACCCGCTATGCAGAAAGAGATTTGCGGATGCTTGCCAGTCTGACTGGCGGAGAGTTTTTACCTATCAGTACCCTTTCCTCCGACTGGCAACCATCTTTATCCGATAATCTTCCAACCATTCGCACCACCAATAAACTCAATCAATATTGGCTTTTATTTATCGGACTCTTTTTAGTGGTAGGATTGGAATGGATGATTCGCAGGAAGGAGGGGCTTAAGTGAAGGTTTTGCTTTTTCCCTTTTTTGCGGGTTGTTGCTTGCTGTCTGTTTCGCTCCATGGGAACGAGGGAAATCAGTCTGTAGCGACGGACAATAACCTATCGAAGAACAGTCCCAACATTTCTGCTCCCAATCCTCCTGTCCGTACAAGTATGAACCGTACGCTCGAGGATGCTTCCCGCAAGCTCAGGTCTTCCCATATTCAGGACCGGGTGGGTGCGGCCAAGCTTCTGGGGAAATATCCGGGTGGAGATTCGGCCCTGTTATTGATCGGTTCCCTGGATGATTCAAGTGAGCTTGTTCGCCGGGCTGCGATGGTTTCCCTGGTGGAGCATTTTAATAATGGGGCACCCATCTATGAACAACCACTTGCCGAAAAAATATTTTCGATGATCGGAGACTCAGATGTAGAGGTCCGGCGGGAAGTAACTGCATTAATTCCCCGTTTGATTCCGGGTCTCATGCGCTCGGGTATGGAGAGAGTGCAACTGAATGGACGCACCGTTTTTCGATCGGTTCCGGGCAGATTAAGGGAGGACCTTCTCTCTGAGGTTGAGGCTCGGTTACTGGACACAGATTCCATTGTCCGTCAAAATTTACTGAAGCATCATTTTTCCCTGCGCTTTCAAATGAAACCAGAGACCTTTGCCCAATTATTGAATGATGCAGATAGCTCCGTGCAGTTGGTCGCTCTTGATCAGGTGAGAATGTATGCTTCACAACCCGGTGTTTATTCTGCCCTGGAGAATCTCGTGTCCAGTAAAGATATTGGTGTACGGGCCAAGCTTGCCAAGACAGTGCAGTCCCTGGGACGGTCTTTCCCAAATTATCGAAACATTCTACGGAAGTTGACTGATGATTCAGTGGATGAGATTGCCACATTGGCTGCGGTGGATCTGGCCCGTTTGGGCGAGCCTGTTTCCGAAAAGATGCTCCAACGGATCAGCTCTTTTTTATTTACCTCGCGTGGGCTGCACGGAAAAACAGAAACTCTTTTTTATTCCCTGTCTGCTTTGGGTACGAAAGCGGGTCCTATTTACGAATCCCTTCTGGAACATCCAAGTCCGAGTATGCGTTCGAAAGCGTGGGAGCGATATCTTGCCGTGAGCGAAGGGTGGGGCACTCCAGCTATTTGGATTCCAGCTTTAAGCGACCGGGATTCTCAGGTGCGTGATGCGGTGCTTCCCCTCGTGCGGGGGCGGGTGGAAGCCATTTCCGGGGAAGAATTACTCTCCCTCATCCAGAATAAGTACCCAGAGGTCAGGGTATTGTCGGCAGAGCTTTTATTGATCGCCGAGCAGGAGGTGGTGCAGGCCAATTTTTTTGACCTCTTAATCGATGAGGACTCCCTGGTCCGTGCCACCACCTTGCGAGCCCTTGCCAATATTCGATTGGATGGATGGATTCATCTTCATAAAAAATCATTACTGGATAGCGATTATGCGATTCAGCGGGCAGCGATGGATGGTTTGCTCGGGGATCGTAAAGAGGGCGTACCCATCCTGCTTGAGTTTGCCAGAAAGTATCCCTCTGAAAAAATAAGTTCCCTGGTTCGCAGGGAACTCCAGCAAATGGGGATTCAGCCATGAAAGTAAACTTACTTATTCTTCTCGTTTTAGCCCTTTGTATCGAACCTCTCCAATCCCTGGCTGAAGTGGATGGTGGGGCTGTACGAATCATGCAACTCAGGAGGGATGGGTTTTCCCGTATTCGTTATCCCGACGCTTTGCCCAGTTTGCTTGAATTAATGAATGAACGATCTCATGCCCAATTTGATCCGGATCCCCTCTTTATCGAGTCCCTTATCGATGAGCGTCTTTTTGAAAACCCCATTCTTTACATTAATTGTGATGAGCTCCCAAACTTTGAGTTTTCTTCCGAGGAAAATGAAGCCCTCCGTAGATACATGGAACTGGGTGGATTTGTTTACTTGGATGCGGGGATCAAGGCTTCTTTCTTGGGGACCGACCTGGGCCACAGCTACGCAGCCTGGGAAGAGCGCGATGAAGTCCGTTCCTGGTTCGCTCAATTCATGGACGATCAAACCTTTGTTCCCTTACCCAGAAACCACGAAATTTTCCGCACTTTCTACAAGGGGCTTCCGGACAATGAATACCTCCGCCTGGAAGAGGATCAGAAGCGCCTGCCCGATACTGTGCTTGAATTTGTGGAGCAGGAAAAATGGCCCCAGGGCACTTATTCTTTGGTGGGGATCAAAATCAAGGACCGTCTTGCCTGTGTGGCCTCACCCATTTGTGCGATGGGTTGGGGGAGAGATGAGTTTGGGGCATGGATTCCACCCATTTCCTTTCGGATTCGTGAATCTGCAGAGGATTTTGATGAAACCCTGCAGGTGGCATCTTTTTCCGGCGAGACTTATGAGGTGACCAGGGAAGACGGGTTAAAAGATGAAATCTATCTCCTTCCCGGACAGCGTCCGTTGTGGGTCAAGGAACCCACCGGCAGGTGGAGGATCTTTAAGTATTATTCCGGGGAGGAAATTAGCAACTATGCTCATTCCTTTTATGCCAGGCTGGGGATGAATGTTTTCCTTTATGCCTTGCTAAACTAAATAATTTTTCACTTAGGTTAAGTTTGATGAAGGAAGAAGATATATTTCCGACCCCGCCCGAGGCACCGGATCCAACCCTTTGGCAAAGGCTTACCAATTCCCCCTACTTTTGGTGGTTTTCGGCGATGCTTTTGCTGGCGCTTTTATTGATGTGGTTGCCCTCCCAATGCTCTTTTGATGCCCTGCAGTTTCCTCAGGAAAAAAAGGTGGATTTGGATCAGGAAGAATCTGTGGACATGGATCAGGAACTAAGCCAGGCAAAGGATGGTCTTTGGTACCTGAAAAGCTCGGGGGAAGTCTACACGGGCATAGGGTTAACTTATCACCCCAATGGGCAGAGAAACACCCGGAGAAAGTTTAACGAAGGTTTAGCCATCGGATTGATTGAGGAATGGGATGAAAATGGAACCTCATTGGGCCCTCGGTTTAAGGGCGAGTTTGCTCCCTAATTAATTTGGGTGTAGCTCTCCCTGTTTTTGGTTGGAGAGGAACTTTTTTCCAACCGGGAGTGAACCAACGCACCGGCCAGTAGGATAGGTGCCACCAAATTTACCAAGGGAAAGGTCCACAGAAAATTGGCACAAGTGCCATGCAGGAGGCTGGCAGGCTTTTTGATTCTTTGTTCTTTGGGAATTCTGAGTTCAATGAGTTGTCCGTACTCACGACCCAGTAGATATCCCCCAAGCAAATATTGAAGAACCAAGCCCACCGGAGGAATGAAATACCCCAGCAATAAAAGAGGGGATGCAAGTAAATAGAGAAACAGGCTCCAAAGGATAAATCGTAAAGAAGCTATGGTGGACTCGATCACGCCGGGCGGTTTCATCCATTCTGCATCAGGGTAATGCTTTTCCCGGATCGCATCCAATACATCATCCAGAAAGATTCCTAAAAATGCCGCATAAACACTGCCGAGAAAGAAATACCCCAGCATGGCAAAAAAGAAAGTACCGATAACCAGGGCAAATCCTCCTATCCATCCATCCGCCCAGCTCATCCATCCACTCAGCTTTGCTGCAAATGTATTACTTAATTGAAACAGAAAGGTTCCGCCTACCAACAAGATTAAGAAAAGGGTGATAAGGCTGAGTAGGGTAGCCCAGAGTACTGGCTTCCACAGACGGGGATCATTGAGCTGGGAAACCGTGAGCAGGTAGTTCCTGAATATTTTCATAGGTTTAACCATGCAAGAATTGAGATGTGAGTACCATTTCAAATTAGCGAGGTTTTTAAATAAAATTCTATTTTCAAGTGGACAAGCTTGGGCTGGAATCTAATAGATTAAAGTGTGGAAATAAGGATTGGGGAAAATGGCTGACCACAAATACACTGCGGACAGCATCAAGTCGCTCGACTGGAAGGAGCACATCCGTCTGCGTCCGGGCATGTACATTGGCAAGCTAGGCGATGGTTCATCCGAAGATGATGGGATCTATGTTTTGCTCAAAGAAGTCCTCGATAATTGCATCGATGAATTTGTTATGGGGTTCGGTAAACAAATCGAGGTGGAGTGTGATGGTCAGGTGGTTACAGTGCGGGATTTTGGCCGGGGTATTCCCCTTGAAAAACTGCTCGATTGTTCCAGTAAGATCAATACCGGGGCCAAGTATGATTCCGAAGCTTTTAAAAAGTCCGTTGGATTAAACGGCGTGGGTATCAAGGCGGTCAATGCTTTGTCCACCAAGTTTGATATACAGGCATTTCGCGAAGGTGAAACCCGCAGGATTGAGTTTGCCTGCGGTGATGTTCAGTCGATCGACAACCAGAACAAATCGACCAAGGAAGAAAACGGAACCCAGATCACCTATGTTCCGGATGATTCCATGTTTAAAAAGTACCGTTACCGCAATGAATATGTGGAGCGTATGCTTCGATACTACACCTATCTGAACCGGGGCCTGGTTATTCGTTACAATGGCAAACGGTTCCGTTCCAAGGATGGGCTCAAGGATTTACTCGAGGAAAATATTTCCGAAACTCCCCTCTATCCCATTATCCATATCGAGGGGAATGATATCGAGGTCGCGTTCACTCACCTCGATCAGTACGGAGAGGATTACTTTTCTTTTGTAAACGGGCAGCACACCACCCAGGGGGGGACCCATCAGGCGGCTTTTCGTGAGGCTGTGGTTAAAACCATTCGCGACTTTTGTAAGAAAAATTTTGAGGCAGGCGATATTCGGGGAGGAATTGTTGCGGCTATAAGTATTAAAGTACAGGAACCTGTCTTTGAGTCTCAGACCAAGACCAAGCTTGGATCCCTTACTGTTTCTCCGGATGGAGAAACCATCCGTACCTTTGTGGGGAACTTTCTTAAGGAGAAACTTGATAATTACCTCCATAAACACCCCGAAGCTGCCGATGCGTTGCAGGAAAAAATTCAGCGCAGTGAACGGGAGCGAAAGGAATTAAAGGGGATACAAAAAATTGCCAGGGAAAGAGCCAAAAAGAGTAAGGTTCACAACCGTAAGCTACGCGACTGCCGTATCCATCTCTGTAGTAACCACAAAGAAAAATTTAAAAGTACTCTTTTTATCACCGAGGGAGATTCCGCCAGTGGTTCTATCACCAAGGCCCGTGATGTGCAGTTTCAGGGAGTGTTTAGCCTAAAAGGAAAACCGCTCAACACCTTTGGGTTGACCCGTAAGGTGGTTTATGAAAACGAGGAGTTTAACCTGATTCAGGCAGCCCTTGGGATTGAAGAAGATCTTGAGGATTTACGTTATAATCAGGTTGTGATTGCCACCGATGCAGATGTCGATGGCATGCACATTCGCCTTCTTCTGATCACCTTCTTTTTGCAGTTCTTCCCAGAGCTTATCCGCCAAGGGCACCTCTTTGTGTTGCAAACTCCGCTCTTTCGGGTGCGAAACAAGAAATCCACTTTGTACTGTTACGACGACACCGAAAAGGAAGCGGCCATCAAAACTCTCGGCCGCAACCCGGAAATTACCCGTTTTAAAGGGTTAGGAGAAATTTCACCCGATGAATTTAAGCATTTCATCGGGGATGATATCCGGCTTGATCCTGTAAAGATCGACGCCAATGAATCTCTTAAGGAAATGCTGAAATTTTTTATGGGTAAAAATACGCCCACCCGGCAGGAATATATCATCCGCAACCTCCGCTTTGAGCATGACCTGGTCGATGAGGATGCGGAGGAAGAGAATACAGAAAACACCGAGGAATCCTTACTGTCCAAAAAATCATCCAGCCAAGAGGAAGCAGTAGCCGAAACTGCCGCTGCATAACCCTTTCTTATGAGTGCCCAGCAAATCAACTCCAATGAGGATACCGATCAAGATTCGGATGCTCAGGAGGAGGAACTCGAGCAGGTGGGTGACGAAGAAACCACCAATAAAAGATTTGATCCCGAAGCACTTGCCCTGGAAGGACCCAAGCGCGGGGAAGATGATGCCATTTATGTGGATGATATGTACGGGGACTGGTTTCTCGATTATGCATCTTATGTAATTTTAGAAAGAGCCGTTCCTCATGCAGATGATGGACTGAAACCGGTACAGCGGCGCATTCTTCACTCGATGAAGGAACTGGAGGATGGGCGTTACAACAAGGTCGCCAATGTCATAGGCAACACCATGAAGTACCATCCCCACGGGGATGCTTCCATTGGGGATGCCATCATCCAGATTGGACAGAAAGACTTATTAATCGATCCACAGGGAAATTGGGGGAATGTACTTACAGGAGATTCTGCGGCGGCTCCCCGTTACATTGAAGCCCGCCTTACTCCCTTTGCTCTCGAAGTTATTTTTAGCCCTAAGGTGACCACCTGGGCTGCTTCTTACGATGGCCGAAATAAGGAACCAGTCACATTTCCCACCAAATTTCCCCTGCTCTTGGCCCAAGGGGCCGAAGGCATTGCGGTTGGTTTATCCACCAAGATTCTCCCGCACAATTTTATCGAGATCATTGATGCAATGATCGATGCCTTACGGAATAATCCGATCGACCTATTACCCGATTTTCCCCAAGGAGGAACTGCAGATTGTACATCCTACAATGGTGGTTCGCGGGGCGGGCGTATCCGGGTGCGGGCAAAGATCGAGACCGTTAAGAAACACCTTTTAAAAGTGGTCGAAATTCCTTTTGGTACCACCACCACCAGCCTGATTGATTCCGTATTGGCTGCGAATGATAAAGGTAAGATCAAGATTTCCAAGATTGAGGATAACACGGCCGAGTTTGTGGAGATCATGATCCACCTGCCCTCCACCGTCTCCGCAGATGAGGCCCTGCCTGCCCTCTATGCATTTACGGATTGTGAGGTCAGCCTGGCCCCTAATGCCTGTGTGATTAAGGACAATCACCCCCAGTTTCTCTCGGTCAATGACCTGATCAAGTCCTCCGCCGATCAAACCCGTGAACTTCTTCGTCAGGAACTGGAAATTCGTCTCGGGGAATTGCGTGAAAAGTGGCACTTTGCTTCTCTGGAGAAAATCTTTATTGAGAAACGGATCTACCGGGATATTGAAAAGGAGGAGACCTGGGAGGGCGTAATTTCCGCAGTGGATAAGGGATTGAAGCCCTACATCAAAATTTTTCAGCGTGCGATTACACAGGACGATATCCTGCGCTTACTTGAAATCCGTATCAAAAGAATTTCCAAATACGATTCCTTCCGTGCCGATGAAGTAATCAAAGGATTTGAGGATGAGATCGAGGAGGTGGAGGGCTTTCTAGCCCAACTCACCCGTTATGCGATCCGATACCTCAAGGATCTGAAAAAGAATTATGGTAAGGGCAAGGAGCGGAAAACTGAAATCTGCCGCGAAGAGGATGGATCTCTTGCTCCCTTTGACCGGATCAATGCAGCTCAGGTGGTAGTGGCCAATGAGACGCTCTACCTCAACCGCAAAGATGGATTTGCCGGATATGGGCTGAAAAAGGATGAGGCCATTGAGAAATGTTCGAGCCTGGATGAGATCATTGTCTTTGGTAAGGATGGTTTGATGAAGGTGATGAAAATTGCCGAGAAAATGTTTGTCGGTAAATCCCCCCTGCGGGTGAATGTATTTCGTAGGGATGAGGAAAAAGTCTACAACATGGTCTACCGCGACGGAAAGAGCGGTCGCCTGTACGCCAAAAAGTTCAAGGTGGGCGGGGTAACCCGTGAAAAGGAATACCCTCTTTTTAAAACCCATTCCAAGTCTCGGATCTTTTTCTTTGCTGTTCATGATAATGAAAAGAAGAACAGTAATATACTCGTTCATTTGGATCCTGAGCTTAAACGGGTGAAGGAGATGGAGATTGAGTTTGATTTTGCCTGGATTGATCTGCAAGGGCGTGGAGCCAAGGGCACAACCCTTACAGCTCACAAGGTCGACCGGGTGGTCAATGCACCCCGGGAAAATGGTTCTGGGGATGAAGCGGATGAAAAAATCGAGGAAGTTCCTGCACCTGTTTCGAAAAAACCATCCACTGAACCGGAAAAACCTCCAGTTACACCAAACCCTGCTGATTCTGCGAAAGAAAACCCACCTCAAACTAAGGAAGTGATCAAGGATGAGCCAAAGGGTAAAGATCCCAAAAATCAGGCAACTTTCGAGTTTTAATCCTTTCCAATAGGGGAGCCTGTATGATTATTCAACTCCTTCTTTCTCTCAAATAATGTTTCGCCCCATACCCAGTGAGGAGGTGTATCGTAAACTTCTTCATGTATTGGTGATCATTCTACCGCTGGGTATTTTTTATGTGCCCATGTACTATTCCTTTTCCCGTTCCGATGTGGCATGGTGTACTTTGGCGGTCCTGCTTTTATCGATTGCAATTGAATTATTCCGCTTTCGTTCCCCAGCATTTGGGAAATGGTATTTTTCTTCTTTTGGATCCATGCTTCGGGACGAGGAAAAATTCCAGCTTACCGGGGCTACCTATGTGGCGGGTGGTGCTTTTTTATGTGCCAGCTTAAGTCTGATTAGCGAAGCTTTTTCCGCTTATGCTTTTCTCTCTTTGACCCTCTTTATCCTGGGAGATGCAGCCGCCGCTTTAGTCGGTAAATCGATGGGGAGAATAAAGGTGGGAAAGAAAACCATGGAAGGGGCAGTCGGATGCTTCTTACTTTGTTTGACTCTTGCGTATTGGGTCATTCCATATTTGCCAAAATTTACAGAAGTATTGGGTAAACCTTTTTCTTTGGTTCAGTTGATACTGATTTGTGTAACCGTATCTCTTTTGGAACTCTTCCCCATACGGGTTAAGCAGTTTACTTTAAATGATAATTTGTATGTTCCGGTACTTGCTACTTGTGCCGCTGCAATGGCTCATAGGTTTTTCTAATTCTTTCCTTGAAAGATCCCAGTTTGATTTTTTGTTCAGGATGGTCTGTCGCCAGCAAGTATAGGGTATCTTTTGAAATCTCAAATATGGCTCGTTGGTTAAACTGTTTCGCCCATTGGATCACTTCGGTTTGAGGTGCAGAGGTTAGAAAACTTGGTTCCTGATGGGCCCAATCTTTTGAGCCTCCAATAACTTGAATACATAAGTGGTTCCCATTTTTGATATTCTTTTTTAAATCCTCGTTTCTCTTTTTATTTTCTGAATCTGAGAGTGGTTCATCCATGGGGTTACAGGCAGTGATGATGTAACAAGGGGAGGGTAGTTTTTCGGGAACTATGGATCCTTTAAATTGTGTATCGTAATAAGCGGGATTCATTGGTTTTTATCCGATTACTGAAACTGAAACCGTGAGATTATTTTCTCAACAAACTCTTTTTGAGTCCTTTCCGGGCAGGCGTTTTTCCAGTTTTGTAAATTTTGTTCAAAATCTGCTTTTCGATGGGTAGGTGAGTTGTTTAAGTAAAAGCAAGTGGACCAGGCAATGGTTGGATTTTGATCAAATAAATCGTACAAGGTTAAGGCTACCCAGATGTTCTGTTTTCTGAGGTGGGGATTTTGAGATAGAATAGAACGGTTTTGATTCCACCAGGCCGCAAGCTGGAAGTTTACCGGATATGAAGATTCTTTGATTCGATGGATTCGGTATTTTTCAAACTCCTGAGCGTACTCTTTCGAGTTCGTACCGTCGGATATTTGATCCCATTTATTTCCCATTCTCTGAAGGGCGTACAAAGAAGCCAGTTCGCAGATACTTTCCTCAAACCAGAGGTTTGCATGATTTTCTTTCCTGAAGTTGCACATGATATGACCTAGTTCATGAGCAAACTGGAAGACATATTGGCACCAGTGTCGGTTCTTGGCTGTTAATTGGATGTGATAAGTATGACCATCCCTAAGTTCGTATAAAACTTTTGGGTCACCTGATGTGGAAGAAACCACGATTGAATGCTTTTGAAGGGTCGGGGATGAAGGTTGAAATAGGCTGAGGGTAGAGCTTAAAACCTCATGGATTTCATTGGTCTCCACTTCTCCCCAATCTCCATCTTCAATGATTAATGGGGTGCTACAAAGAAACGATTTTAAGAGCAATGCAAAGACAAGGGAGCAAAAAATTCTTAACCTAGCCATCTTAGGCTGAAATTACTCGGCTTGATCTACGCTGGAGTCTTCAAAAAAAAGATATTGCTCGGTCAGATAATCGTAAAAGAGCGGTTTGCCGTTTCGGTTGGTCGTGTAATAGATCCAACTCGAAGTATCATTCTTGTAGAGGTAGGGCCAGATACCTTCCTTGGTCCACAACCACCCCAATTTTTCTTTCCATAACCATACACCCTCCGTGTTGGTATCTGATGAATAAAGCCAACCGAGTTGGGCATGGTATAACCAACCTTTTTCATAATAGATAAAGGTGCCAAACCAATCGGAAGTTTTCCATCCACCAGTCTCCTCCACTGCATTGCCCCACCATGACTTGGGTGCTTCGGGAATCCGAACCTTTTTCACCTGCCCAATCCCATATCCAGCGCTATTTCGAGCCCAGGCACGATAGTACATAACATTCGGGAATGGGCTTTGGGTTACTTTCAGAGTGAATTCCTCTGGTTTTCCAACTGCTCTTACCCAAATGACATTTGATTTGGACTTGTCCAGGGAAATTGTGGAGGACAATACAAAGCCAAAGTCTTCTACCGACCCTCCTCCATCAAAATACACATCCCCAGTAAGTTGCATCGATCCATCGTCCTCTAGAATCGTATTTGAAGTATTCACTAGGGGCTTTTGTGCGACGAAGACGGGTTCTGTGGTATCAAGAGTGAACCCATTTGAGTCACCGTAGCCCGTGTCCCCACCTGTGCCCGAGTCGGTTGTATCTAAAGTAAACCCGTTGGAGTCACCATGACCAGTATCCCCACCTGTGCCCGAGTCGGTTGTATCAAGTGCAAACCCGTTGGAGTCACCATGACCGGTATCCCCACCTGTGCCCGAGTCGGTGGTATCCAGGGTAAACCCGTTTGAGTCACCGTAACCAGAGTATTGGCTATCGACCACATTGATCGTACGAACCACCGGTTCAGCTTCATTCCCTGCGGTATCGGTTGCGGAGTAAGTGATCTGGTAAATACCTGGCGTGTTGTGATCTACGGTACCATTGGCATCGGCAGTGCCGTTCCCATCAACAATATCATTCCACTGTGCTCCCTGATCAATGTAAGTGGTCG
>CAXBQX010000037.1:0-18440 GCA_963978365.1 uncultured Opitutales bacterium | reverse complement strand
AAGGAATAGGTAATTTCCCCACCCTCTGGATCGGTGGCATTAAACTCGCCCACGATGGTGCCGATGGGTTGGTTCTCGGCAATGGTGAGTGCAGTGGTGGAATTGAGGTCGGTTGGGGGTTCATTCACATCCAACAAAGTCACTGTAAAGTTGCCTTCGGTGGTGGCGTTTAATTCATCCTTTGCCTGTACCGTGATGGTGTAGGTCGAGGCATTGCTTTCGTAATCAAAAGTGGTGGCGGTCTTGAGGGTGCCGTTGGTATCGAGCGTGAAGAGGGAGTTGTTGTTTTCCCCGGTTACGAAGTGGTAGGTGATGGAACTATTTGCATCCGGATCGGTCGCATTGAATTCACCGATTACGGTACCGATGGCGGAGTTCTCCGCGATAGTCAGGTTGCTGGCATTGATATCAGTAGGTGCAGAATTTAAAGGAATAACTTTTACTTGAATATTTATGCTGTCAGTAACATTGCCATCGGATACCTGAAGGACAAAACTGTCATTGCCATTAAAATTTTGGTTGGGCTTGTAAGAAAAATTGGTTGGGAAACTGCCAGTCCCAGAAGCATTGGCATCTCCAAAGGATGAAGCCCCAGATATGGACCAAGTCAAAGTATCATTGTCATCATCTGATGCAGAGAACGGAGATATTTCTCCATTCTTAAATAATTTCAGTGCCCAAACATCAGTGGAACCATAGGATGCTCCTGTTTTCTCATTTCCGATGGTAGATGAGGAATCACCAACGACCAAAAAGTAATCTTCATTAATTGAAATAATGTTATTTGCGCTGTCAGCGGCATTTCCCCCGAAGGATTTTTCCCACAATAATACGCCGTCTTCGGAAAGTTTTATCAACCAATAGTCATCACCTCCACGGGAAGCATCGCTTTTATTGGAATCTGCAGATGATGCAGAAGCTCCAGCTACAACTACACCCCCAGCGATTGAAGTGATCCCCTGTGCCTTATCGCTACCTGAACCGCCCAAGGTTAAATCCCATTGCATTGTACCATTTGCATCAGTCTTAAAAACCCAGTAATCTTGAAGACCAATGGAGGGTTCGCTCTTGTTGCCATCAGCAGAACCATCAGAGTAGGTAGCAATGATAAAACCACCGTCTGAAGAATTGGTTATGTCTCGGGCATATTCTGCACCTGCTGAACCTATCGTTCTATCCCAAACTTTACTTCCGTTTTGATCGATCTTAATTAACCAGCAATCTCTGCTGCCTGAGTAAGATGCTTCCGACTTGTCTCCGCTTTGACCAGAAAGAGAATCCCCAACCAATACAAAATTGCCATCAGATGTGGTGACGGCATTTGCAAAATAATCAAATGCACTACCACCAAGCGATTTATCCCAAATTTTTGATCCATTTTCGTCGATCTTGATCATCCAAATATCTCGATTCCCCTTAGATGCCTGTGATTTATCCCCTGACATTCCCGAATCTGACTGCCCTAGTACGATGTACCCTCCATCAGCAGTTGGTAAGATACCCTTACCATAATCTGCGGAGGAACCACCAAAGGTTTTATCCCAAACCTTCGACCCATTCTCATCTATTTTAAGAATCCAATAATCGACCCCTCCCTTGCTAGCTTGCGATTTATCACCAGAAATTACTGAGTCTGAATACCCGACAAGAAGAAAACCAGAAACTTGTGATTCGATGGCAATGTTTGCAAATTCCACACCACTTCCTCCATAAGTCTTGGCCCATTCGATTTGACCAGATGGAAAGGTCTTAATTACCCAAAAATCTTTGGTTCCAATTTGTGCATCAGTTTTATTACCTGAGATTCCAGATTGTGAATTTGTAAGATATAAAAAACCACCATCTCGGGTCTTAATCACACTTCTAATATTTTCAGCACCACTTCCCCCAAATGTTTTATCCCAACCGTTAAAGAAAACGCGTTCACTGTTTTCTTTAATTTCAAAGATTACAGAACCCCCAGTTTGATTGGATATAACTGGTGCAGAATTTGCAGAGAGAACACATGGAAACAGGCACAGCGAAACCACGAAAGATAAGCAGGAAAATGAAAATCCTGCTCGCGGGCGGGTGTGCTCACGCATGTATATTATAGGGGCGATGCTAGATTTCTAGTTTTGTGCCCCAAAAAAGTCTAGGAATAAATCAAATAAGCCACCCAAAGGAAGATTGAATTGTGAAGAGTGAAGGGTGAGGAGGGACAATTGGCAGAGAAGTGCTGATTTGACGTAGATGGAATTAGTAATTACCATTTTACCATGATAATTACCATAGATGGTGCAGGGCGCGTCGTTATCCCAAAAAAATTGAGGGAACGACTTAATTTAACTGAGGGTTCTTCATTGGAGTGCGAACTGGAAGATGATGCCATACGGTTAAAACTGGCTGACTCCCACTGTAGATTGACAACAAAAAATGGTATCTTGGTGGCCCAAGGAGACGACCAAAATTCGGCTACAATTGATGTGGTTAAATTGATAAAAAATCAAAGAAACCAAAGGACTGAAATCACTTCCTAGTATCGATGGTTTTCTTTGACACCTCTGTACTGGTAACCGCATTGGTTACTGAACTACCCAATCATGAAAGGGCCTTGGATTGCCTGGTAAAGTATTCCCGAAAAAAGGGAGATTCATGCACCACGACTCATGTTCTGGCAGAGGCTTATGCCTGCCTCACTGCTCTTCCCGTGAAAAAAAGAATCAGTCCTATGGATGCGAAGTCCATCATCGAGGAATCGCTGGTGAAAAATTTACAAATTCTTCCAATCGACACTCAAACTTACCTCTCCGCAATCCGCAGGGTAAGCAATAAGGGCATGACCAGTGGTATTATTTACGATGCCCTGCATCTTGAAACGGCTGAGTCCTCCGGATGCACCGAGCTACTTACCTACAACCTGAAGGATTTTCGCAGACTTGATCCTAGAAGTATTCTTGTTGTATCGCCCTAGAAAGTTTGAAGATTGAAGGGTGAATGGTGAAAAAAAGGAAAGAAGAGTGAATAGTGAATAGTGAGGAGAGAAAGGTAGGTCTTATTTTAGCGGTTTTTTAACCAGTCGATCAGTTTCGTAAGTGCCCTCGCCCGGTGGCTGATTTTTGCTTTTTCATCCAGCCCGATCTCCGCAAAGGTATGGGTGCTTTCATCGGGTAAAAACAGGGGGTCGTATCCAAAACCGCCATCCCCTCTTCTCTCGTATAAAAGGGTGCCTTCGCAGGCCCCGGAAAAGGTTTCTTCTATCCCCTGCCCGACCAGGGCGAGTACACAGCGAAAACGGCAGGTTCGCTGCCCATCGGGTACATCCTGCATCTCTGCCAATACCTTATCGTTGTTTCTCTCATCATCACAGGGCTCACCCGCATAACGGGCAGAAATCACCCCGGGTCGGCCATCCAAGGCATCGATCTCGATCCCACTGTCATCTGCTAAATACCACGCATCTGCCGGGCCTACCTCTTGCAAGCCGTGGGCTTTGAGCAGGGAATTCGCCTCGAAGGTGGATCCGGTCTCCTCCACATCGGGCATCCCCCCGATCTTGTCGGGACCGAGCACCTGTACGGTTAGGCCGGCAGAATCGAGGGCGGTTTGTAATTCGTGGAGTTTGTGGGCATTGCCCGAGGCGAGGTAGATGGACTGGCTCATAAATATCCGTGTCGTAGATGGTCCTCCCCCAGCTTTGCCTCGATCGTGTGCCCGATCTGCAACTTGGAAAAATCAGGCCCATGGAGGGCTTCAGGGGAATTAAAGGTTCGTGGGGATTGGTAGTGAAACACATAGTCCACCTCCTCGGCAGACAGCAGGGAACGGGCAAGGGCGGGCCCGCCTTCGCAATACATCCCACACAGTTCCAAATCCACCAGTGCCTGGCGGATGGCAGCGGGAGATACCCGACCATCCGGCCCGGTCTCCGCAGCAATGAGCCGAACACCATAGTTTTGTGCCTGGGCCACAGCCTCTCGGTTTTCCATACCACGTGCAGTGGTGAGCACGATCGTGCGGTGAGCATGCTCATCGGTATAGACTTTGCGGGGAGCGAAAGTGGGAGAAAGAGTGGCCAGCGTGGAATCGACCACGATGCGCACGGGGCACCACTCCGCATCGGGCAGGCGGGCGGTGAGGGAGGGATCATCCGCAATCACGGTGCCCGAGCCCACACAGATGGAGGGGAAGAGGCGGCGCCAGTGCATGACATCGGCACGGGCAGCCTCCCCCGTCACCCGGCTGGGGTATCCGGCACGCTCCGCCACCATACCATTGGCCGAGGTGGCCATTTTGAGGGCGATCAAGGGACGCCCGGTGATGATGTACTGATTAAAAATAAAGTTTAAGCGGGCAGCACGCTCCCCGATCTCGGGCGGGGCGAGCACAACCTCCACCCCCTGCTCACGCAAAAGGTCGAGCCCGTGGCCAGCGTGGCGGGAATCGGGATCGATCGCACAGACGACCACATTTTTTATCCCCGCATCCAGGATCGCAGAGGTGCAGGGAGGGGTGCGACCGGTGGAGGAACAGGGCTCAAGGCTGACATAGAGCACCGCACCATCCTTGGGCTTACGGCCCAAATTTTGCAAAGCGACCACCTCGGCATGAGGTCCGCCTGCTTGTTGGTGAAACCCTTCGGCCACCACCTGCCCATCCTCCTCGATCAAGGCGCCCACCATGGGGTTGGGATGAGTCGTACCCCACCCTTTTTCTGCGAGCAAAAGGACTTGATCCATAAGGTCGGGGCGTGGGGTGAAAGTGCTCATGAAAATAAATTTCGCTTATCCCTTGGTGAGCACAAGCCCTACGGGGCAATGGTCGGACCCGCCCCACTCGGGGTGGATGGTGGCCTCGCGGATAGAGGTGGCGAGATCATCGGAGGTGACAAAGTAATCGATCCGCCACCCAACATTTCGTGCCCGGGCACCCCCGCGGTAGGACCACCAGGAATAGGCACCGATTTTTTCGGGGTGGAGGTGGCGATAGGTATCGATAAAGCCTTCGGCGAGCAGGTTGGACATACCCTCACGCTCCTCATCGGTAAAGCCGGCGTTTTTGCGGTTGGTCTTGGGGTTGGCGAGGTCGATCTCCTGGTGGGCAACATTGAGATCGCCACAATAAACCACCGGTTTTTTTGCCCGTAAATCGATGAGGTATTCGCGGATGGCAGGGTCCCAGGAATCGTACCGGTACGGGAGGCGGGAAAGATCGCCCTTGGAGTTGGGCACATAGGCATTGACGAGGTAAAACCCGTCGTACTCACAGGTGATCACCCGGCCCTCGCCCGAGTGAGTAGAATCGGGCAGATCGAGCACGACGGAGAGTGGTTCGACCTTGGAAAATATGGCGGTACCGGAGTACCCATTTTTCTCGGCCAAATGAAAGGTGGTAAAGGCGTACCCAAAGTCTTCCTCGGGAATAACGGTGGGGTTGAGCTTTACTTCCTGCAGGCAGAGAAAGTCGGGAGATATTTGCTCCACAAACTGGTCAAAGGCGTGTTTTCGGCAGGCACGCAGACCGTTGACATTCCAGGAGATAAAGGAGTGGGTGGAATTTTGAGTGGTCATTGATCGAGGGAAAGTTTATGAGCAAATAATATTTTTGGAGATCAGGCAACTGGATGTCGCCCATCTCTTTTTCAAAACTTACCAATTACAGACACAGACCATGGCATCACCCACAGAAATTCGCAAAGGCCGGGCAATCCTTTACCAAGGCACCCCCCATATCGTATTGGAAATGCAGCACCGCACCCAGGGTAGACAGGCAGGATTTGTCCAGACCACCCTGCGCAGCTTGCACAATGGAGCGACCACCACCACCAAGTTTCGCTCCACCGATAATGTGGAATTTTTGCACACCACTACCCAAAAACTGGAATATAGTTACAAGGATACTGAAGGATTTCATTTTATGGACCTCGAGACCTATGAGGATACCGTGCTTTCCGAGGATATGATTGGAGAGGATGAAATCTTTTTGGTCGAGGGTAACAACTACGATATTTTACTGGTGGACGATAAAGCAGTGCGCCTGGACCTACCCGCTTCGGTGGAAGCCACCGTGGTTGAGGCACCCGATGCGATCCGTGGAGATACCGCAGGGAATGTACAAAAACCAGTGACCATATCCTCAGGCATTACTGTGATGGTCCCCCTTTTCATCAAGAAGGATGATGTGATTAAGATAAGCACGGAAGACCGTTCCTATCAGGGCCGGGTGTAAAAGTTTATAAACTTTAGCCCATTTAAAACGGGCACAAAAAAAGCCTCCCATGATCGGGAGGCTTTTTTGTTTAGGAATATAAAATCGGGATCGTTCTTTACGCCACACGCTCCACCACGAGAGGTGCAGGATTGGGGCGTTTGGGAGCCAAACGATAAGCGGCTTTGAAGTAATCCATGGCTTCCTTCAAACGTTTTTCATCGTTGTAATGAATCATCATCAATGGCTCGCCCTGCTTCATTTGGGTGCCAACTTTTCTCATTTCAGCAACCCCAACGGCTGGATCAAATTTATCTCCACTTCCATAGGCAAGGATTTGTACACCGCGTGCCAATTGACCGGCATCAATGGTATGCACATATCCACGCTTGGGAGCAGGAAGCTTTTTCACATGCTTGGCTTTGGGGAGCTTTTCGGGATCGTCGATCACACTGCTGTCTCCACCCTGGGCTTCCACGATGTCCTTAAATTTTTGGAGGGCTGATCCGTCTTCCAAGTACTTACGAACGGTTTGTTTAGCGGAAAGAGTGGAACCAGCAACACCAGCCAGGCGGACGATCTCCATACCGAGCTTCATCACTAAATCCTGTAAATCTTCGGGTCCTTCTCCTTTGAGCAATTCAATCGCTTCCTTGATTTCAAGAGAAGCACCAAGAGCGTGTCCCAAAGGCTGGTTGTTATCGGTGACCAAGGCTACGCAACGACGCTTCATCAGGCGACCCACGCGGGTGATGGAACGGGCAAGCTGTTTGGCATCTTCCGCGTCGCGGATGAAGGAGCCTTTACCCCATTTCACATCGACAACCACACCTTCTGCACCCGAAGCAAACTTACGGCTAAGCATACCTGCAGTGATGAAGGGGATGGAAGGAATCGCTCCGATCTTTTGACGAAGATCGTAAAGGATGTTTTCCACTGGAGAGATTTCGTCGTTACGGTCCGAAAATGCACAGCCAAACTTCCGTACCTTGGCATGAAAATCATCGAGTTCCAACTTGGTTTTAATTTTCGGAATCGCCTGAAGCTTTTCGGAGTTGGAGGTGAGAAATTCCTCGTCATATCCATTCATCATCGGCATAGCCACACCAGCAACTGCGGATAAGGGGCCGAGAACGAGGGTAGTTTTGTCTCCCACGCCTCCGGTCGAGTATCTTTCGATCTTGGGGCGGGCAACATCCATCATTTCAATGACTTCACCGGAGAGCATCATCTCCTCGGCAAGGTAGGCAATTTCCTGAGCGGACATTCCCTTAAAGAAATTGGTCATGATCCAGGCAGACTGCTGGAACTCGGGCATTTCCTCATCGAGGATCGCATCCACGATGGTGCGTATTTCTTCGTCGGTGTATTCACCGCCGTCGCGTTTCTTCTCGATTAAATAGGAGAAGGAGGGTGCTTCTTTTTTGGCCTTTGGCATAGCTGTACTCGGGGGTTGAGTTGTGGATTTAGAAAAAATCGTGCAAAGCACATTAGTTATTAAAAAATCTAATATTTGTCGAGCCTTTTCGGTGAAGTGGTCTTGACGCGATCGCCAATCCATGCTTACAGGCATACCAAATGTCTACTTCCTTTGACCTTCTTCCGTCTTTTGACCAACTCCTACACAATACCGCCCTTTCCCTGGATGGGTTTAACGAGGATTTTGAACCTCAGACCCGATCTGCAGATGAGCGCTTTGGTGACTTCCAGGCAAACGGTGTGCTCCCCTTTGCCAAGAAAGCAGGTAAAAACCCCCGCGAGCTCGCACAAAACCTGATCGACGCCCTACCCCAATCCGATGATTGGACTGTGGAGCTGGCTGGCCCGGGCTTCATCAATTTCACCCTGAGTCCAAAGTTTCTGCTGGAGTGGATTTCCGAGCATGGATCCGGTGCCGCACTCACAACTTCGGCCCGTTGTGAATCCCCAAAAAAAGTGGTATTGGATTATTCCTCACCCAATACAGCCAAGCAAATGCATGTGGGCCATATCCGTTCGACCATTATTGGGGAATCAATCGCCCGCATCCTCGCCTTTCAGGGAAATGAGATCATCCGGGATAACCACCTGGGGGACTGGGGTACGCAGTTTGGTATCCTTTTGCTCGCCATTAAGGAGCAAAATATTTCGCTCGATGATTTGGGTGAAGATCCCATCGCACAACTGGAAGACCTTTACCGCCAGGGAAATGCCAGAATTAAAGAGGACGAAGTTGCCCTGACCCAGGCGAGGCAGGAACTTGTAAAATTGCAGGATGGGGACCCCGAAAACCTACAACTCTGGGAAAAAATTCGGGATATCAGCATGTCTTCCTTCCTCAAAATTTATGATCTTTTGGATGTGAAATTCGATCATTCACTGGGAGAAAGTTTTTACCGGGATCAGGTCGATGATGTCTACCAGGGGCTGAGTAAACACAACATTTGCCAGGAAGATGATGGGGCCCTGGTTGTCTTCCACCCCGAGCACAAACGTTTTGCCAAGCAGCCTTTTATTATCCGCAAATCAGACGGGGCCAGTAACTATGCCACCACCGATTTGGCTACCCTGTCTTACCGCCAAAAAGAATGGCAGGCCGAGCAGATTATTTATGTGACCGATGGACGGCAGCGCGACCACTTTGAGCAACTTTTCCTGACCGCAGAAAAGTGGTTTCATGCAGATAAGAAAACTCTCCCCACCCTTTCCCATGTCTGGTTTGGTACCATTCTGGGTGATGATAACAAAGCGATCAAAACCCGAGACGGGCAGCCCATCAAACTGATTGATTTGCTGGAAGAAGCCATTCGCCGAGCCGCAGATATGGTGAGGCAAAAGAATGAGGAACTACCCGAGCAAGAAGTGCAGCGAAGAGCTGAAGTCATTGGCCTGGGAGCGGTTAAATACGCCGATCTCTCACAGGACCGTACGCTCGACTATGTATTTTCATGGGATAAAATGCTGGCGATGCAGGGAAACACCGCACCCTATCTGCAATATGCCGTGGCCCGGATTTCGAGTATTTTTCGTAAGGTGGAAAGATCAACCGATGACTCGTTCTCTCAGGCTCGCCCACCAGAATCGGATGCGGAAAGAAAACTTTCCCGAAAACTCCTGTTTTTCCCGCTGGCATTGAAGCAGGCAACCAAGGAATTAAAACCTCATTTCCTTTGTACCTATCTATATGAATTAGCCACCGAATTCAGTTCCTTTTATAATCAGGAAAAGGTGATGATCGATGATGTGGAAGCCAAGGAGTTGCGCCTTTTACTCTGTGCATCCACCCAATCGGTCCTCAAAACTGGGTTAAACTTATTGGGCATTGATACCCTGGCAGAAATGTAAAAAGATGAGCCTAATAAGCCCCTTAATTCAAGGGTGCTTGAAGGGTGTAAAAACTTTGGACGTTGGATGAACTGGTGATCTGCAAGAGCCCATGCAACTGAGTGGGATTTTCTTTCGGCCAAGTAGGCTTGGGGAGAAGCAGTTCAAAACCAGATGGGAGAAAACGCAGGATTTGCTGGGCATCTGAGCAGACCAGGTAATCTCCCCCAAATAAATAAGCATCCTTGACCTTCGAAGGATCATCATGGGCTATGCTAAGTTTGGTAAATTGACCAATCTCCTGCGCTTTGATCGTCCAATTTTGGGGAATTTCCTTGGGCAGGTGATCGAGGAACTCAGAAAATCTGGGCTCCCATTCCTTGTCTGGTTGCAGTGAATCCACTACCGGAAGGGTGATGGAAAGCTCAGTGTATTGGGGGAGGCAAACATTGGAGCATACCATCCATCTGGCCTTGGCAGTTAGTTTGACTCGCTCACCCACTGCAATTTCAGGCACCTGCAACTGGGCGAGGTAAAGAGTCTGCCCATGATGACCATAGGCCTTTACCCCGGCCATTTGCACACGTTTGGGAAAAGGAAATTGTAAACTCTCCGCTTTAAACCCTTCTGGTAATTCCCAATCTAATTTGGGTGTGAGACCAACATTTCCGGGATGCTCCCAATATGTGTGCCAGCCATCCTCTCTTTCGATCCACCAACCAATCCAGGTAGTGGAATTAGGCAACACACCAGAATCTGGCAGCACCAGAGCCATGGTAACCGGACCATCCTGGTGCGAAGGGCCGGTCAATCCGGCCAGCTTACCACACAGGGATATGGCAAGAAGAACGCTAAATAGGCCTTTTAGCTGAACGACTTTCCGCACCCGCAGGTTGATTGAGCATTGGGGTTGCGTATTTCGAAACCTTTGCCGGTCAACCCATCATCAAAATGTACTTCCGAACCGTTAAGGTAATCCAGGCTATCCCCAGCAACTGCATAGCGTACATTTTTGTATTCTGAGACTTCATCACCCTCTTTCGGAAAATCAACAGACATGCCATACTCAAAACCAGAACATCCACCCGGCTCAATAAAGATACGCAAAAGCATACCCTCTTCTTTTTCAGAAAGCATTTTGCTGACTTGCGAGACCGCAGAATCTGTTAATGTAATCATATTCTCAAAAATGATGATTCTTGCAGGTAAGTCAAATTCCTCATAAATGCAGCTATTTTTATGCCATCAAACCGAAAATACATGAAAAGTTTAAATGTTGGACTTGATGATTTCGATCTTAGAGGTACGATTAGTTTCTAAACAAAGGGAATACTTTACTGGATGAAGCACATTTTTAACGAAGTTCACTACGAACTAACCCGTAAAATCGCTGAAGGCGGAATGGGGTTGGTTTACGAGGCTACCCAACGCGGAATTGGCGGATTTCGCAAAGTCGTGGCCATCAAGTTAATTCGAGAGGAATACTCTGCGATAGAGGAATTCCGGAATAATTTCATCGGTGAAGCCAAATTGGTCGCCGACCTGATTCATACCAATATCGTTCAAACCTACCACCTGGGTAAGATTGGGGAGCAGTATTTTATGACGATGGAGTATGTGTCGGGATGGAACCTCGAAGAGTTTCTAGACCGCCATGTGGAAACCGATCAATATATCCCTGCAGACCTTGCAGTATTTATTGTTTCCCGGATTTGTCGTGGGCTTGCTTACGCCCATCGTAAAAAAGACAAGGAGAACCGCCCGCTCGGGATTGTGCACCGGGATGTGAATCCGAAAAACATTATGATTGGTCAGGAAGGAGATGTTAAACTGACCGACTTCGGAATCGCGAAGGCTTTGGACCTGATGTACAATCAGGAAGGCGAAGTGATTGCCGGGAAAGATGAATATCTATCCCCAGAACAGGCTCGCTGTGAAGTGACCGATCTTCGGGCGGATTTATTCGGTTGCGGGGTGGTTATGGCCGAGCTGATGCTTGGTTACAATATTTTTGAAGATGCGGACTCTGAAAATACAATCCGTAATATCTTGGAAATGGAGATCCCGAATTTTTCCGAGTTCAGAGAGGATATTGATGAAAGGCTCAACTCCATCCTTCATCTCGCTTTGCAAAGACCGCGCGATAAAAGATACCAAACCGCCGATCAAATGCTCACCGAGTTGGAAAATTTTATCTATGGGGATGGGTATGGGCCGACCAACGAAAAGTTGGCCGCTTATACCAACGATTTATTTAGTCGGGATGGGGAAAATGCTGCCCTGCGTTGGCACCGCAAGGAAACCCCTCCGATTCTCGCTTAATCTCCAAACTGCTCTTCTTTAGAGATGGCCCTTTCCCAAGGTCTTAGGCAAGTACAGAAGCAAACACAGAGCCTGGTATTGGCTCCACAGCTTCGGCAGTCCTTAAAAATCCTCCAAGTCTCTGCGCTGGAACTGCGATCTGCTATTTTGGAGGAATTACAAACCAATCCATTGCTCGAGGAGGTTGGAAGCAATGATGAAAGTTTGGATGGCGAAGAACTGGACCCATCTCCGGATGAAGTTTCGGACAATGAGGATAGCGAATTTGATGATCTCCCGGATGAAACCGGGGAGGCTGAGGAAACTTCCTCCGACAGTGAGGAAGACTGGGATGAACCGGCTGAGGATTTAATGGATCTGGATTTTTCCGACGAGTTTTCTGTGCTTCAGGAAATGCAGGAGGATTTACGGGAACACTATGAGCGTGAGTACGAAGGAGAAGCACAGCTTGGAAATTCCGAGGCCGAGGAAAAACGACAGTTCTTCTTTGATTCTCTCGTAGCCGAAACCTCCTTACAGGAACACCTTTTGGACCAGTTAAAAATGGCCGATGCCACCGAGGGGCAGTCCATCGCCTGTGAATACCTGATTGGTTCTCTTGATGAAAATGGTTTCTTATCCACTCCCCTTTCAGAACTCGGCCTTCTCTCGGACCTTCCGCTTAAAGATCTGCAGGAAGGCCTGAAAATCTTGCAATCCTTCGAACCGGTTGGAATCGCATCGATCGATTTGCAGGATTGTCTCATTAAACAAATGGAAGCAAGAGGCTGGGAAAAGACTCTTTCTTTCCGCATTGTTAATGAACATTTCCAGCTTTTGGTACGCCGAAGAGTGCCGGAACTATCGCGTAAACTATCCCAGCCAACCGAGGCGATCCATGAGGCCTTAAAACAAATCGCAGAATTGGACCCAGCACCCGGGAAAAGATTTTCCGAAGATTCCAACCAGGCAGTGGCAGCCGATGCAGAGGTGGAAAAAGTGGGGAAAGAATGGGTCATTCATTTGAACAATGATTATGTTCCCCGTTTGCGCCTGAACAAAACCTACAAGGAACTCATCACCAAGGAAACTTTGTCCGCCAAGGAAAAAGAATATGTAAGAAACCAAATGCGGGCCGGTAAATTCCTGATCAATTCGATCGAGCAAAGGCAGAATACCATTGAGCGAATCACCAGGAAAATCCTGGAAAAGCAGGAAGCTTTTTTTGTTCATGGCACATCTAAATTACACCCGATGACTATGGCCCAGTTGGCAGAGGAGATAGATGTCCATGAAACCACTGTTTCCCGGGCAACAGCCAATAAATACCTCCGAACACCCCATGGTCTGTTTCCCTTTAAATTCTTTTTCACTCCAGGATACTCAGGGAAGGATGGGGATGCGGTATCCAATACCAGTGTAAAAGAGATCATCGGTTCCATCATTGAGCAGGAGGATTCCAAAAAACCGCTCAGCGACCGGGCAATCGTCGATAAATTAGCGGAACGGGATATCAAGCTTGCACGCCGAACCGTTGCAAAATACCGGGAGGAACTGGGGATCGCTCCGACCAACCTCAGGCGACAATATTAAGCCTCAACCTGTGTATGCCCAAGAGCCAAATAGCTGACTCAGGAAAGCTCCCCCTTGTGGTGGATGCATCCTCCTCCCCCATTCAACTAGGCATACCCACATCGAATGGTTGGGAAAAAATAGTTACAGACCCGGGTCAGGCGATGGAAGGCATATTTCGTGCTATCCGAAAACTTTTTGAGGACCGTTCCGATTCCTTAAACTCTGTTGATTGTGTGTACTACTGCTGCGGACCAGGGTCCACCCTTGGCTTACGATTGGCCGCAGCATTTGTTAAGACGCTTACATGGGAATCAGAGGGCAAAACAACCATCTACCAGTATAATGCCCTCGACCTCGCTGCAACCCTGCCCCAAAACACCGCACAATTTATCCAGGCACCCTTTCGTATGGGAAGAAGATTTGTCCGAACCGGGCCGCCCAAATCGATTGGGAAAAAAGAGATCTTAGATGAGGATCAAGCCATCAATGATTACCCCGACTCCTTTCACCTCAGGGGACCACGTGCCATTTCTGCTGAGGTGCCAGAAGAAAAGATACTCAACTATGAGCTCGAACAAATCGCAGGCCTTGATGTTTTGCATCTGATTTCGGAACCCACAGATATGCCTGCTCCGTACAACCCAGAGCCTACCGTTTTTAAAAGATGGGAACCCAGTATTTCTGCTAAGCAGTAATCCCCAATATGGGTTTAATTTAGAATGCAAAATTTGCGATGCTGGGCAGAAATCGATTTAGCTGCCCTGGAGCGTAATCTCAACCGGATACGCTCTGCCCTCCCACCAAGAATCAAATATATATCTGTGGTCAAGGCCGATGCCTATGGCCACGGAATCCATCCCACTGCGGCCAGGCTAATGCAAAGCGGGGTAGATTTATTTGCGGTAGCCAATGTAAAAGAGGCGGCAGATATCCGTGAAATGGGCTCTGGGTGGCCCATCCTCATACTCGGCCCCTTGCTCAAGGAAGAGGATTCAGCGATTTTGGAGTATGATCTCATTCCCAGCTTATCGAATGAGGATGAACTGAATCGCTTTATCGAATTAGGAAAAAGAAAAGGAAAACCCCAGGCGGTTCATTTCAAGATTGATACAGGAATGGGCAGAATGGGTTGCTGGTGGGAGGAAGCCTCCACCCTACTCCAAAAAGTTTTGCATGCCAAAGAGATCGATTTGCAGGGTGTCCTGACTCACTTTCCAATCCCACACGATGTTGATTTCACCAATTTACAGAGAGAACGTTTTCTTTCTGTGATTCAACCCGCCTTGCAAATTCAGCCCGATTTACTGGTCCATGCAGACAACTCATCCAGCCTCCAAACTATGGGGCACAGTAGCCCATTTAACGGCATTCGTATTGGTCTTTTGCAGTTTGGGGTGGCTCCTCCGCGAGACAGTCTGCTTGCCAACATAGAGGTGGAACCGGTGCTGTCCTTTCACTCAAGACTCGCTTTGGTTAAGAATTTACCCAAAGGGACTTCTCTGAGCTACGGTTGTGAAACCACCCTGGAAAAAGACTCCGTAATTGGGGTAATCGCCGCTGGATATGGTGATGCCATTCCCCTACATTGCGGAGGGAAAGCCAGAGGGTTAATCGACGGCAGCAGTTACCCGCTGGTCGGCCGTGTAACCATGGATCAAACCCTAATCGACCTTACCCAAAGCAATGATCCCCCGGAAACCGGATCGCTGGTCACCCTGATCGGTTGCCAAGGTCAGGAAAAGATCAGCCTTGGAGAGCTTTCTCAAAATGGTAACACCATCGAGTGGGAGCTACTCTGCTCAATTACCAAACGGGTACCCCGTATATATCTAACAAAGAGAGAGTAAACTGGGCGAATACTTGAAAGGTATTCCCCTAAAAAGAAACTCTTAGAAATCAGTGATGAAAGACTCAGTGGAGTAATCGTAGATAAAGGTACGAGTGCCACTCTTCATCAGGTACATCCAATCTGAAGTATTGTTGGACCACATGAATGGCCAGATACCCTCACGAGTCCAATGCCATCCATTATCTTCTACCCAGAACCATATACCACCATCGCTGTCCGGTGATATAAATGCCCAGCCTAGATCTGCGTGATAAGCCCATCCATTAGGTTGTGGTAAAAAGACTCCGATCCAATTTGATTTCCACCCAGCGTCCAATTCTTCAGCTCCAAACCACCAGTCCTGAGACTTGTCTACAGTGAATTTGCGTAGAGCACCCGAGTTGTAACCGGCCACATTGCTGGCAAAGGCACGATAAGTGTAGGTTTCCCCGGGAGTAAGATTACTCAAGGAAAGGATGAAATCTCCACCTTCGGAAACATCAGTGCTTACCACGATTTTTTCGTTCAAAGAGTAACCATCTCCGTTGATTTCAAAGCCAAGCTCTGTCAGGGCAACTCCACCAGCAGAAAGAAGATTTCCTTTTAATTGAATGGCACCAGAAGAATTTCGATCTGGTGAAAGGGTGAAAATAAGGGGGAGTTGCGGGCGACTATCTGCATTTCTTGGATCAAACCCATTGGATACTTCGTATTCATTATCATAAGTATCCCCGTCGATATCAGAATCCAAATGATCTTCGTCTCCATCCCCATCTAAATCCTCGAATACATCTTCAACATGGATAGTGACAAGTTCAGTAATATTGCGGTCAAATTCATCTCCAATTGTCAGGTAAAAACTAAGCTCTGCTTGTGATTCATAATCAATCGATTGATTAACTATAATGTTCCCAACGTTGGTTACAGAAATCGGTAATGGTTCATTGGTCTCACCAACTTCCTGTACTGAGTAAGATAAATCACCAAAAAGTTGTGGAAGTCGTAATTGAATATTACCAACAGTAGTATTCAATTCATTATTTTCAGTCATATTGAATTCATTTTTGGTAAACAGGGAATGGTCCTGCCCAATCTGGGGAAAAGTTGAATAGACATCACCAACCGTACCATTTGAAAGGTTAAAGTGGTGTTCAGTCCAATCACGGTTTGGTATCTCCTTATCGACATTTGGTTCATAGGTGGACAAACCAAACCAATGGTACCAGTAATCTCCAAAATGGCCTTCATATACAAATCCTGCCATATCCACCACAAGGTCGGATTTGTTTGAATCTGAGTTTTCAATGGATAATGCCCAATAATGATCAGGACTATCTTGAGCAGGTAAGGCTCTTAATACTCGGACATTGTCTATCGATGCTTCAAAGGACTCTCCGTTATCATTGAATGCACCGATTAACCAGGAACGAGCAGTAAAGTTATTGTCCTTAATATCGGATATAAGTTCACCATCAATCCAAACTCTGGTGTTTTGATTAGTGTAGGTAACGCTTACCTTGTAGGTTTTATTTAATTCTGCATCTAAAGAATGATAAGTGGTTTGTCCATCAATGTTTGACTGTTCTTCCCAACTCCAACTTACCCCATTCGAGCGCCAGGCAAGCTCTATGATTTCAAGGTGGTCTTGTTGGTTATCAAATGCGTCAATAAAGAAGCCAACCTCCTGTGAGTTTCCTTGGGAAGGAATGGTAACTTCCAGTTCTACACCCAAAACATCTTCATCATTTAAAAAGAGAGCAGAATTTCCTTCATCTGTAGGCACTTCACCAATACCAAGTATTTCAGGAACATAAGAACTATCATTTCCCGTGGAAGCATTTCCAGAGAGGATTGCTTTTCCCCCAGATATAGATGGGGCGAGACCTCCTGCAAAGTAAGCAACATCCCAAATATTCGTATTGAGGGTTGTTCCGTTAAACTCATCTAAACTTTCCCACTCGCGGGGCGTGTACTCCTGGTAGAAAAGACTTGAATAACCATTTACTAGCGAGGCTAGCTCTGTGCTACTGTTCAGATCAATCCGATCAATCGGATGAAAATCAAAAGGCATGAAGTCAACGAATCCGAGCGGTTCTTTATTGCTGCTATCCAAATAGGATTCAAGAGCAGCAAAATCTATTGAGGAACTCACAGCAGATTCAATCTCCACCAAAATGAATCCATTTTCATCTCGGTACACTGGAGCGATTTCAAAATAACTCGATTCAGAGGAGTTATGGTCTTTAAGAATTGTGTAATTCCCCTCAGCTAAATCCGAACGACCCGTAATTTGAGAAAGATCAGTGTCCGTAAAATTGAAGTAAGGCGGAACTTCATCGTCCTCTCCTACAAGTTCAAAGGTAACATTGTCCTCAGCAAGTATGTAGTCCCCACCGTAAGTCATTAGCAGAGCGACATAAACGGTGTGTTCACCATCCTCTAGGTCATCTAACCAACCATAAACTGATGTGCTGTTTACTTCTATCGCACTCGTTTGTGTAGAGTAAAAATCTTCGTTGATTTTATAAGCCCAACGAGGAGTTTCTGAGCTTGAAACTTCAGATGCATAAGAGAGGTCAACGGAGAGAGAGGCATTTCTTTCAATGACCGAACCTGAACCTGGATTTATGATGGTGATATCATCGTTACTCGTACCTGGATCCTCGGGTTCAGTACTTGATGTTAATGAGAAAACATGACTATCAGTTGCTAGAATAGAACCATTCGTTGGGTCCAATAAGGCTACAAACACAGTGTGTTCTCCATCGGTCAAACCTCCCAACCACTCTGAACCATATACATTGGATGTGTTGAACTCATTGATGTAAACGCCTTGAGAGGTGATGTTTTCATCAATCGTGTATCCAAAACGAGGAGAAGACTGATTGGCCACTCCAGAGGCATAAGTCCATTCAATCTCTAAACTGTTCCAATCACTCACATTGTAAATAGTTGGGTAGGTAATATTGATTAAGTTATATCCACTGGTATCGCTTTGGTAACCTCCATCGTCGGACTGATATCCTCCATCTGGACTCTGTGTGCCACCGTCCCCACTCTGCGTGCCAGAACTTCCACTTTGGTAAGTAAAATCGTGATTGTCGGTGGCCAATACATTGCTCCCCTGATCCAGCAACGCTACATACAGGGTATGACTTCCTCCGTCCGCGGTTAATCCACTCAACCAACTAGATCCGTCCACACTGTCATTTCCGTCCACCTGCGTGGCACTCGTGCCTGTACTGTA
>CAXBQX010000036.1:0-18509 GCA_963978365.1 uncultured Opitutales bacterium | reverse complement strand
GGCTTACGGTTGAGCCGAAAAGGCCGGGTCTTATTTGGTGCCCAGATAATCCGGGAGGCGGAGGAAGAATATATCCTGGTTTGCCGGGATACACCACCAAGCATGGTGATTGAACGGCTCGAAGAAAATGTGGTGGCCGATGAGGTGGAATTCTCTGAAGTAGAGGGGCCATGGGTAGAGTGGGTCTTGCACCATCCCGACTCCCTTAATGAGGTGTACTCCCAGACTGGGCTCGAACCCATAAGCAAAGGAAGTGCACACCCTGTGGAAAATGGCTGGGCTTTAATCGATAGCCAGCTACCACCCCATTGCCTGACTTTTCTAATGAATAGTGAAACCAAGCCCACCTGGGCTGAAAGTATGACCTCGGCTTCATCTACAAATCTGGAGGTCCTTCGGTTGAAAGCTGGAATCTTCCGGGTAGGGTTGGAAATTGGTGAAGATGAATTCCCCCAGGAAGGTGGGTTGGAAAAAGAAGCGGTGGATTTTGACAAGGGGTGCTACCTCGGGCAGGAGGTGATGGCCCGTATCCATGCAATGGGAAAGGTCAGAAACTCTGCTGTGGTCGTACAGGGAACCACGCCAACTCCCAGTAGCTTGCCGGTTGCCATCTTGGATAACGGGAAACAGGTGGGGAAATTAAAAACCCAATTTACACTGGCTGATGGACAGGGATGGATCGGGGCGGCGATCCTCCACGAAAAGGCCCTACCCGCGCTGGCTGAAAGTGGGCTGACCCTGGAAAATTCTTCGGACACCATTCACCCATTGAATCGATGAGCGAGCAGCAGGATGCAGTCGAAAAAGTAGCCCAGGCATTCGCCAACCTGGGTGCCAATGCCGAGCAATCCATCATTATGGCCAAGCAACTGGTAAAACGGGCCGAGCAATTATCGAAAGAAAAAAACACCTCGTTGGTGGAGGAGTTGGGAAAGCTTTTAACCACTGTATCGTGCGGGGCCCAAGGACGCTTAAAACCTGAAGATAATCACGAAAATTTGTAAAAAAAGGGCAAAAACCGCAGAAAAATGGGGTTTTTGAGAAAAAATGTTTGACCGAAGCGAGGAAAACACCGAGCTAGAAGGCTACAAACCTAGTAAATCAACCCTTACAACAAAGGAAATATAATATGAATAAAGGTCAACTTATTGAAGCCGTACAAAAAAACTTGGGCAAAGATGCTTCTAAAGCCGCTGCTGACACTGCTCTCAATGCAGTCCTCGACGCAATCACCAAGGCTGTGAAGAAAGAAAATGTTCAAATCATCGGTTTCGGCACCTTTTCCGTAGTTAAGCGTGCAGCCCGTAAGGGAATCAACCCCCAAACCGGCGAAAAAATCAAGATCAAGGCTTCCAAGAGTGTGAAGTTCAAAGCTGGAGCAAAGCTTAAGGCTGCGATCTAATACTTGATCATTATACCCCTTTTAAAAGGCCCATGGGAAACCATGGGTCTTTTTTTTGTGCCCTAGAAAATTGGTACCCTTTAAAAAGCTCCGGCTAAAAACTCTTCCAGGTGTAAAAGAAAGCCTGGCTTATCCTCCACATGCACATCGTGCCCAGCCTCAGGCAGGGTGACGATATCGGCCCGAGGGAATGCCTGTGTAACCAAAGGAAAATGTTCGCTGCGTAGATAACCGGACTTTCCCCCACGCACAAATAAGCAGGGCCCATCATAGTGATCCCCCGGTTGCAAGGGATTGCAGGATAATTGGGCGATGGATTGACGAAGAGTAGTAAGGTTTGCCCGCCACTGCCACGCCCCGTCGTTCTCTTTTAAATTGGTCAACAAAAACTGCCGAAAGGCCCAATGGGGAACTTTCTCCGCCAGGGCTTCGTCTGCCTGCTTACGCGATGACAGAGAGGAGAGATCGAGGCTAAGCAAAGCATCGAGGGTGGGCAGGTGGTGCTCGGGTGGATAATCGCGCGGGGCAATATCCACCACCACCAATCCCCGCAAATCCTGTGGATGGTTGCAGGCATGGAGCATAGCCACTTTTCCCCCGAGGCTATGCCCGCAAAGGATGTACTTTTCTGAGATATTTTGGGTAATCCAGTCGCCCACCTGGGCGGCCATCCGGACCAGGCTGGTTTGCTCGGCGTGGGGAGAATCCCCATGTTCAGGCAGATCGAGGGCATATACATGATACCTGGCGGATAGAGCCTTGCCAATCGAACGCCAGTTTCGGGAAGACCCCAGTAACCCATGCAGAAAGATGATGACCGGGCTGCCCGGCTGCCCATATTCCTCAAAATATAAGGGCTTGTTCAAAACAACTCCAATTGGGAGGGGTCGATTTTAGGAGAAACTTTTTTGGGCTTAGGCGGGGTTTCTTTCTCAGGAATTGAGGGGGTCGAATCCATGGATACAGAAAACGGGCCTTCGGGCTCTTCCACTTGAATTTGAATGGGTTCGGCTGGGGAGTCTTCCGCTTCCAAGCTGGCGAGGATTTGCTTCGCCCGGCCAACCACCTCGTCAGGCAAGCCAGCCAGGCGGGCCACCTGGATACCAAAAGAGCGTTCCGATGCCCCCGGGGTTACCTGGCGCACAAAAATGATTTCATCGTTCCATTCCTTGACGGTGACCGAATAATTCCGGAGACGGGGAAGAGAATCCGATAGACGGGTAAGCTCGTGGTAATGGGTGGCAAACAGAGTCTTCGGCCCCTCCCTCTCTTTCCCATGCAGGTGCTCTACCACCGCCCAGGCGATGCTTAACCCATCGTAGGTACTGGTACCCCGCCCGATTTCATCGAGCACAATCAGACTTTCTGATGTGCAGTTATTAAGGATGTTGGCGGTTTCATTCATCTCCACCATAAAGGTGGAATTCCCCCGGGCCAGTTCATCGCCCGCACCCACGCGCGAAAAAATGCGGTCCACCAGCCCGAGGCGGCATGCTTTAGCGGGCACGCCCGACCCCACCTGGGCCATGAGGGTGATCAGGGCGACCTGGCGGATGTATGTCGATTTACCCGCCATATTGGGACCGGTGATCAGGCAAAGTTGCTCATCAGAGGAAGATAAGTTGGTATCATTGGGCACAAAGGCATGAGTACCGGCCAGACCAAGGCTTTCCTGCTTTAGGACCATTTCCACCACCGGATGCCTGCCCTGCTCGATCTGTAACTCTTTGGTACCTTCGACAAATTCAGGTATGCAGTAGTCCCGATCCCTGAGGATCGCACCCCACGAGGAAAACACATCAATCTCGGCAAGAACCCGGGCAACCTTGGCTAAGCCATCCGCATGAACCAATGCCTTTTGGACCACTTCCTCAAAGAGCTCCTGTTCTTTCGATACAGCTTGTTCTTCGGCATTGAGGATTTCTTTTTCCTTTGTACGGAGCTCGTCGGTGTAAAACCTCTCCGCATTGGTCATGGTCTGCTTACGCACATAGTGCTCGGGCACGAGGTGTAAATTGGCCTTGGTCACCTCGATAAAATACCCAAAGGCACCATTGTACTTCACCTTGAGGTTGGAAATACCCGTTTTTTCGCGCTCCGCTCCTTCCAGTTCCAGAATCCAACGCTTCCCTCCCCCTGCTAGGTCGCGCATGTGATCGAACTCCTCGTTGTACCCTTGGCGGATCACCCGGCCGCCCTCGCCCTTTACATCGAGCTTGATTTCGGCGGGCAATTCCTCTTCCAGCGACTTCTCCAACAACTCGCCCAAGTCTTCAAAAAGTTCCACTCTTTGCGCCAAGGCTTGAATCGCTGGGTACTGCTCGCCCAATTCGGACAATAAAGCACGGATAGACGGAAGACCACGCACCGTTGCCCGTAACCCGCCAAGCTCCCGCGGACGAACCACCCGGTTACGTAAGCGCCCGAGGATCCGTTCCAAATCGGCCCCCCTTCGCAGGATATCGCGCACACCTTCGACCACTCTTGGGGTAGTGGAAAATTCATGCACACAGGATTGCCGACGCTGGATCTCAGCAAGATCGCGCTCTGGGCGGGCGAGAAAACTTTCCACCAGACGGGCCCCGGCCGGGCTGACGGTTTCGTCCATACAATCCAATAAAGAGCCCTTGCGGGTCTGAGCCGAGGTGCGAAAGACCTCAAGGTTTCGCTGGGTGGCTGGATCGAGCAACAGGGCGGCCCCAGCCCGGTATTCTTCGATCCGGTTTAAATTCCCTGGTTTTCCTTTGAGCACATCCTGGGCATACACCAATACGGCACCAGCGGGGCCCAACGCAGGATGTTCCAAATCAATACCAAAGCCCTCGAGGTTCATCACCCCCAGGCTTTCCATGACTTCACGGGCCCCGGAGCGCTGGTCAAAATCGAAGTCCGGGCGTTCCGTACGGGTGATATCTCCCAGGGCTCTATCGATATCATCGGCCAAGGCCTTCCCATTCTCCATCATCTCCAGGCGCCTGCCCAGGCTTTCGGGCATGAGAACTTCACGGGGCGAAAGGGAGTGTAAGACCGAAAATAAATCTCCCGGATTCTCCTGATTGGAGAGGGCAAACTTACCGGTGGATAAATCGAGCCAGGCCGCACGGGCTCCTTTTTTATCGAGATCCAGGGCGAGCAGGAAATGGTTGTGCGAAGCCTCGAGCTGGCGTTCTTCCAGAACGGTACCTGGGGTGAGGATACGGGTGATACCACGCTTGACCAGTTTGCCAGGCTTGGGGGGTTCCAGCTGGTCGCAGATAGCCACCTTTTTTCCCTGGGCGAGCAACTTACTGAGGTAGTTTTCCGCAGCGTGGGACGGGATGCCGGCCATGGGCATATCGTGGCGCTTGGTCAGGGTGATGCCAAGAAGAGCAGCCCCCTGTTCGGCATCGTTTTCAAACATCTCATAGAAATCCCCCAGGCGGAAAAGGAGCAAAGTATCATCTTCGAGGCTTTCACGGGCCTCGCGGTACTGCTTCATCATGGGAGTTTCCGAGCTCATTGAAGTAAGCAAACAGGCAACCCCCAAGCAGGGAATTCGTCAAGGGAATGAAATTGACGTGAGAAGAAAAACTAGAAATTCGCCCCCACTCCCAGCTCAATCAGGTGCTGAAAGGAACCCTCGAAGGAGTGGTTACTACTCAACCCAAGCAACCGGTAGCCCAGCAAAGCAGAGTAGTTATTTTTAAACAAATATTCCAAGCCCACTGAAAAGTCGTATGTAAAAACCAACGAAGACTCGGTGCTTGAACCACTCTGATCATAATCCCAACTGGTAACTCCCAGAGCGGTAACTTCATACTCGATATCCACACTGTTTTTACGCCATCCAAAACCTAACCCCATACCTCCATAAGTGGATAATCCTCCAGCGATCGGCACTGAATAACCCAAACCACCTGCGAAAGAAAAAGATTCTTCTAGACCAGAAGCTCGGTTTTTTACACTAGGAACTCCCTGAAAGGATGGATTTTCATATTCCAAGTATTGATAAGCGACACGGCCATATACCATCCAATTATCCCATCTTTTACCAGCACTGATCCCAATAGAATTACCCCACTTTCCTTCCAAGTTATCATCGAAACTGTCTTTTGCGTAGGTGGTGTGCGTGGAAACAGCAAAACCTAAAATAGGCATTAAATAATAGTCTCCTTTTTTTTGCTGTGTGGTTGCTACGACCCGGTTGACTTCGGACGCAAAGACAGTGGGTTTACTTTCCTCAACCGGTTCCTCGGGCAAAGGCATCGGTTTTACCTTGGGACCGGGCAGAGAGTCATAAGAGTTCTGAGCATCCGACTGGATTTCGACAGGATCCAAGGTTTCATTTCTATCGATTAATTGAATGGGTTCTGTGCCAGTAGTTTCAGCGATTTCCGCGGATAGTTTAAGAGCCCGCTGTTCAAGTTGAAGAAACCTCCTTTGTAACTCCGATATAGGAGCGTCCGATGATTGAGCGGAAAGGGAGGAGGAAAAATCGCCAAAGAAAGCAAGGTAAATAAGAACCAGTCCGGCATGGTAGAAAAAAGACATCGAAAGATTAGTATGGGATTTCATAGCCAAGTATGGAGTCTAAAGTGGTCGATGTTCGGAAACGATTGAGTTCTCCAATAATCTCTACGATTTCTGCTCTCTTGAAATAAGTATTGTTGCTGATGTAATCGATCAAAGCAGGATAGTCTGGCAAAATCTCGATTATTTTATCTCTGATTTTCAATCTCATAAAGAAATCCTCATTGTAAATTTGATTGGCATAGTCGCGAGTAAACCAACCCTGATCATCCCGAACACCCCCCTCCCAGTGCAACCACTTTTCAAGGGAATGCGAATAGAGCCATCGGGCCTTTGATAAATCAGCATTCCAATCTCCAGTCCAAAACCATCCAATGAGCTCATGCCAAATCCAGCAAGCATCGTAAATCTTGCTAAATTCATGAACAAATAACCACCCCATTCTCTCATGGTATATCCAGTTATTCTCATTGGTAGACTCTTTGGTGTAAAAAAGCCCAAGGTTCCTAAGGTATACCCATTGCGGATAAGATGGTAAGGTTGCCCTCCATACAATCGCTTCTGCAGTAGCACTCAAACCATCGTTATTAAGCTGATAAGTAAAGGAATCAGGTCCCAGAGTTGAGCCTTCTTCGGGGTAATAAGTGAACTCCCCATGATTGGCCCCATCGAATAATTTACCATCGCTCACATTGTCAACCACCACATACCTGTAAAACTCCTTTTCGCTAGGATCATCAGGACCCGCATGATCATTGTAACCTACGGAGAAGTTTAAAGGAGGTGAAACTTTCGGATCCTGGTTGAAGTAATAAAAGAAATCATCTGTAGCCACGGGCAAATCATTTACATCCGAAAGTTTTATTTGGACCTCTACATTTGCAACAGCACCCGCATCGTCTGTTAAAGAAACTTGAAAGGTATCGGTACCATAAAAGTTGCTCTCTGGTTGGTAAGTAAAAGAAAAATTAGACGGATTAAAATTGAGCGTTCCAGACGAAGTCGATTTGGCCAGGGATGCCTTAATCAAACTTTCCTCCCCATCTTCATCCAAGGGAATTAAAACAGCTGAAAGTAACTGATCTTCCGGCCCGTTAAAGACCTTCTCTCTTAGGTATGGGAGATCGTTAACATCTTTGATGCGTACGCTTATGCTCTCTGTGGTGATGAAAACTCCATCCGACACCTGAACCTCAAGCTCATATGGAAATTCCACCAAGACTCCACCAACTTCCTCACTTCTGGTCTCATAATTTGGGGGATTCTTAAAAAGTAATTCTCCACTCTTTTTGTTGATTAGAAAGAGGTCTTTATCCGCTCCCCCGGAAATATCAAAAGACAACTCAGCCTTCTCAATGTCTTTGGCAGTTAAGATACCGACAAAGGTTTGATTCTCGGGTGCATCCAAGACTGTGGGATCTAACCTTTCTCCATTTGCGGACAATGTAGTAAAGTAAGGAGGGTTTTCATCTAAATCTATGATCTGTACAAATGCATAATAATCGCGTGAGAGGTTTTCCTTATATACCGTTAATGTTAAATCGTAGAGGTTATCTCGGTTAAAATCCAAAGGGGATTCGAAGCTTAAGGAATAAGGTTGCTTAATAACTAGGGCTCCGTTGTTGACCTCAAAAAACTTACTATCTACCCCTCCTGACACCTTAGCCGCGGGTGAATATATTCCATCTGGATCTAAGAGATCCAGTTGCGTTACCTCTCTACGGCCTTCCATTACCTTAAATAAATTTACCTGATTTACCTTTAGCGAGGATGTGGGAAGGCTATCCGATTTGTTGGTCAAAACAATGCTAAGCACATGAGATACATCATGCAATCCATCTGATAATATTAAATCCGCAGTCAATAATTGATCGCCGATTGTTTCATAATCCGGTTTATACTTAAAGTAGAGGTTATTCTTACCTACGATCCGGAAGTTTTCGTCGTTAGGGTCACGCAAACGCCAGAAAAGCTTTGTCTTGTCTCCGGGGTCACTATCGTGAGCAAGCAACATAGTCACATTCAGATCCTCTTCTGGATGTTCTAAGACAGAAGGTGCACGGGAAACAGGAGGGTCATCAACGGGAAGAACTGTGAAATTGAAATCGATGTAGACAGGCAAATTCTCGTGGTTCAGAAATTCCAAAACCGCTTGATCTGATCCTGAGAAATTTGAGTCAGGAACATATGAAAACACAGAATCTTCAAAAGTTGTGCCATCAATTTGAATTGTACCATTCATAGGTGCCTGAAAGACATTTGCAGACTCCATTTTGGGATTAGGGTTTAGCGGATTGTCTGAGACATTAAAATCAACCAGATCGAAGATTAAAGGGACAGAATCTTCGACCACTTCGTAGCTCAAACTCAAAGATTCCGCAACGGGGAGCTCGTGCTGATTTTCGAGAGTTATATTAAAGTCAACTTCGTCAAATAATCCACCTTCGTCCTCAGCTCGGACTCTAATTTCGAAAACCCCGTCTTGGTTTTCATCAGCTTTTTCTTCTTCCCGATGTCTTAATAAGAAAGAAAGCTCTCCTGTAATTGGATCGATTGTAAACTTATTTCCATCGTTCTGTTCTAGGTTTTGAAGGGAGAATACAATCTGTTCATCCTCCTCAGGGTTTCGAACAGTCAACTCTTCCCACACAACCAGATGGTTTTCCCTGTGCAACAAATCGGTAGTACTTGTCTCAATTGTGGGCACTTCATTCTCATTAGAGACATCCACAACAATAAGCTTAGTATTTTTCTTAGTCTCCCCCGTACTTCGATTCGTTTTACTAAACTCAACCAATACTTTGTATGTGTTTCCTTCATCAGCGATGGGTTCTTCGAAATCAGGATGGTTTTTGAAAAGCAGGCGACCGTCCGACTTGATCTTGGTTTCATCAAAAGCTTCGAAGTCGTATTTTTCAACCAATGAAAATTCGTAAAAGTTATAAGCTCGATCCAAATCTGTAATTTGAAGACCATAGACGCCTCCTTCATTGGCTGGCGCAGGGAATTGAAGTTTCTGAGGCGAAGAAAATGAAATCCCCGGAGCTTGATTAATCTCCGCAGGTGCACTGAACTGATAAATGTTTGTGGGGTTTGTGGTACCAATTAACATATTACCAAAGCTTCCCTCCACATCCTTACTGTGCAAGATCTCGAGGGACCTCGGATTCTCAATGCCATGTATAGTGGCAAAATTTGAATCATAGGTGGTAAAAACCCCATTGCTTTCCTGTAAAGAAAAGAAAACTTTACTGGGAGTGCCAGCAAGGAACAATAGGTCGGGTAGCTTGTTTTCATCTAAATCAACGACTTCAATCGCTTCGACTAAAGAGGATGCATCTCCCAAGGTAACCAATTCACGGATATTAAACTCACCCATTCCATCGTTTAAACATGCCCATATTTTACCTTTCCCTCCGATCAAAAAATCCCGGTACTGGTAGGAGTTTATTGGTAATGATTGATTGAGTTCAACGGGGATTACGATTTTTGGATCTCGGATACCATGTTCCGAGCGAGATGCGAGAGTCCCTCCCGCAATAAAACTATTGTTATCCCAGAGAAAAGATACCACTTCATCAGTTTTACGATCGGCAACGATCAAATCAATGTCCTGGTCAGAATCGAGATCTAAAATCGCCATTCTCGAAGGCAAAGATAAAGCACTGGATGGAAGGATTTCAGGAGGAGAAAAAGTAGCAGAACCTTTGTTGCGGAAAAGATATATCCCATAATCGTCAGGATTTGCCTCGCTAAAAAAAGAAACGAGTAAGTCCATGTCCCCGTCTTGATCAAAATCATGAGCGAGTCCTTGTCGAGTAGCAGATGGAAAATCAGAGGATGTATCGACCATAATATCAGCCTCAGGCTCGAAAGTTCCATATCCTTTATTGATATGTACACTGACCTTGCGACCAGAAAGAGAAACGATGTCTTGGGATCCATCGTTGTTCAAATCAGCTGAAAAAACCGCACGGGTCTCTAATTTCTCAGACACCACTTCTATTTTATTGGAATCAACAAGTGGCTGAATCTCGGAATCTTCATAAGAATTGGGCACATAAAAAACGCCACGATCTGAGTAAAAGAGTATGTCTTGGAAAACTTCATTGTTCTCAAGGTCGACCACTTCAAGATCCAATACAAAAGTTTGGTTCTCGGAGACTGTTACGATTTCTTCCTGCTCAATAAAGAATTCAGAATCTGCATCCGTTACCTCAATCGAAAAGACTTTCTCAGCAATAATCTGAGGATCGCTGGTTAAAATTTCTAATTTAACTTTATATATGTTGTCTTTGTCTTTGTCCCTTGGGCTTTCCCGATCCGGCAATTCTTTAAAAAACAAATGTTTCTTGGCATTTTCAGAAACTCCGCCAATCAGTGATTTGATCGCAAACAAACTATTGTCGTGGTCTTGGCTCTCTGGGAGGCGAATGGTGAGGTTTTTGTCGAAGTCCAAGGTATTGGCTTCCACGGTAAAAGTTACATTCGAATCTTCAACTTGAGAAAAGTCCACAGTCGGTGAAGCAACATCGACCGGCTCAAAAAAAGGTAATTCGATTTTGTTCTCAACCTTTACCTCTATGACTTTACGAGTAGATGAATCGTCTGCATATTTCTCCCCATCCCACTCTTTGGCTTCAACCCAAATCTTCAAAGTCGTATTCCCCCTTGACTCGATTAAGGTTTCGAAATCTGGGCTGGAAATAAAATGCAACTCACCCCCTTTTTGCTCAGCCGAGGCTTCTATTTTTGTATTAAATTTTTCTTGATCAAAAAAACGATAATCGGGGTAAATATTTGATGGGAGCAATGTGTAATGAATTTGGTTTCCGCTTTTATTTTCGAGTTCCAGTTCGAGGGCATCTGGATCAATCGCCTCCACCGTTCCAACATAAAGATCATCGCTTTCCTCAAGATAGTCGGGGAATTCAAATGCAGTAAAAAATGGGGGTTCTGTAGCCCGATCGTATAATTCAATGTGAAGTTTTTTAACAGTGGTATTATTTCCATCTAAGGACCTGTCATTCAAATCGCCAAAGAGAATGATATCCAACTCGTATTGCGCTGGGGATTGACGAGGGTTGCCGTCTTTGGGATTGATGGGAGGGTATCCATAATCGGGTGGAAGGTTGTTTAACACATCAAGATTCCAACGAAGATACATCTCCCTCTTCCCCTCTAATCGTGTCTCTAATACAAAGAGATTTGCATCATATCCACCCAGCTCCCAATCAAAATTAACAGTAGGAAATTCGTCGAGGGTATCATCCGCTTGCAGAGTAGCCACATCGACAAAACCTTCATAGTTATAGAGCGTAGAATTTGATTGATCCGTGGCATCAAAAAATGACTTATTCTCATCGAGAACGAACCTAATCTTGGGTGGGTCTGGTATTTCATCCACATCAAAAATAAAAGTAAACAACTCACTTTCTTCCGTTTCGTCGGTAATATTTAAATCTACGGTAATTTTCTCGCCTTGAGCAGAGTAAAAATCAAGAGGTGGCAAATAAGAAAATGTTCCATTGGGATTCGTTTTAGAAGGTAAGATTTCAAAAGTTCCCTTGTAATCCCCAACGATCGAAAAAGTGAGGTTTCTGGGGTCCTTAGCCGGATCTTCCGGATCGAAGAAAATAAGGTCGGTAATAGTCTTTTTCTGATCCTCTTTAATCGAGTATTCTTTGGAGAAGATGATTGGATCATTAAATATGTAATCATCATCATCTAACTCACCGTCCCTTATCTGTGGGGGTTCGGGCATATCTGCGACAGATACAGTAAGATTTCCTTCCGTAGAAGAGCCTCTCTGGTCTGTGGCTACGAGAAAAACATTGTACCAACTCTTTTCCTCAAAATCTGAAAAGCCTTTCCTGAAAGCCAAAGCTGCACCCTCCATCTCGAAAAATTCGTTATCTGAAGAGGCAGGAAGCTTAAATGTTAGGAGGTTATTATCCTTATCCTCGTCTACAAAAATTTCATTTAAATTAGCTACGGCATACTTTTCCGGCTCGTAGATAGTAACTTTAGTTTTAATTTGTTTGGGGGCGTCATTAATATCCTTGAGCGAAAGGTTGATCAGCTTGGTGGACAAAAAAGTTCCGTCGGACACAGAGATTGTCACATTTAGATCTCGCTCTTCATCATTTTCAAAACTTGGTATTGCACCATTTTTGAAAAGAAGGTCGACCGTGGAACTGTCAGCATCGTAAGTACGCAACCCAAAATAACTAGCATCTCCTGATTCCTCATCAATAGACCAGGAGAATTGCTTTGAAACACCCTCAGGATCAATGGCCGTGATTCCTGGAATAGCCAAAGTTTGTTCTTCATCGGGAGAATGTTCGGGCACAATGATAATCGGGCCTTCATCGATATCCTGTAGATGAAAATTAAAAGTGTAGTTGTTACTCGATGTGGTATTATCTTCCACATTGAGAACAAGTTGAAAGACCCCATCCCCGTTTCGATCTCCGGGTTTTTCTGCATCTTGTTCTTTCGTTAAGCGGATCAGGAGCTTTTTAATTAATTCATCATCCGACAAGTCTAACTCCAGTTCAGTAATTTCAAAGAGTTCATAGTCGCCCACAGGCACTTTGGTTATTCGGGATATAGAATCTTTGTCCTCAAGATCACCAAATATAAACTGGTATTCCAAACCTTCTGTTTCAGAAAAGTTTAGATCATAGATCAAAACATCACTTAATACGAGTGCAGGTTCTTCTCCTGTCTCACCCCTTTTATTAAGAGCTTCGAGTAGAACCGGTCGGTCGGGAAGATTTTCAACAGTAACCCAAAATTTTACCCTTTGCCCACTGTTTCCGAAATCCAATTCAAAAGATTCTGTGCCAGTTCTGTTCGGATAGGGAGTAAAATCGAACAATAGGGGGACACTTAGGTTAGAGTCTAACCAGTTCTCATCTAAACCGAGTGTTTCAGGAACAAAACCTAAGGACGGCTGGCTAACTACTTTCCAAGTGGGAAGTTCATAAGTTGCCTGTTGCCGGTCCAAATCTTTAGCCGCCAACCAAAGTGAATTATCATTCTCGTCGAAAGAAGAAAGCGACCAAACCCACTTCACATCTTCGAAGGTATGAATATAAAAGGTTGGGGATGGGGCAACTCTTCGGGACAAATCAACAAAAAGCGGGTCTTCAGCAAGATCTGTAAGAATAATCGTGACATACTGATCATGCTCATATCTCTTGTGCGTGTCGGTATTCCCAATGGAAGCATCCGCTAAATTCACCCGCAACTTAAACTGAGTTTTTGGAAAAAAAGCTTCGTAATCTGGGGGAGTCTTGAACTCTAGTATACCATCCGGAGAAATCTTAAAAATTTCATCCGCTTCAACGCTATTGAACGAGACGGTGTTATCTGGGTCGGCCCATTCAAGAGAATAAAGAACCAGGGCACCTTCGTTCTCAGAGGTGTTATTATCGAGACGCAAGTCGGAAGTTGGCCAAGAGTCGGGATCTTCTACAAAAAAATCAAAAACGGGAATCAAATCATTTTCCTGATAGATTCTGAAGTGTGGATCAGACTCGGAGCCTAGACTCTCTAAATTCGCTGGAGAAGATACACCAAAGACGAAATCATCTGCAAAGTCATTCACTATCTCGGCTTTAAGGGTGAGAATGGGAATATTTTTACCACCACTAGCCAGGATCGATCCACTTATATCCTTGGCATAAAATCGAAAAGTTGTTTCAGGAAGAAAGGAATTTTCGATCGGAAAAGAAATGGTCAGGTTCCCCTCAAAAGAAGCATTAAGGTCGATACTGTAGACATCCTCCTCCAAGACAATGGGATCCTCCGTACTCGAGAAGGAGAGTTTAACTTCTTCAAGTGTAGGAGTGCTTGAGTTATTCTCGACACTAAAAAAACGATCGGTGCTATATTTTAAATTGATCTTTTTATTATCAGGAGAATCCAGTTGGAAGGGTATATTTATGGTTAAATCTTCCCCCTCAAACATTGTGTATGAATACATTGTGTGATCGATTCCAGGATAATCATCAACTTCTATAGTGATTAGTTGTTGCGTTCCGAATTTTTCAGGGCTGATGTAAACTACCTGAGGCGGCTCGGACACATCGATGACATCAACCATAACATCGAAGGGTTTAGTTTGGTTACCATTGAGTGTATCTATTGTATCAATCCGTATTTCATAATCAGTCTGAAAAAGAGACTCAAAGTTTGGCGGGTCCCCTTTCCAAAGAAGATTGTAAGTCCAGCTCCACCCATTTCGAGAAGGATCTACATCTCTTTGATTTGCTTGTTTCAAAGGGTCAGGGGTTAGTTCGAAAAAAACCACATCGTTGCCAGAAAGAGAAACTTTAGGCCAATTCTCCGGGACGGTACTATCATAACCGAGACTAGGGTCAGGATCGAAGATTTCAATTTTAGCGACCAAGTTCTGTTCTTCAACAAGAGATAAATTCATGGAATCTTCTTGTTTAAGATTTGATACATAAACTTTCAAAGCGTCCTGAGATGGAGTAATTTGAAGGTTGAAGGTGAAATTTTTATCAAGGCCTCCAATATCTTGTGCTGTCCAGGTAAACGAGTCTTCACCCTCTGCGTGCAAATAAGGTTTGTATAGGACATAGTGGCCTCCACCATCCTGACTTTGCCCGGTTAAGGTGCCTTTCTCTGGCTGTGCGTAAAATTTCTTGTAACTCCTAACAGTGTTAATGACCTTAGAACCGTATGCTACCGGAAAATTTGTCCCTAAGTAAAGTTTATGGGATGTAAGTTGCCCAGAAATACGAGTTTCGGGTATTTGTTTTGCCACTGCAGGCCATGCTTCTTGCCCTCTTGCAAATTGAGGAAATACCAAAATAACTAAGAATAAAAATGCATTACAGGGTAGAAAAGGAGACAAACAAGATCTTATTCTTTCGAAAAAAATGGAGGGCGAGGGAATGCAATGGTCTCCAAGCAGGCCTATTATCTTATGAGATTTTCTCACTTGTATCTTCGCAATAATGATAAGTACTATTATGGTTCATAAAATAGGTTCACCTCAAGATTATTAATAGCGTTGCTTTTCGGGTTAGTAAAATGACAATAAAATTTTGAAGATATCCGTAATGCTTTCTTAACACTTGCATTGATCTTAACCAAAATTCACATACCATGGTAAATGTAAACAATTCACATTCTTCATACTGGAATGAAAGCCTTAAGCTCGTAGGAAAGTTGTTAGCGATTTGGTTTTTTGTATCCTTTGGATGCGGAATTCTTTTTAAAGACTACCTCGATCAGTTTTCGATCGGTGGGGCACCCTTAGGGTTCTGGATGGCTCAGCAGGGTTCTATTATCTGTTTTGTTGTATTGTTGGTCGTCTATGCGAGATGGATGAATAAGCTGGATGAGAAGTATGGGTTTGGAGAGGAGGGGGAGAGCTAATGGACCAAACCACCTGGAACTTCATCTTCATTGGAATCACTTTCGCCGTTTACATTGGAATCGCTATTTGGTCCCGAGCCGGATCAACTAAGGAATACTACACTGCCAGCGGAGGGGTTTCGCCATTTGCTAATGGGATGGCCACCGCGGCAGACTGGATGTCGGCCGCCACTTTTATTTCTATGGCGGGAGGGATTGCTGCTGCAGGTTATGGTGCATCCAAGTTTTTGATGGGATGGACCGGCGGTTTTGTTCTCTTAACCACTTTGATGGTCCCGTACTTGCGAAAGTTTGGCAAGGCAACCGTGCCCGACTTCATCGGCGACCGATACTATTCCAACGCAGCCCGTCTGGTGGCCGTAATTTGTGCAATTTTCATCTGCATGACCTACATCATGGGTCAGATGCGTGGTGTAGGGATTGTATTTTCGAGGCTTTTTGATATCGAAATTTGGATGGGTGTGCTTATCGGCGGAGGCATCGTATTTTTCTATGCAGGCCTTGGCGGCATGAAAGGGATTACCTACACGCAGGTGGCCCAATACTGCGTGATGGTTTTCTCTTACACCATTCCGGTTGTGTTTATATCAATCATTATCACCGGTAGTGCCCTGCCCCAGCTTGGATTGATCGGTAATTACATAAAAGATGGAGCCGAAGAGTCGGTTCCCCTGATCGTTAAAATTAATCAAATTTCCACCGACCTCGGATTTGCTGAATATACGGCCAGCTCAAGCAACACCTTGGATATGTTCTGTATTACGGCGGCCCTGATGATCGGCACGGCGGGTCTACCTCACGTAATTGTCCGTTTCTTCACCGTTAAAAATGTAAAGGCTGTACGAAAATCTGCCTACTGGACCCTTGGGTTTATCGCGATCATTTACCTAACCGCTCCAGCCCTCGGGATGTTTGCCCGCACTAATTTTGTAGAGGAAATCAACCAAAAGAAATATGCGGAAGCTCCCCAGTGGTTTAAAAATTGGGAGAACCAGGGGATGATCGCATGGGTCGATAAAAACCAGGATGGGATCATGCAGTACAAAGCAGGATCTGTATTTGATGGAAAACCAGTATATACAGACGAAGGTAGAATCGAGGGCGGGCCAAGACCCGTCTCCAACACCCTGGTTGATTCTGAAAACGAAGTTTATTATGATCGCGACATCATCGTTTTGGCTAACCCAGAGATGGCAGGGTTGCCCAAGTGGGTGATCGCCCTGGTCATGGCCGGTTGTGTGGCCGCCGCCCTTTCCACTGCGGCCGGATTGCTCCTCGTCCTTTCCACCTCAATATCCCATGACTTGATGAAGAAAATCCTCAAGCCAGACATATCGGACAAACAGGAGATCCGATACGCCCGCATCGCATCCTTTGGTGCCCTAGCCATTGCTGCATATTTTGGGATCAACCCGCCCTCCAGCTTTGTGGCAAAAACCGTTGCCTTTGCCTTCGGACTGGCCGCATCCTCCTTTTTCCCGACTCTGATCATGGGTATTTTCTCCAAGAAAATAAACAAGGAAGGAGCCATTGTAGGAATGATTTGCGGGATTGGATTTACCTTGGGGTACATCATCCACTTCCAGTTCGTTACTGAGAGCAAAGATTACTGGTTTGGTATATCACCAGAAGGAATTGGGTTCCTCGGTATGTTTATTAATTTCGCCGTTGCCTTTGTGGTGAGTTCATTGACTCCTCCACCCCCGCAAGAAGTACAGGATCTCGTGGAAAACATCCGTGTGCCCAAAGGAGCTGGCCAAGCGATTGACCATTGAGAGCTTTTCTGCTGGAGCTCTCGCTCCTAGGTCTTTCCTTGGGCTCAACTGCCGAACCACAAAGAATCTCTCTTTTTGATGGAAAGTCCCTCCATGGTTGGGAGGGAGATCCAGAGTATTTTCGTGTCGAGGAAAACTGCATTGTAGCCGGCAGACTGGATCGCCCAATACGAGGCAATCAATTCCTCGTCTCCGATCAAGAATTTCATAATTTCGATCTGGTTTTTGAATCTAAACTAGTTGGAAAAGGGCAAAATGCCGGTGTTCAATTTTGGAGCCAAAGAGTGCCAAACTCGGCTGAAATGATTGGCTACCAATGCGATATAGGCTCGTTCAAAGACGGATTTCTATGGGGTTGGTTATACGATGAATCAAGAAGGAACCGATTTCTTGCCACCACTTCTCAGCAAGAACTTTCTAACTGGGTAAACCCGAAAGGATCCTGGAACCACATGCGGGTGTTAGCCCAAAAAAAGATGCTATCGATTTGGCTGAATAATAACCCTACCATAACTTACGAGGAGAAAGATCAGGATATACCTATGTATGGAAAATTCGGACTGCAAGTCCATGGCGGCCCCCCTCTTGAGGCTTGGTATAGAAAGATTGAAGTTAGATTATTTTAATTGCTTTAGATAATTATTTATTAAAATGAGACCAATGATAAAAAAATATCTTTCAATATGTTCTCTTGCACTCCTTTGCTCTGCTCCGCTTTTACAAGCGAATGATGGTGACTATCACCTTGGATTCAGAATTGCACCAAGAGTTAGCACCCTAGGTGGTGGGTTAGAGGTCGCCAAGGGGCTCACCCCTTGGTTTGGCCTGAGAGGGGGTGCAAATTATTTCACATGGAACTACAACTCGATTGAATCAGGAAATGATTACGACTTTGATTTAGAATTAAAAAGTTTTGGATTGTTTGCTGATTTTCATCCTTTTAAGCAAGCTTTTCGGATAAGCATTGGTTTTTTGATCAACGGAAACGGCATTGATGGAACTTCCAAATTGTCTAGTGGCGAAAAATTTGATTTAAACGGAAACGACTACATCCTAAAAGGGGATGCAGCATCCATGAAATTGTCCTACAATACCTTCGCCCCGTATGCTGGGATCGGTTTTGACACAACTTTCGGTGATGATGACCGTTGGGGATTTGTATTTGATCTTGGTATCGTTTTCTCTGGGTCACCAGACTTGGTCATCGACGCAACTGTGAATTCGTCAAACCCCACAGTCATTGCTGATTTCGAAAAGGATAAAAGCATCGAAATAGCTGAACTTCAAGATGACTTAAACGATTTTGAATTTTGGCCGGTTCTTAGTGCCGGAATCGTCTATCAGTTCTAGTGCTTGAGTCAGTCGTTCGTAACAAGGGTGGGCTCGTGGTCCCAAAGCAGGTAGAT
>CAXBQX010000035.1:0-19750 GCA_963978365.1 uncultured Opitutales bacterium | reverse complement strand
GATTCGGCGATGTCGTGCCTGAACTTTTCCATCACCGTGGCCCGGTTCCCATATTTGCGCCAATGGTTGTTGAGCAAAAATTGAGCGATGCTCATCAGCCAGGCACGGAAGTTGGTGCCCAGTTCATAATCTTCGAGCTTTTCATAGGCTTTAACAAATGTGTCCTGAGCGAGGTCCTCCGCATCGGCCAGATGGTAGACTCGGGCGGCGAGGAAACCCCGGACGAGCAAGCCATATTCAGATATAAGGAGACGGAATGCGTCTTTGTTGCCATCAAGAACGGAGGCAACGACCCAGTCGGGGTCAAAGGGCTTGTGCGGGGTATCCATGTACAATCCTAAATGTATCCCGAAACACTTTTCTTATAAACCCCGTTATTTGATTCCTTGTGGGCGAACCAACCCAGAAGTTATTTTTTGTCTAACCGATGATGACGAAGGAACCGTTGATGAAGGTCCTCGAGGATTTCCGGGTGAAGATTTGCCACATTCTTTTTCTCCAATGGGTCGGATACTAGGTTGTATAAGCTCCAGTCTTCTTTTTTGGCCGGTGCTTGCCGGGAGTAACTAACCACCTTCCAGTCCCCGTGCCGGACGGCCCTGCGACGGTTTCTTTGTGCCCAGTAGAAGTCGCGATCTGGACCTTTTGCACCGCTCAGAATGGTGGGGGAATGGTCCATCCCATCCCAGGATAGCGGGTCGGTACTTTCGAATCCAACCAACTGGGCAATTGTGGGAAACCAGTCCACGATGTGCATGGGGGTATCGATTTGTTGAGGCTTAATTTTTTGGGGCCATAACGCAAACCCAGGTACCTTGATGCCTCCTTCATAGACATCCATTTTGCTTCCTCTCATCGGAATGGGTTGGTTGAAGTTGGTGAGTTTTAGGTCGTCGGGGTAGGCATTACCCGGCCAATTGACCTGCGGGCCGTTGTCGGATGAAAAAAGGAGGAGGGTGTTTTCGTATAAATTTTGATCTTTCAGGGTATCGATGACCCGGCCGATGGCATGGTCCAGATGATGAAGGGCGGCGAGGAACAACCTTTTCTCCGGATCCTGTTCCTGCTGAATTTTCCCAAGGGGGTCGTTAAACCAGGGGATATTATTCTCATTTCGCCAGCGGTTTGGGTTTCGCCGGTCCAGTTGGGTCGGTTGGTTATGAAACTTCCCCCGTTCATCCAAAGGGGTGTGCACGGCGGTGAAGGGTAAATAGAGGAAGAAAGGATTGTCTCTTTTTTGACGAATAAAACGGATGGCATCATCGGTGATTAGTTGGGTTGTATGAACCCCGTTCTCACTGCCTTCAATGAGTTGATGGTTGCGATGCCAGGTATGAAAGAGAGGCCCCTTGCGGTAACCGTGGTTGTAGTTTCCAACGGCTCCAGAAAGACAGCCATAACTTTGATCAAATCCAAAATAGTTGGGCCCATGATCAGGCGAGCTGCCCAGGTGCCATTTCCCTGACAGGCAGGTGTCGTACCCCTGTGATTTGAGCATGGAAGCAATGGTTGGGGTGCCTTTGGGGAAGGCTGGATTGGTGCTCGCAGCTGTGGCATGGGGGCCGAACCGGCTGGGGTACCTGCCGGTCATCAGAGCCACTCGGGTGGGTGTGCACTGAGCCATGACATAGTGGTTGGTGAACAGGGCTCCGCTTTGGGCCAGCTTGTCCATATTTGGAGTGTAGACCTTGGGGTTGTTGTAGCCTATGTCTCCCCAGCCCTGGTCATCGGTCAGGATAATGATTACATTGGGCTGGGTTCCAAAAAGCTGAGCCCAGATCAGGAGTACTGGAAGCAAGAAAAACCGGTTCATGGTTCCTTATTCATTCTTGTTTTCTCGCTGATGGTCGAAGTGATGGACTAGGGAGTAAGCCCGCTGGTTGATTTCTCCCATCGATTCCCAGAGGATGTCGTAAGGCTCGCTCTCTTCGTCGATGATCCCGGCGTTGTTGCGTGAATCCCGATACTTAAACCAGTGCCACCCGATACAGGAGGGAATTTGCAAAAGTCCCAGGCTGAAGTGTTGGTAAAATTTCGCACGGTCCGCCTGAGTGCGGACAGGGAAGCCAGCCCCAAATTCCTCCACGGGCAGGTCGCTGTCCTCCGCCATGGCATACCATTCGGTGATCAGGATGGGTTTGCCGGCCTGAGTAGACCAGTTTTCGATCCGTTCCTTTTCCGGGGTCCAACGATGGTAGTAATTGACGGAGATGACATCGGCATGCCTGCCGGCAGCCACGAAAATTTGCTCGGAATGAAGGGCTTTACCATGAAAACGGGTGCCGAGGTAGAGGTGGTTGGGGTCGTTTTTCTTCAGGGCCCGGGCGACTTTGCGGTAATAGGTATCCACCACCAATTCGAGGAAGTCACGGTCTTCCTTCCATCCCGCTTTCTTGACCTTTCGGTCCTGGAGAAATTTTTGGGCAGCCAGATGATTGGGGTCATCATCGGGGTGGGAAAGGTAGAGTTCGACAATACCTTTTTCCCGGAAGGGCAATTCGTTGTCGGAGAAGTGGCCCAAGAGCCATGGGTCCTCGCTGGTCGTGCGTGCTTCTTCAAACAATTGTTCGCAAAAAGATTCAAATTCCGAATCGAATGGGTAGAGGACGGGGTGCTCTCCGGTAGCCACATGCCTCTTTTTACGATCGTTGCGGTAGTGAGAGGAAACATTCCAACGCAGGCAGTAAGCCATGGGCCGATCCAGTTTCCGAATCACATCTGCGGAGGACCAGGACCCAGCGGTATTAAAACCATATTTTCGAAGCCGTCCCGTGGCTCCCTTGGCCCAGGCGAGTGTGTCCCTGTTTGCCGAAGTGTCCGGTCCCCCGTCCTCCGGGCTCACCGAGTTGATCCCGATGGAGAGCAGGGGGTATCCCTCTGGATCGACCGCCCACCAACGCCCAGAGGTTTTTTCGACCCGGAAAAAGCCGGTTGCCTCCAGCCTTTGATGGCGCCAACCACCATACAGACCCACCTTGTTTTGTACTGCTTGCGAGTAGCCTGCTAAGTCCCCCAGGGTGAGGCAATCCTCCTTCTCGTAGGTTCCGTTCCGTAAAACCTCAGCCTTTTGGGCCGCACCGAGATAGGGACCAATAAAGGTCGCGAGGAGCAGGGGAGCCTTGGTGAGCAAAATTCGCAGAAGCATGCTCTGAAACCTAGGCAATCAGATCCTTGACCACATGCGAGTGATCCACTCCGGTCAGTTTCCAATCCAGTCCCTGATGCTTGACGGTAAAAAACTCGTGCTTAATCCCAAGCAGGTGAAGCATAGTGGCGTGGAGGTCGTGAACATGCACCTTGTCTTTAACTGCATGGTAGCCAAGTTCATCAGTTTCACCGTAACCAAATCCTCCCTTGGTTCCCCCTCCTGCCATCCACATCGAAAACCCTTTGATGTGGTGGTCCCGGCCAATTTCTCCTTTTCCTTGGTACATGGGCGTGCGTCCAAATTCTCCCCCCCAGATTACGAGGGTGTCATCGAGCATACCTCTTTGTTTGAGGTCCTGTATCAGGGCCCAGGTGGGTTTGTCGGTTAATTGGCAGCATTGCCCCATGTATTTTTCCAAACCTCCATGGTGGTCCCAGCCACGATGGTAGAGGTGAATGAAGCGGACTCCTTTTTCAGCCAGTTTGCGGGCCAGTAGGCAGTTGGAAGCATAGGAGCCATCCCCGGGCACCGCTCCATACATATCGAGGATATGCTGGGGTTCACCGGAGGTATCCATCAGTTCCGGTACGGAAGTTTGCATTTTGAAGGCCATTTCGTAGGCAGCAATACGGGTATCGGTTTCGGGGTCGTTGATCGCCTGGTTGCGGTGGCGGTCGAGTGCGGTGATCGCATCGACCAATTTTTTCTGATGGCTGGCACTCACTCCCTTGGGGTTTCGCACATAGTGGACAGGATCGCCGGTCGAATTAAACTCCACACCCTGAAATTTACTGGGAAGAAAACCAGCGGACCATTGGCGGGAGGCGATGGGCTGGGGATTGCGCCCGCCCACACTGGTCATAACCACAAATCCAGGCAGGTCTTCGGCCTCACTACCGAGACCATAGTTCACCCAGGCTCCCATAGAGGGCCGACCGCTTATAGCGGTGCCGGTATTCATGAAAGTGTGAGCAGGATCATGATTGATCTGCTCGGTTACCATAGAACGAACGATAGAAATATCGTCGGCCATCTTGGCCGTCCATGGTAGGTAATCGCTAATATACTGTTCGCCCTGACCGTACTTTTTAAATTTGGTCAGATGGCCCTGCACCTTGAGTTCCTTGCCCTGCAACTGAGCGATAGGCTGCCCCTTGGTGAAGGATTCGGGCATGGGTTGCCCATGGAGCTCATCCAGCCTGGGCTTGTAATCAAAGGTTTCGAGGTGGGAAGGGCCGCCCGCCATGCAGAGAAAAATGACCCGTTTCGCCTTCGCTTTAGGGAGGAGGAAACTTGGTTTGGCGGCATCCCGTGCAAAAAGAGAGTTGAGGGCGGCACTGCCGAGGCAAAGCCCAGAGCCGGCAAGAAAGGCCCGGCGGTTGATGGCATTGGCGAGCAGGGAAGGGTTCATCTTCTTAAATTGGTTTCGGCAAGGTTGAGCACGGCCCGGGCCACCGGTGTCCAGTCCGTATCGGTGGAGGGTTCTTGTGTCTCCAGTAGAGCGGCTAAGGTTTTCTGTTCGAATGCATCCGGCTGTCTGGAGACTGCATGTTGAAATGCATAGCTGAGCCGATCTTTCACGGATGAACCACCCTCGCTGGTAATTTTTTTAGCGAAGGACTTAGCGGCTTCCAGAAAGGTCGGGTCGTTGAGCAGGACAAGGGCAGCGAGAGGGGTGTTGGATTGGGGGCGCTCCGCGGAACATTCCTCCCGGCTTGGGGCATCAAAGGCTTTGAGCATGGGGTGAAGAAATTGCCTTTGCCAGTGGACATAGAGCCCCCGACGCCCAAGAGCTTCTCCTTTGTCTGGTTCATATGTTCTTTGAGGAAAGTTGAGGTGACGATAGTACCCGGCGGGCTGTAAGGGTTTTACGCTGGGTCCCCCGATGGTGGGAACAAGTAATCCGCTAATCGCAAGGGTATTGTCGCGCACAAATTCCGCGGGCAGGCGGCGTGCGACCTGGAAGCTGAACTCCCCGGACGGAGGTAAGGTGGCCTGCCGATAGGTTTTGCTGAGAAGAATGTCTCGGATGAAGGCTTTGAGGTCCCAATTTTTTTCGATAAGAGAGAGAGCCAACCTGTCCAGTAATTCGGGATGGTCAGGAGGGGTGCCCTGTCCACCAAAGTCGGTCAAATCAGGTGCCAGGCCCCGTCCGAACAGGAGGTACCAAATGCGGTTGGCCAACACCCGAGCATTGAGGTGTCCGATGCCCTCATTGGGATCGGTTAACCAATTGGCCAGATCGAGCCGGGTCAGGCGTTTTTTGTCCGTTTGAATGGTACCGAGGAATTCTGGGACGGAAGGAAGCACGACAGGTCCGCTTTCATCCATCCAGTTTCCTCTCGGAAGAACCCGCATGGTGCGAGGTTTAACCGCCCGGGAAACCATGGTCCAGGTACCTAGGTTTTCCACTTTTTTCTTTTTGCCTACTAATTCTCGGTAGCGGTCGATCGTAGCTTGGTCGGTCAGCTCAAGATATTTGGGTTCCAGTTCAGCGAGCTTCTTTTCCCAATGAGCCTTCTTGCCTTTTTTCGCTTTCTTCAGTTCCCGCGCAAATTTTGATTGGTTTGCGTCGAGTTCGTTAAATTTTTGTTGAATATCTTTGGGCAGGAAGTGGGCAATTTCTTGGGAAAGCTGATCGAGTTTTGCTTGTTGTTCAGGCGTGAAGATTCGGATTTCAGGAGGGCGCTTGGTGGGTAAGGAGTTTCCATTAAACCCACGGTCTCCCAAGTCGGCAAAGAAGGATGCTAAAGCGTAATGATCTTTGATGGTGTAAGGATCATATTTGTGGTCGTGGCATTGGGCACAACCAACCGTGGCACCCATCCAAACCTCCGATACATTCCGTACCCGGTCGGCGGCATAGATCGCATCGTACTCCTTGAGTTGCAGGCCTCCTTCATGGGTGGTCTGGAGGAGTCGGTTGTAACCGGATGCCACTTTTTGCTGGGTGGTGGAACCGGGTAGAAGGTCGCCGGCCAACTGCTCGCGGGTAAACTGGTCAAAGGGCATGTTGTTATTAAATGCTTGGATGACCCAGTCGCGGTAGGGAGATATGTTATGGGGTTGATCTCCGTGGTACCCGACGGTGTCCGCATAACGCACGAGGTCCAACCAGTAGGTGGCGAGGCGTTCGCCAAAGTGGGGAGAGCTGAGGAGGTCTTCGATTAACTGGGAATAAGTTTTGTCCGAAGGATCGGATGAAAAGGACTGGACCAACTCGGGGGCTGGAGGTAGACCGGTCAGGTCGAAGTGCAAACGGCGGACCAGGGTGACGGGGTCGGCCTCTTTGGCGGGGCGTAAATTTCTTTTTTCGATGTCTGAGAGAGCAAATGGATCGATCCAGTGAGTCCGCCATTGCTTGTCCTTTACCTCGGGAGTGGGATGATCAACTGGAGGAACATAGGCCCAGTGATCCGCCCAGACGGCTCCTTCCTCTATCCATTGTTCAAGAATTTGCTTTTCCTTTTGGGTGAGAGGTTTACCAATTTCTGGAGGAGGCATCAGCTCATCTTCCTCCTCAGAGTGGATGCGGTACATCATCTCACTATCCTCGGGACTACCTGCCACAATGGCCATGAGATCATCGCTTTTTGCTTCAGATTCAATGTCGAGCCGTAGGTCGGCTTTTCGTCCCTCTTCATCGGGACCGTGACAAGCAAAGCACTTGTCCGAGAGGATGGGGCGTACATCCCGGTTGAAGTCCAATTTACCAAAGGACAGGGCAACTGGAATAACCAGGGCACAAACAAAGGACAAATAGTGCATGACAAGTGTAAAGCTATTCATATCCCTTTTCTTTTCAACGGATAAAATCCGAAAGGAATTAAAAAGAATGAAGAGGTTGTCAGAGGAAAAAGGATTTCCTCCTGGAGAAGATGGTTATTTTACGGCGAGAAAAGTAGGGGCTTCAGGTTTTCCCGCTTCGTATAAACTTTTAATTTCTTCCGCACCTAGGCAGCGATCCCAAATCATGAATTCATCAATTTTGCCGCACAAATTTCTCTCAAATTTATTCAGGTTATTGTCATACCAATTGCCCATTTTCACTTTGCCTGGCTCAATTTTGGTGATGGGACCTTTCGTAAGAGAAGTCCTTTGCCCGTTTGCCCGGCAGAGGGAAGTCGTGCCAGCTTCTGTGGTTTGGATTTGTGCACTTACAAAAATCCAACGGTTATTCGCTACTAAACTGGCATACTCAGAAGGCAATGAATTGATTGTTGGCATGGAGCAATGCAGTCCACCTGCACGATTGGTTTTGAAATGGGTTTGCCCGGGAGTGCCCCAACCATCTGAGCTTAGGATGGAGCTAAGCTCGTTGGGTTGTTGGTTGATATTGATCCATGCTGCTATGGTCATTTCCTGAAAACTCCCATAAATTTCAAAATCGATTCTAGCCTTAGGGTTGCTGAAGTCCTGGCTGTATTTTTTGGGCCAGCGACCACTGGACCAGGATGTAATGCTTCTCACCCCATGGGAGGCTCGTGGATTGGAGGCAAAATTCCGTAGTCGCTGCCAGTTTAAATTTTCCATCTCGGTGAAACCTTCGGGAATGCAGGTTTTGTCAGCGGGAGTGTCGATATCCTCATTTTCCCAGCCGAGCATGGGAAAGTAGGCGATTAAACTGCTGTCACAGGCGATTTTTCGTGCACGGTCAAGCCAGCGATATGTGGCAAGCTGGCCAGGGATAGGAAGTTCGGTTTTGTTTGAAAATGCAGACTTTTTTAGGATTCCGGAATCCAATTGGGCAGACTGCCTGTATTTGAGGTTTTTTAAAAGCTCCTGAGATGCAGGCTCGACTACATTGACTTCGCCGGAGAGTACATCCACCTGACTGAGTTTTTTGGCAGGATTGGCAGAGACAAAGAACTCTGTACCGAGGTCGACAAAATCTGCATCTTCGGTATGAAAAGTAAACCCGTGAGCCATTTGCGGAATGACAGCTCTCACTTTTCCCTGAGTCAGGTTTATATTTAATTCGTCTACAATGGAGAAAGTGGCGGGCCCTTCCATCAAGATCCTTGCGTTGTTCCTGAATTGTAGCTCGATAAATCCGGATTTGAGTTCGTACATTCCTTTGTCCAAGGCCGAGCCTTTGGGAGCATGATTGGAGGAGAACTCAGCCTTGTAGAAATCAATCAACTGCGCGATGGGCTGGGTTTGAGGAGTGTTAGTGGAAGTAAAGTTTTGACCATTATGTTCGTAGTTATGGAAGAGGTTTTTACTCCAGGCAATCAGGGCGAGAACCAAGCAGGCAGCGGCAACCATCCAGGGAATCAGGGGGTGGGGCTGGTTGCGGGAGACAGTTTCTGGAAGTGGCAGAGTTGCTTTTTCGTGCAGGGCATTGTCAAGAAGGGCAGCCTTTCTGAAATAGTCGCGAGCTTCCCGGCTGGCATCCAATAATTGATTGATCGCAACGATATCTTCTTCCGACAGGTTGCCCTGGAAGTAGCGATCGATTAAGTACTGGTCTGATTGTTTCACGATTGATCAAGGGGGTGTTCCGCACTCATACACTCGGTAAGTTTTAATCTCAAGCGCCGAAGTTTTTGATAGAGCGCATCAGGAGTTTTTCGTAAACTTTTTGCGATCGTTTTAATTGATTGGCTGGGGTCGTATGCAAGGAGGAGAAGATTGGAATTCGCCTTGGAAAGTTTGCCCAGGCACTGGTCGAGGGCGGAGAGGTATTTTTCTCTGATGTTCGAATCATCGAGCCCTTCATCGACAATTTTTTCGACGATGGATTGATTGAGGATCATGCGGTCACGGGCTTTCGTCTGGAGGTATTTTAGAATCTCGTAGCGTGCAATGACACACATCCATTTACCAAAACCTGATTCTGGGTTTTGTAGGTCACTGAATTTTTGCCAGGCAACAATACTTGCTTCCTGCATAATTTCAGTGACGGCCTGATTATTTTGTACGCCAGCTCTGACAAATGCCCGTATCTGTGGTTCATGCTTGGCATGCAAACGAAGGAAATCTTCGCTCGAATCTGACGGAGGGGGTGTCATTCCTTAAGGAATAGAGTCTTATTTCTGAAGGAATAATACAACTATAAATTTTGGTGATTAATCCCGGGCAGAGGCAGGCCGCGTACTCCTCAATTGCCCTATGAGAAGGAGTTAGCCCGAAATTCCTCCACCCGGGAAAAGTCAAAATTGTTTTCAAGTTAGTCCAAAACCCTGATTGTTAGCTGCACAGAATAATCCGCTTAGATCAAAGAAATCTGCTGTCGGTTTTTCAAAAGGCTTGGGCATTACACCCTACCACAACGAAAGTCCGTCAAATCTGACGGAAAAAAAACGAACCTTTTTATTTTTTACTTAAAATTGCATGCGAAGGCTGGTCCGACAGCCCGTTTATTATGCTCTAAGAGAAAAAAATTATTGAAATCGCAGGGAGGCTAAGTTCATCAACCCATTGCTCACTCCGGGGTTGTGAAAACATACATAGAGATCGTGGCGACCCCCGCATTTCTCCAATTTAAATTCCTGCTCAATATAATCTTTCCAGCTGCCATTGGCTTGCACGGTTGCCTTACCGATGATTTCCCCACGCGTTGAACCCAGCCTGAGATGAATTTCTCCACCGGCACCCCCGCTTGCGACCCAGGCAGAAATTTTTGTAATTCCATCGAGGTTCATATTTTTGAAGGAAATAAAATCGCCATGTCCAATTTGGCTGACTGCGGACTTGGATAGTGTGACTCCCTGATGATGATCGGCAGAAGAGCCATGGACGGTTTTACTCCGGAGTCGGATCATCTGGGTTCCCCGGAGAGGAGCCACTGGAAGTACCCCTCTATCCAGGTAGCTGGCTTCCAGAAATAAGTTGTAGCCATTCTTGCTACTGAATCCATCAGGCCTGTTTGGATTGATCGAGCCAGCAGTACCCGTTTGGGTGGATTGATCGTTGGTGCTTAGAGAGAAAATCCAGTCCACCATTTGCTTTGCCTGAACCAGGTTATGCTGAGGGTGGGGCATCATCGGAATTTGTCCCCATACCCCAGTAGAGCCATGAAGGATGCGCTGGGCGGCTTCATTTTTTGCCTTCTTCACCCCATCATATCGCATCGCAATTTCGGTGAAGGTGGGCCCGACCAGTTTTTGGTCAACCGAGTGGCAATTAAAACAGTCACTTTTCTTCATTAAGTTGAGACCTGGAGCCTGTTCTCCCCGAAGAGTGGAAGGCATGGGTGCTCCATTCTGTTCACGGATTTCCTGTTGAAGGGTAACCCTCGAAGCATCGATCTTGGTATCCTCCTGATCGCTCACATCGACTTTCCAGGCGAAGGGTTTGCCGAATTCAAAGAAGTCCCCGTCCTGAGGCAATTTAAAAGCAACTTGAGGTGGGCTGTTGCCTACAGAAATGGATAAAGATGCCTCGCTGTAGCTACCCTCCTGATCGCGCACGGTTAATTTGACCTGATGGTTCCCAAAGTCCGCAAAGGTAAGGGTGGGGTTTGGCTCGTTGGAGAGGATGGATCCATCTCCGGGTAGCTTTCTCCACTCGTAGGTAAGTTGATCGCCTTCATCCGGATCATAAGTTCCTTGGGTGGAAAGCTCGACCATCAGTGGGGCTTTTCCCGCAGTTTGATTTGCAGAAAGTTGGATCAGGGGTGTCCGGTTTCCCCGCAGATAATCGATCCGGATAAGCTTGGCGTCATCATTTTTTCCCCAGGTGGTTCCGTATTCGATCAGGTAGAGGGCACCGTCGGGTCCAAAGGTCAGATCGATTGGGCGGATGAATTCACGGTCGGGCATAAAGCGTTCGAGCTTCACCAAGTTTTCTTTTTCGTCGAGGCGGGCGGTAAAGATCCAGTTTCGGGTCCACTCATAGACAAACAAAGAATTATCCAAATATGAATGAAGCTGGGTCTTGCTTTCCAATTTCTCATTGTAATGAAAAACGGGTCCCGCACAGGCTGTACGACCACCCGTGCCCAACTCCTGAAACTCGGGGGTTCCCCGGCTACGGTACCAGATGAAGGCTGGGTGGGCTTCGGGTAGGGTAATGTTTCCCTCGACATAGCGGGAGCGGTTTACCGGTGCTTGGGGGTTGTTGGGTGGGGATAGTTCAGAAGTATTAAAATCCCGGATGGGGTAGGCGAAATTATTTCCCACAAAATAGGGCCAGCCAAAGTTGCCGGCTTTTTTGGCCTGGTTAATTTCGTCATGTCCGGCGGGGCCTAGCTCACTTTCATTGTAGGCATCTGGGCCCACATCCCCCCAGTAAAGAGTGCCTGTCTTTTGATTGATGTTGATCCGCCATGGGTTGCGGCATCCCATCACATAAACTTCGGGTAATCCTTTCGATCCATCCCGGGGGAATAAGTTACCCTCGGGGATTTCGTAGGAACCATCGTCATTGGGGCGGATGCGCAAAATCTTCCCATTGTGACTGAATGGATTGGAAGAAGACTTTTCCGCACTAAGTGGATGTTTCCCGGGTCGGTCATCAATCGGGGCATAGCCTTGGGAGTCTCCTCCCGGACTGGTATCGTCTCCAGTGGATATAAAGAGGCAACCATCGGGGCCAAATTCGAGGGAACCGGCATGGTGGGCAGACACTCCGAACATTTCATGAAATTGGATGAGCACTTTTTCGCTTCCCTTCACCAGTTCATTGCCTTTGAGGGTGAAACGGGAAGTCCTCTGGGAGGTCATTCCAATTGGGGAATACTGGAGGTAGACCCAATTGTTTTTCTCGAAATTTGGGTCGAGGGCGAGGCCGATCAGGCCCACTTCGCCACGGCGGGAGACATCGAACTTATGAATCAAAACAGCTTCCTGGGATTCAGGTAGAAAGACCCGGAACTCCCCATTTAACTCGATGAAAAAAATGCGCCCGTCCGGAGCGACCGCTAATTCCATGGGTTGATTTAACTGTTCCAGCAGGGTAACTGCGGTCAACCTGCCGGGATCAAAAGAATCAGCATACAGAGGAAGAAAAGAAAGCGATGATATAAGGACTAAATAAAGGGGGCGAAGCATAGACTCATACAACCAAAAGCCTTGGTTTCTCACAATATATTATCGATTAAATTTGCGTAAAACTTCTTTCGATTTGCGTCACGCAAGCTTGGGTGATTCGTGTTGAAAAGATTAGGTTTTGGGAAATACTTTAAATATGTTTGCTTGTTTGCGGGAAGGGTTTTTGAAAGGATCGAAGACTAACAAGCCTCCTGTATAATACCCCAACAAAAACTTAAATGTCTGAATCCAATCTTCTCACCGTACAGCAACATATTTTGCGCGAACAACTTCGCTTCTCCGGAGCCTCCGGAGAGTTTTCCTTCCTGCTTTCTGGCATTACTCTGGCCACAAAGATTATTCAGGCCCAGGTACGTCGGGCTGGCTTGGTCGATGTGCTGGGGGAGCATGGGGAGGTCAATGTACAGGGTGAGATTCAACAAAAACTCGATGTGATTGCCAATGAGGCCATCGTTCAGGCCCTGACCAGTCGGGCAAGTGTGGGTGTGCTTGCATCGGAAGAGAATGAAGAACCGATGATTGTTCACCAGGGAGACAAGGAGGCCAAGTATGCAGTGGTCTTCGATCCGTTGGATGGATCTTCCAATATCGATGTGAATGTAAGCGTGGGAACCACCTTTTCGATCTTGCGCAGACCGGACGACGCCTCATTGGATAGTCCCGAAGCCTGGGTGTTGCAGCCCGGTACCGAGCAGGTCGCGGCGGGCTATGTGGTTTATGGTTCTTCGACCATCCTGGTCTACAGTGTGGGGCATGGAGTGCATGGGTTTACCCTGGATCCTGCGATTGGTGCCTATGTGTTAAGTCATCCCAATATGACGATGCCGGATCGTGGAAAGTATTATTCGGTTAACGAAGCCAATGCCGATAGCTTTCCTGATAAGTACAACCGCTACCTGGTTGGTCTGAGAAATGGCCAGTATGGCAAGAAATATTCTTCCCGTTACATTGGTTCGATGGTGGCAGATTTTCACCGCACTCTCCTTAAGGGGGGTGTTTTCCTTTATCCTCCTACCGAGGATAATACCGAAGGTAAACTTCGTCTGCTTTACGAAGCCAACCCGGTTGCCTTTCTTGCCGAGCAGGCAGGAGGTGTGGCCTTGGATGGAAGTCGCAGGATTTTAGAGATCGAGCCAACCAGCATTCATCAGCGTGTGCCTTTGGTGGTTGGCAGTAAGGCAGAGATGGCGGACTTTGCCGCCTTGGAAGACTAATTCTTTAACCAGTCGAGTTGGCCGATCGCTAGCTCCGCTTAGAGAATCTCCAATAGTTCGCACTCAAAGATAAGAGTATCTCCAGGCTTAATTTTGCCACCGGGACGCGGGTTGTCTCCGTAGCCGAGTTCACTGGGTATATAAATACGAATCTTTCCACCCACCTGAGTTTTGGTGAGACCACCAGAGAACCCTTTTATCACTCCATTCATGGGAAAGCTTGCTGGTTGTCCACGGTCCACCGAGCTGTCGAAGACTGTACCGTCAATCAAGGTGCCATGGTAGTGCAGGCGTACGGTGTCTGCCATGGTTGGGGTTGCTCCTTCGCCCTCTTTAAGGATTTCATAGTAAAAACCGGAAGGGTCCTTTTGGACCCCTTCCTGGCTTGCGAGTAAGGCAAAAAATTCCTTGGCTTTTTCTTTATTGGCGACCGCTGCTTTGGCTTGGTCCGCCTGAGCGGCTTGTCGAACGGCTTGCATTTTTTCCATCATCACGGCCTGCACTTTAGGCTGGAGAGATTCCAGTTCGGGTGGAATGGAGTCGAGATTGAAACCCTTGGCTAAACCAGCAAGAATGGCTTTTTGCTGCGCATCGCTGAATCCCATTTTGTGTAGGCCAGAGCCATGGGAAATCATCACCCCAATCGCTTCATATACATCTTGGTCCAAGAGGATCGGCTGTATTTTTTCTTTGTTTTGGGCAAAGGCACAATGGAGCAAGACAAAGCAGGAGGAGATTAAGGTAACGATGGGTCGGCAGGAGGATTTTTTAAACATTTAACGACGCTCACAGGTTCTGTGTTTTAGTCAACCCTCATATCCCTTATGATCAATGCACGACAGGAAAAAGGGTGGACCAGGGCGTGAACCTTACCCAATTGTTTTACAACGATGGGGTTTCTTCGGTGGACATAAAAACATGCCTAGGTAATAAATTATTCCTCCTTTAAAAACTGATATGCAAATCATACACTTTTTCTTCTCTGCGATGCTCACGCTGTGCCTGTTGAATGCACCGATTTTGGCAAACCCTCTGCAATACAAGGGCGGGGAGGGGCCCGGAAAGGGGAAGCACTTGGTTTTGGTAGCCAGTGATCATGAATACCGGGCCGAGGAGACCATCCCAGCACTTGCCCGCATCCTTTCTGTCCACGGTGGGTTTGATTGCACGGTATTATTTGGAGTTACAGAACAGGGGGAAATCCAGGCCGGAATTTCGAATATCCCTGGCTTGGAAGTTTTACAGAAAGCGGATGGGTTGGTCTTTTTTGTGCGGTTCCTGGCCCTGCCACACGAGCAGATGAAGCACTTGGACGAATATTTTAACCGTGCCGGACCGGTGGTTGGGCTGCGTACATCCACACATGCATTTAAGTACGATAAAAACCAGGCAAATGATCCTTATGCAAAGTATGATTTCAAATATTCTGGAAAAGATTTTAAGGGTGGATTTGGGGAACAGATACTTGGGCAGACCTGGGTTGGCCATTACGGGCAAAACCACAGGCAGAGCACCCGTATCGATCTGATTGAGGCAAAGAAAAAGCATCCAATCCTCCGTGGAGTGAGCCAGGTGCATGTGCAGGCGGGTGGGTACAATGCCGAGCCGCAGCCAGACTGGAATATTCTGACCATGGCTCAGCCCCTGATGTCGATGGAAGCGGACGGAAAGGATGATCCGCAGAAGCCACCCAAAGCAAGTGAGTGGACCCGGGAGTATACCGGCAAAAACGGAAAGAAGGGGAGGGTGTTTACATCCTTGTATGGAGCTTCACAGGATTTGCTTAACGATGGTTATCGTCGTCTAATCCTAAACGGAATCTATTGGTCGGTTGGTTTGGAGAACGAAATAAAAGCGGACTCCAAGATCGATTTTGTCGGACCATACAACCCGAGCAAATTTCAGGTCAAGGGAGAGGTCAAAGGAGTGAAGCCGGCCATGTACACGGATCTAAATGGACCGATTCCTGCCGATCCCAATTCGGCAGTCCAAAAGGTTCAATCGGTTACAGCGAAGAATCAAAACATTCGCAAGGGTGCCCGTTATGTCCGGGTGGAGATCGAGGATGATAACCGGATTCTCACCCTAAACGAAGTGGAGGTCATTAGCGGAGGGAAGAACATTGCTCCGAAAGGGAAGGCCACCCAATCCAGTACGGGTGCAGGTGGGGTTGCATCCAGGGCAATCGACGGCAACAAAGACCCTGATTACGGCAAGGGCGGGCAAACCCACACCGATGGATTTGGATCGGTCAACCCCTGGTGGGAACTAGATTTGGGTGGTGAGTATAAAGTGGATGAGGTCGAGGTTTGGAACCGTAAGGGATATGAGTCTCGGCTCAATGGGTTCACCATTCAGTTGTTGGACGCCAATCGTGAGCAGATATACAAGAGCGGAAAAACCAAAGGTGCCCAGCGGACCAAATTTAGCTTAAGGTTTCGAACCGTAATCGATTTTTTCCTCTACAACGGACAGCGTGAGCCTGAGGTCGCTAAGCCCGTTCCTTTGAAGGCAGAAATACCGGATGGATACCGGGACGAATTTCCCTTTGCGTTTAAAAAGGGGGATCGAATCGCCATTCTTGGAAATGGTTTGGCCGACCGTATGCAACATGACGGATGGACTGAGACCTTATTGCAAAGTGAACTTACCGGCCAAGAAGTAATCTTCCGAAACATGAGCCTATCCGGGGACCGTCCGAATAGTTATCCAAGGAGTGGTGGGTTTATGGAAATGAACGACTACCTTCGCCATGTGAAGGCGGATGCGGTCTTTGCCATGTTTGGTTACAACGAGTCCTTTGATGAGGAGAAGGGAACGGGTAGGTACAAGCAGGAATTACTCAACTTCATCAAAAATATCCGGGAGACCAAAGCCAACGGGAAGAGTTTGCCCCGTATCGTGTTATTCAGCCCAATCGCATTCCAGAATTTAAAGGACCGCAATCTTCCCCGGGGAAAGCTTCAAAACAAAAACCTCGCTCTTTATGCAAAAGTCACTGAGGACGCGGCTAAGCAGGCTGGGGTGGAGTTCGTTGACCTGTATAATCCTACCCTGTCTCTTTTTCAGAAGGCATCCCAACCGCTGACAATCAATGGGGCCCACCTGAATGAGGAGGGAAACCGGTTGCTGGCGGAAATCATTGCTGGAGCCTTGCTTAAGAAAGAAGTCAAAGCAAAGTCATCCCTCGAGCCTCTCCGCCAGGCAGTGTTGGATAAAAACTGGCACTGGTTTAACCGCTACCGGGCGACGGATGGCAATGATATCTGGGGAAGCCGTTCCATGTTGCGCTTTGTGGATGACCAGTCCAACGCCGTGGTCCTCCAGCATGAGCTTGTTATGCTCGATGTGATGACCGCGAACCGTGATCAGCATATTTGGATGGTTGCTCAGGGTAAAAAAAGCAAGGTGGATGACAGTAATGTACCTGCCCCTATCAAAGTTGTTTCCAATGTCGGGGGAGGAAGCATCAGTTCAAGTGCGATCAAGGAGGGGTCCACTAAATACCTGAGTCCTGAGGAAAGTTTAAAAAGCCTGTCTGTACGCGATGATTTTGAGGTCAATTTATTTGCGGATGAGAAGCAGTTTCCTGAGCTAATCAACCCCGTGCAAATGCAGGTGGATACCAAGGGTCGTTTATGGGCTGCGGTGTGGCCTACTTATCCGATGTGGGAGCCGATGAAGCCAATGAACGATGCGTTGGTTATTTTGCCGGATGAGAACAACGATGGCAAAGCCGACCGGGTCATTGAGTTTGCCAAGGTGCACAACCCCGTCGGTTTTGAGTTTTGGAACGGAGGCGTGCTGGTAACATCCGGTCCGGACTTACTTTTCCTCAAGGATACCGATGGAGATGATAAAGCGGACGTTCGCTATGTGATGTTGCAGGGATTAGGCACCTCGGACACCCACCACTCCGCCAACAACCTGATTTATGGTCCGGATGGCGGGATTTACTGGCAAAGTGGGGTCTTTCTTCAGCACAATCACGAGCACCCTTGGGGGGCTAGCTTGAAGACCACGGCCTCAGCGATGTATCGGTTCGATCCGCGCCGACATACGATCGCTTTTCATGCAAGTAATAGCCCTAACCCCCATGGGACTGCTTTTGATTATTGGGGGTATCACTATGCGACGGATGGCACGGGAGGTCGGGCCTATCAGGTATACCCGGATGGGAATTCATGGAAGATGCGACAATTACTCGCCAAAGAAGTACGCCCAGTGCCCGCCTGTGAAGTTGTCTCGAGTGATAACTTTCCTGACTCTATGCAGGGCGATTTCCTCATCTGCAATACCATCGGGTTTCTTGGGGTGAAGCAGTACAAACTTCACCGGGATGGAGACTTTACTAAAACCTCTAAAAGCGGGAAATGGGAGAATGGAAAAGAGGTTTCCAGTCAGTCCAAATTTGGTGAGGTCTGGGGAACTCCCAATGGACAGAAACTGAGTGTGATTAAAGATTTATCCGATGGCTCCAAAGTGGAGGAGGAGTCGGTTGGGTTCATGCTCAGCGGGGATAAGAACTTCCGTCCGACTGATGCAATTTTTGGGGAGGACGGAGCTCTTTATGTTTCCGACTGGCAGAATGTAATCATCGGACACATGCAGCACAATGTCAGAGACCCCAACCGGGATGAAAAGCATGGGCGGATTTACCGTTTTACTTACAAAAAGAAACCCCTGCAAAAAGCGGTTAAAATCGATGGGGAATCGATTGAGAATCTGCTGGCTAATTTGATGCACCCGGTGGACAGCGTGCGCCATCGCACTCGGGTGGAGTTGAGCGAGCGTGATTCATCCGAGGTAATCAAATCGACTCAGGAATGGATGAAGCAATTTGATCCGAACAAAAAGGAGGATGCTCATCATTTGTTGGAGGCACTTTGGGTACACCAGCAACACAACTACCGCAACAGCAGGTTGCTCAATCAATTGCTTAAATCTCCTCATCCGCACGCTCGGGTGGCCGCCCTTACGGTGCAACACCACTGGTACAATGCCAACCCTACCAAGGGAGTTGAGGAGGTTGAGGAAGAGCATATCGAAGTGGAGGCGAAGTCAGGAGTTGTTTCTGACACTCCTGAGCTAACCACCGTTCGCATCGGTACGATTCCCGAAAAAATGAAATACGATCTTGCCGAATTCACGGTTCAGGCAGGCAAAGCGGTCAAGTTGATCTTCGACAACCCGGACTTCATGCCTCACAACCTGGTGATGGTGAATCCGGGCAAGGCGGACGAGGTTGGGCAGGCCGCGATTAATTTGGGGGCTGGTGGGTTCGATGTCGCTTTCGTTCCCCCAAGTAAAGAGATTCTTTGGGCAAGCAAACTCATCGACCACAAACAGGAGGAGATCATTGAGTTCAAGGCACCAAGTAAGCCTGGGGATTATCAATATGTCTGCACCTTTCCAGGGCACCACTTTGTGATGCGTGGATTGATGAAGGTTCGCTAATCGAATTTTCTATTGCCCCTGTCTTTGAGGGGAAGCTTTGCTCTCTTGGGCTTTCCTTTTAGGAATGTTCAGTTAGAGTTTAATTTATGAGTGAAATTGAAGAGTTCCGCGGTCGCACCAGCAACGAGGCATTGGCCAAGAAACTGAATCGTTTGGCTTGGGTGATATCTGCCGCGGTTCTTGGCTTAGTGGTGATGATGCAACGGATTAAGTTTCCTCTTCCTGATGGTGTGGAATTGAGTTATCTGCCTGGATTTCATGCCCTGCTCAACTCGGGGGCTGCTGTCTTTCTGATCCTGGCACTTTGGGCAATCAAGTCGGGAAAAGTCACCTTGCACCGAAAAATGATCTATGCCGCTTTTGCCTGCTCTCTTGTATTTCTACTTTCTTATGTGGTCTACCATATCACCACACCAGCAACTCTCTTTGGCGATGCCAACCAAGACGGGCTCTTAACTTCAGAGGAAAGAGAAGCAGTTCGTGGGACCAGACCCTATTATTTGTTCATCCTGATCTCACATATTGGACTAGCTGCACTAAGCTTCCCCTTTATTTTGCTTACCTTTGTACAAGCCTTCACCAATCAGTTCTCCAAACACCGAAAGCTGGCCAAACGTGTCTTCCCGGTCTGGCTCTATGTTGCCGTTACCGGTCCGGTGGTGTATTTCTTTCTTCAGCCTTATTACTGATTTAAGATTCGTTCATTGAACCCAACAAGGTTCTGAACATATTTTTAGGCATAATTCCTCTAAACGATTGCATCCAGGGTGAAAATTTTGCCATGATGCAGGGATGTTAAATATACAAAAATACATAATTTTTATACTAACTGTATTCTTTGCCATTCAAGCATTTGCCGAAAGCCCCGAGGTTCGTACCGAAGTGCGAGAGGAGAATGGGAATAAGATCAATTACATGTTCATTGATGGGGTAAA
>CAXBQX010000034.1:0-20623 GCA_963978365.1 uncultured Opitutales bacterium | reverse complement strand
TCAGTTTGTTTGTTGGGGCAGTTAGTTTCCCAAACATGATTAATAAAGACCGAAAAGGGTCAAGTCTGAAATCCACACTCGTCCTACCTGCTTAAACTTCCAAACATCATAACAAGCAGGGTAAGGTCATCGACCTTTATGCAAGGTTCAAGCTACATTGTGGCCCAAAAGAAGGAATCAATCCCTAGGGATTTGCCCACGATTCTGCATGGCCCGTAAGCGCTCCCCCACCCGATGAGGTAGATTTTCTAAATCCTCCTTCGTTGAGATCGGTCCATCGAACACGACCTTCCCTTCTAAATCGGTTGCCCGTAAAAAGCGTAACCCATCTTTTTCTGTCCATTGCAAGCTCCCCTCTTCATCATTCACCGTGATTTGCTGGGTGGATGAGGAATAGGAATAACTCTGGACATCGGTTCCTCCCCCATGCAGAGGATCATCCAATAGGTTTTGGGGTTGGGTTGCTTGGCCAGGAGGGCTGGAAAAGAACGGGCGGTTATGAAATTGGCGTAGGTCGGGGAAGTCAAAGGAGTGCCTTCGTAAAAGATCACGCAATCGATCATTGGGTCCAAAAAAACGATCCACCCCAAACCCGTCCCGATCCTCAAACCAGTCGGAATCATAGGAGTCACGCAAATCTTCGGGGGCTTCGATCAGCTCGACCGATAAGCTAAGCGGTTTGGATTGGCGAAGGATGGACAGGTTGACCCGCTCGCCCGGATTGCGCATACGGACCAAAGTTTTTAACTGCTCAGGATTCACCAGGATTTGATCATCAAATTTGAGCAGGATATCGTGCAACTGAAGTCCAGCATCCTCCGCCGGGCTACCTTCTGCCACACGCTCCACCAATAAATGCAAACCATTGGGCAGACCAAGCTGGTGGCTAACCGCCCGATCCAAACGGGAGGTATGAACGCCCAGATATGCGTGGTCGATATCCGGTTGGCTGTGTAAGAGAGCAGAAAGGAAAAAGAAAACAGGTACGAAGGAATATAAGCGGAGGGACCGATTCATGGACTTAATAAGTATCCAACTCGATGAGGATGACCTCTTCGCGGGGAGTGGTGGAAAGGATCCGGGTGTCGGAGGCGGGGTGACTCCACATTGTTTCATCAATAAAATAGTGACGAACCTGACGGGCAGGCAACCCGCTGGGTTGCTGGAAAATTCCTTCGTCCACCACCCGCAAAAACCGCTCATTGATTTTGGGGGCAAGCCAGCCACTCACGGGCATAACCGATACATCCTGCAATTGATCAAGGGATAAGCCGTGAAGAGGGCTGTCTGGATCATCCTGGTAGGCAACTGGGGATACATCTTTTTCCTTTTGTGCCAAAAGCGGTGCAACATTATCCGGTGTTGTAGGGGCGTCCGGAGCTAAGTAACTGCTCAGGTAAAAAACCATCGCCCAAACGGCAGCCAGCCCTAATCCAGCAAGACCAGCGAACCCAACCAACCGGGGAAAAGAAACAAGATTCCCAGTATTGGTTATGGTTTGTGTAGAGTTTTTGGCCTCTGTTGTCTCTGGGTCGTCTGGCAGGCAACGCATGGCCACATTACCGGCATCGCCCAATGCTTTTTCGAGACGTGTGGTAAACTCCTGACTAGGTTCGACAGGGCGAAGCTCTTTGAGTTCGGCTTCTAATTTCTCAAATTCGTTCATCGGGAAGATTGGCTGTTTTCGGATTTTCCTTCCATTTCCTCAGGCACCCAGTCCTTGAGCTTCTCCAGAGCGTAGCGGTAACGGGAAGCCACCGTATTTAAGGACTCGTCCAGGGTGCGGGCGATTTCATCGAAAGTAAGCTCACCCCAAATTTTTAAAGTGACCACTTCTTTCTGCTGGTCGGGTAAGCGTTCGACCGCCCGGAGGAGGGCCTGTTTGCGCTCGTCCTGTTCTAATGTGCGGTCGAAAGAGAAAGAGAGGGGGGCGTCGAGGGCGACCCGGTTCTCGCGGGCTTGCCTGCGGTCGATGCTGCGTGCCCAATCGATCGCGAGGCGCCGAATTGCCCGGTATACCAAACCGGGGGCCACTTCACCCGTGTGGCCGTAGAGCCTCCAGATGCGCACAAAAGCTTCCTGCAATAAATCTTCGGCCTCATCAGGTCGGCGGGATTGCTGGCGGGCAAACAAAAGCAACTTGGCCCCGTGCCGGGCAAACCAGGATTTCCAAATCGGTTCTGAGTTCATAATTTCTTTGGTCATGGGTGGAAGCGATGAACTTATTCTATTTTGTCTACCGGTGATCAAAAATCAACCAATGGTTCGAAATTATACAGATAGGTGATTAATTTCGATCTTTTATGACCCGATTTAAAAATTGGCACGCCCTATGCAAACATCTCTTTACATAGGGCAAAATCCTAGATTACTAGGTAAAACACAAAGTAGCGGGCGACCTGGGCTGGGTCGCCCGCTTTTTTTTGGAAAGCGGAGTATCCTTGTCTTATATCCTTGGGTCAGCTACACCGAAGTTTTCTTCTCCCATACTCTACACCCAGACGGAAATGAAATTAACACAGGGACATCATCTTGCTTATTGTACCAACGTACACCGCGGGAATAATTGGTTGGAAACATTCTCCTCTCTCCAAAATGAGGTGATGAATGTACGCAAAGCAACCTGCCCCAATGATCCCTACGCGATTGGTCTAAGGCTGGGAGCGGATGCCGCCCGGGAGTTGGCTAACCCGCAGGAACTTGAAAATTTCAAGACCTGGTTGGAAAAAGAAAATGCCTATCTATTCACCATCAATGGGTTTCCCCACGGGAACTTTCATGGGCAACGCGTAAAAGAACAGGTCTACCTGCCCGATTGGACAAACCCGGAGAGGCTGAATTATACCTTATGCCTATTCCAAATCCTGAGCTACCTCCTGCCGGAAGGGGCGGAGGGAAGCGTAAGTACCCTCCCCGCTTCCTTCAAAGAATTTCACCCACCCCACCGGCTCCCTGAAACAGCCTTTCAAAACTTGCTCCATTTGGCAGAAGAGATCGAAAGGCTTTCCCTCGAAAACAACCAGGATCTACATCTGGGCATGGAACCGGAACCCTTGGGGTGGTTTGAAACGATTCCGGAAACGATTCAATTTATGAACCAGCTGTTCGATCGGGCCGAGATTCCGGAACTGGTTCGGAGAAGGATTGGGGTAAATTATGACTGTTGCCACCTTGCGATTGAGTATGAGGATGCCCACCAGGGGCTCGACCTTCTCCAGGGATCGAATATTCGGCTGAGCAAATTACACCTAAGCTCGGCCCTCCGGGCACAACCCACTCCAGACAACCTGGCAACTCTGCAAAGTTTTGTGGAACAGGTCTACTTGCATCAGGTGGTACGGAGCAAGGATGGGCGGGTGCTCGACCGGATCAAAGACCTTGATCTCGCCCTCGATCTGGCCAGGCGTGGGAAAGACCGCTCCGATGAGTGGCGGGTTCACTTCCATGTTCCTTTACATGCCTCCCCAGGAAATGGGTTGGGAGATACACAGGCTCATGTTTTAGATACCCTGGACTGGTTACAAAAAAATCCGAGCACCTGTTATCACCTGGAGATGGAAACATACACCTGGGAGGTCTTACCGCCTGAAATGAAAACCCTCAGCGTGGTGGAGCAGGTGACCAAGGAGTATGAGTGGACGCTCAACGCTTTGCGGCTACGCGGCCTGGCGAAATGAAGCTTTCCTTTGCCCATTGGATGAGTATGGCCCGCGGGGCCAACCTCCCCACGGTGTGGACCAATGTGATCGCGGCCTGGGCCATCAATGCAGGAACGGGGCCTTCGGTTCGATGGATGCCGGAATGGACGGATATGTCCTTCTTTGACTCCGCCACTCTTTGCTATCTCCTGCTTGGGTCGAGCCTGATCTATGCAGGCGGATGCTTTCTCAATGATGCCTGTGATCATGCATTTGATCTAAAACATAGACCGGAGAGGCCCATACCCAGCGGGGCTCTCTCGCTTGGGCAGGCATGGTTCCTTGGTCTTGCCCAGCTAGGAACCGGTGCATGGGCGATGATCTTGGGAGCAGGATGCCACTGGCAATGGACGATTGCCCTCCTTCTCTGCATCCTCGCTTATGACTGGATTCACAAAAAAACGGCATGGGGGATTGTACTCATGGGTGGCTGCCGAACCTTATTGTGGATCACTGCCGGAACGGCTGCCTCCGGAATGAGCCCGGCCCCGCTCCTCTATGTATGGGCCAGTACGGTCGGGCTGTATGTGATGGGTATTTCCTGGTTCGCCCGTAATGAATCGATCCAACAAAAAAAACCGGAACGGAACCAACTGCTCGACCGCTTACCCATTCTTTTCCTCTTTGCAGCCCCCCTACTTGCCTTGGCTTATCTGGTGTTATGGAACAACCTCGACCCCATCCGGACTTTTTTGGCAAACCTGGTTGGGTTGCTCGCTGGCGGAGTTGCATTTTTTGCGATTTTAGAGATGAGAAAAGGGCATGAAGGTTCGATCGGCAAAGGAGTCTCCTTACTCTTGGCAAGCATCTGTGCGGTGGATGCTACCCTGCTTTCTTTTCATACTCCCGTGTTGGTTGGGCCCTGCGTCCTCCTTGGAGGATTTGCTCTGATCTTGCAAAAGAGGTTTGCGGCTACCTAGGGCTCATTTAGATTGTTTCCTGTCATGCCCAATACCTACTCCTCGATCCGCAGGAATGTCCGACTGGACTATACCCATGAAGTCTTTTTTACCAGAGACTCCTTTGCTGCGGGCAATAGTACCCTCTATGAACTGCTCAAAAGTGAGGATAAGGGAAAGAAAACCAAGGTACTGGTTTATTTGGACGAAGGTATCCTCGACGGAAATCCAAACCTTCCGTCTCAAATTGATCAGTATTTTAAGGAACATGTAAATTCCTTAGACCTCGTTTGTTCTCCCAAATTTATTCGCGGGGGTGAGGAGGCCAAGAATGACTGGAACTTGGTGGAATCGATTTGGACGGACATTAACCAGCACAGCATGTGCCGGCACTCCTATGTATTGGTGATTGGTGGGGGTGCAGCGTTGGACCTGGTTGGCTTTGCCTCCTCCACCGCCCACCGTGGCGTACGCCTGGTACGCTTCCCGACCACGACTTTGAGCCAGGGAGACGGGGGCGTGGGAGTAAAAAATGGAATCAATTTTTTTGGGAAGAAAAACTGGGTGGGCACCTTTGCGGTGCCGGATGCAGTTATCAATGATTTTTCTTTTCTGCGCACCTTACCCGACTCCCAAAAGCGGGCAGGCTATGTGGAGGCCATCAAGGTGGCCTTAATCCGGGATCGGGCATTTTTTGAATGGATCGAAGAAAAATCGGCCGAGCTTTCCCGGTTTGAGCAAACGGCGATGGAACAACTGATCCGTCGGAGTGCCGCCCTTCACCTCGACCATATTGCTGGATCCGGGGATCCTTTTGAGCGGGGTTCGGCAAGACCCCTGGACTTTGGTCATTGGATCGCCCATAAGCTGGAACCCATGTCTAGCTTTCGGGTGGGTCACGGAGATGCGGTGGCCATTGGTCTGGCTGCGGATGTGCTTTATTGTGCACGGGTGGGTCTGCTCAAAGAGCAGGCTGCTGAGCGGGTGATCACCCTCCTCCAGTCCCTAAACTTTGAAATTTATCATCCTTTGCTTCATGCTCAGAACGAAATGAATGGGTCGATCATTCTGGATGGGTTGGAAGAGTTCAGGGAACACCTGGGAGGGAAGCTCACCATTACCCTGATTCAGGCACTTGGCCAGGGAGTGGAAGTCCACCAAATGGACAACCAGCAAGTGCTCTGTGTGTTGGATGAGTTGCGTACGCGCACCCTCGCCCATACCCAAGCTTAACTGGGTAAGATGCAGGGTTCGAAACAGGAGCCCCGATTGGCCGTGCTCAACCTGGTTGGGTTATGCAGTCGCTTGCTTGGGAAAAACACCCCCAACTTAAACCAATTTATCGAAAGCACATCCGGACAGGCTCAAGTGATTGAGCCCGTTTGCCCAGCGGTCACCTGCTCCGCCCAAGCCACCTACCTGACCGGCACCCTGCCCACCAAACATGGAATTGTGGGGAACGGGTGGTATGACCGTACCCTGCACGAGCATCACTTCTGGAAACAATCCAACCGGTTGGTGGGTGGTGAAAAAGTGTGGGAAACCATCCGCAAAGATCGTCCAAATTTCAGATGTGCCAACCTTTTTTGGTGGTTCAATATGTACAGCAGTGCAGATTTTTCGATCACTCCCCGCCCCCTCTACCGGTCGGATGGATTGAAGACTTTTGATGTGCACAGCCATCCGCTTTCCATTCGGGATGAGATCAAGAAAGACTTGGGAGAATTCCCCTTCCCTTCCTTCTGGGGTCCCCGGGCTGGCTTACCCTCAAGCGAGTGGATTGCAAAGTCGGCAAAGTGGATGGAGGAGAAAGAATCTCCCGAGCTGTCCCTGGTCTACCTCCCCCACCTGGATTATGACCTGCAAAGGTACGGCCCAGGTTCACTCGAAGCAGAAAAAGCAGTGGGTGAACTGGATGCCCTGGTGGGTGACTTGCTCTCCTTCTACCAAAAGCGGGGCGTCCGGGTGGTGATGCTTTCAGAATATGGAATCACGCCGGCGAAGAAAGTGATCTACCCCAACCGTGCCCTGCGCAAGTTAGGTCACCTGAATATCAAAAAGGAACTTGGGCTGGAATATTTGGACTGCGGAGGATCGGATGCATTCGCATTAACCGACCACCAGGTGGCTCACATCTATATCAATCGGGATGAGAATGCTTTCCATGATCAGTTGCGTAAGGATTTGGAAAACCTGGAAGGGGTCTCCCGAGTAATCGCCGGAAAGGAACGGGCCCAATATGGGCTCGACCATGACCGTGCCGGAGATCTTATTTTAATTGCGGAAGAAGATAGCTGGTTTGCTTACTACCACTGGTTGGATGATGGTCTCGCCCCGGATTTTGCACGGTGTGTGGATGTGCACCGAAAATATGGGTATGATCCGGCCGAGCTTTTTGTGGATCCATCCATTCCCTTTCCTTTTTTAAAAGCAGCCGGTAAAATTTTAGCTAAAAAACTGGGGTTCCGGATTTTTATGGATTTAATTCCCCTGAAACCAGAACTGGTCCAAGGTACGCATGGGGCTATCCCGAAGGACAGGCTCGATTGGCCAGTGATCTTTGGTCACTCCATCCACCCCACAGGTCAGCCCATTCAGGCAACGGAGGTGCACGGTCGCCTCCTGCAAGCTTTGGCTCTTCCAAAGTAGGTAAGGTCTTAAGGCCTGGGCTCCTCTACTTTCGTCTTTGGTTCAAGGGAACCCTGCGGGTAGACAAATCCCTCAGCAAACCAGGCCAACCAAGCTTTTCTAATCGTTTGCTCATCTCCCGAAATCCACGCCCATAGACATAATCATCACTCATCTGTAAATTTTTGCGCAAAACATCGGCTAATTTACTGGTGTCTTTTTGTAAGGCATGCATCGAAAGCAGATTGCAAAACCCTTCCACCGCCGGAGGGGAGGCATCAATATAATTTTCGTTTAACCAGACATGACCATACTCATGAGCCAATACGGAAACACACTCGGCCACCGGCAGTCCTGATAAGACCCAAATCTCATGGGAAAAAGTGGTTCCTGCATTGGGTCCACCCGTGATGGTACGGAAAGTGGTCAGGGTTAAGCCCCGCAAACTCCCCCGACCATGAGCCCGTTCGATCTCGCGGTTCAATGTATCCTGAGAGACCATCTTCATCGAGAGAGGTCCCGTTGGTGGAGGTAATCCCAGTTCAGACAAACCCACGCGAACCCGCCTCGATACTGCCTGCAGTTGAGTGACATCACGCACCGCTTCTTTTAGGCATGGGAGGCAGCTGACCCGCTTATCTGGAAAAATCTGTTCGGGCTGAATGGTTTTGGGAGAAATCAACCGGCCGCAACTCCCACAGGAATGAGCCTGTCTAAAGTGCTCGCCATGGACCATTCCACCCCACTCATCCCGGCGAATTGCCTGGCCGTCCATAAAGGGACGTTCGCAGACCAGGCAGGTAAAACAGGATGGATGGTAAATCTCAGTTCCCGCTTTCATTTGGTCTCCCTGCACCGCTTTTAAACAAACCATGCATCGTTTCTCCCTTTGCCAGTTGAGCAGGTATGCCCGGTCTGCTTCCGAAAAACGGGTGACAGGAAATAGATATTCCCGCCCATCGATCCGTAAAGTTACCTGATTATCCTGCACAGAAAGGAGTTCACCCTCCGTTCGGCTCCCTTCCACGGTTGTCCAGGTACGGGCCCATAGGCTTGTGGTTAAGAGAATACATCCAAACAGGGAAATACCCAGGTTCTGGGTATACCTGATTTTCAAGAACCGAGAATTCCTTCCCAGAATTTTATTCTCTCTGAAATTTGATTGGGGCCAGGCATGCCGGGTTTTTCACGCTTGGCAAAGGCACGGGTCAGATCAAAGACCTCTCGCCAATCCATTCCGATTTGCGGGCAAATGGATTGGGCATCCTGATCGGATAATTCGGGTAAAGATACCTGAGCCTCCTCTGCACGGGCAACCAGGGCACCGACCACATGGTGTGCCTGCCGGAATGGGATGCCCAGTTCGACCAGATAATCAGCCAGATCCGTGGCCAAGAGCAAAGGGTCGGATGCGGCCTCGAGACATTTTTCCTCATTGATTTGAGCACCATCCAACGCACCCGCTGTGACCGCAAGGCAAATGGCAAGCTGATCAAAGGAATCAAAAACCGGAGGCTTATCCTCCTGCAGATCCCGATTGTAGGTTAAGGGAAGGCCTTTGATGGTGACCAGTAAATTGGTAAGGTTGCCAATGACACGACCTGTTTTTCCGCGGATTAACTCAAAGCAATCCGGGTTTTTCTTTTGGGGCATCAGAGAAGAACCGGTGGTAAAAGCATCGGGCAAACGAAGGTATCCAAACTCCGATGAATTCCACAGAATCAAATCCTCTGCCAAGCGGGAAAGGTGTAGCGAACATAGAGAGCAAGCAGAGGCAAACTCCACAAAAAGATCCCGGTCTGCAACCGCATCCATCCCATTTGGGGTGAGCCTGGGCTCCCCTTGCTCGTCCACAAATCCAAGAGCTTTGGCAACTAATGCTCGATCCAAAGGAAGAGTGGAACCGGCGATCGCACCTGAGCCCAGGGGGCACACATTGGCATGATTGGCCACATTGGAAAAGCGTTCATGATCGCGCCCAAGCATCTCCACATAAGCCAGCAAATGATGGCCGACCGTCACCGGCTGGGCCCGTTGTAAATGAGTGTATCCAGGGATAGGAGTAGTCGCATGTTTTTTTGCCAGGGCAAGCAGAGAGGACATGGTCTGCTCGATTCCCTCACGCAACTGGGAACAGGCGTCCTTAAAAAACAACCGCACATCGGTGGCAACCTGATCGTTCCGGCTGCGCCCAGTGTGTAATTTGTCTGCGGCCTCGGTCTTGGCACGCAGGGCCTGTTCCAAATTCATGTGAACATCTTCCAGTTCCATCTTCCACTGGAAGTCCCCCCGTTTTACCTCTTCAGCCAGTTCCTTAAGTCCGTTTTCAATCTGATTGAATTCATCCTGATTTAGGATACCCACTGCCAAGAGCATAGAGGCATGGCCGAGGCTTCCCTGAAGGTCATAGGGAGCGAGCCTTTGGTCAAAGGAAACAGACTCGCCAAATGCGAGCATCAAAGAATCTGGACCGTCTTTAAAACGTCCACCCCAGGTGACTTGTTTCCCATTTTCTGACATGGCTCATATCATCCCAAAGCAGGAAACATCCCGCAACCCTATTTGATCTGCTCTGAACGCAGGGGAGAACTTAGCTTAAGAAAATACTTTTTTGATCTTCGCCTTGGCGTAGTCTCGGTTAAGTTTGGCGATGTAATCCAAGGAAATGTCTTTGGGGCAGGCCGCGGAACATTCCCCGTAATTTCTGCAGTTTCCAAAACCAGCTTCATCCATCGCCGCAACCATATTGAGTACTCGGGAATCTTTTTCTGCCTGACCTTGGGGCAGTAAATTTAAATGACCCGCTTTAGCCGAAGTAAAGAGCATTGCAGATGCATTTTTGCAGGAGGCCACACAGGCACCGCAGCCAATACATTGGGCTGCATCCATCGCCAAGTCTGCGGCTTCCTTGGGTACCGGAAGTGCGTTTCCATCTGGAGCACTGCCGGTACGAACGGTGATGTATCCACCGGCTTGGATGATTTTATCAAATGCAGAGCGGTCGACCACAAGGTCGCGTATCACCGGAAATGCTTTGGCCCGGAAAGGTTCGATGGTGATGGTATCCCCATCTTCAAACTTACGCATGTGCAACTGGCAAGTGGTGGTTGAATTCTCAGGACCGTGGGCGAATCCATTGATATTGAGAGAACATGTACCACAAATACCCTCGCGGCAGTCGTGATCAAAAGCGACAGGTTCTTTTCCTTCCTCTAATAATTGCTCATTCAATTGGTCGAGCATTTCGAGAAAGGAGGAGTCCTCAGAGACTCCATCGAGCACATGAGATTCGAAACGGCCCTCATCCTGGGGTCCATCCTGTTTCCAAACTTTGAGAAATAATTTCATGGCAATCTATCCTTATTTGTAACTGCGTACCGCAAGTTTAACCTCTTCAAATTTTAAATCTTCCTCATGACGGGCAGGGATTTCACCATCCCCTTTGAATTCCCAGACTGCAGCATGGGCAAAATCCTCGTCATTACGGGTAGCTTCCCCGTCCTCTGTTTGAAACTCCTCCCGGAAGTGTCCGCCACATGATTCATTCCGTTCCAAAGCATCCCGGCAAAGAAGTTCTCCAAAATCGATAAAGTCGCGCACCCGCCCGGATCTTTCGAGTTCCATGTTGTACTCTTCACCCTTCCCGGTCACGAGGAGGTTTTTGTTAAAATCATCGCGAAGGTCCTGAATCTGGCCAATTGCTTTCTTCAGCCCTTGCTCATTTCTGGCCATACCTGCGTAATCCCACATGATTTGACCTAGTTCTTTGTGATAGGAACGGGAAGAGCGCTTTCCTTTCGCAGAGACCAGCTGGCTGACGCGTTCCTTGACAGACTCCATGGTTTCGCGGGCGGAATCCCCACTGGGATCAATCCCCCCTGGGCTAATGGTGGTTAAGTAATTTCCAATGGTGTACGGAATGACAAAATATCCATCGCTGAGGCCCTGCATCAAGGCACTCGCTCCGAGGCGGTTTGCTCCATGATCCGAAAAGTTGGCTTCTCCCAAAACAAAGCATCCAGGGATGGTGCTCATCAAATTATAGTCCACCCACAGACCACCCATGGTGTAATGAATCGCAGGGTAAATCCGCATGGGCCTCTGATAGGCATTTTCTCCGGTGATCCGCTCGTACATCTCGAAAAGATTTCCGTAGCGCTCACGAATCACATTTTCACCAAGACGGTTGATCGAATCTTCAAAGTCGAGGTAAACCCCACGCCCACCGGGCCCAACCCCACGGCCTTCGTCACACGCTTCCTTGGCAGAACGGCTGGAGATATCTCGAGGGGCTAAGTTCCCAAAACTTGGGTATTTTCTCTCTAAGTAGTAGTCCCGGGCATCCTCTGGAATCTCGGAAGGTGCTTTGCCACAATCTTCCGCATTTTTGGGAACCCAGACGCGACCATCATTTCGCAAAGATTCGGACATCAGTGTTAGTTTGGATTGATGGTCTCCGGATACCGGGATACAGGTCGGGTGAATTTGCGTAAAACATGGGTTCGCAAACCCAGCCCCCCTACGGTAAGCACGGAAATTAGCGGTCACATTACAACCAATCGCATTGGTCGATTTGTAGTAGACATTACCATAACCACCTGTGCACAAGAGAACGGCATCGGCTGTCCACACCTTGAGCTCACCGGTGGAGAGATTGCGGGTAATGATCCCCTTGGCATGACCATCGACTACAATGAGATCGAGCATCTCCTGCCTGACATGCATCTTGACCTGGCCAGCAGCAATCTGACGACTGAGGGCAGAGTATGCACCGAGGAGGAGTTGTTGCCCGGTTTGTCCACGTGCATAAAAGGTTCGGCTTACCTGCGCACCCCCAAAGGATCGGTTTGCAAGCATCCCACCATATTCACGGGCAAAGGGAACTCCCTGGGCCACGCACTGGTCGATAATATTTACACTGTTTTGGGCAAGACGATGTACATTGGCTTCGCGGGAACGAAAGTCTCCACCTTTGATTGTGTCGTAAAAAAGACGATGCACACTGTCTCCATCATTTTGGTAATTCTTGGCACCATTTATACCTCCTTGGGCGGCAATGGAATGGGCACGACGGGGTGTATCCTGGTAGCAGAAGCAATCCACATTGTAACCAAGCTCACCGAGGGTGGCCGCTGCAGAACCACCTGCTAGTCCAGAGCCAACTACAATGATCTTAAACTTTCTTTTGTTGGCCGGGTTTACCAATTTGGAAGAAAAGCGGTGGTTTTCCCACTTATCAGAAAGAGGGCCTTCGGGGATTTTTGAATCGAGATTCATGGAGCAGAAAGATTACAGGTTTACAGAGCAGGAAGAGCCACAGGTATCGAGGCAATTGACTAGCCCATACTTCTGAGCGAGCACCAAAACAGGGATGATGGAAAACCCAACAAATATAATCCACCCATAAGCAGAGGCAGCAAAATCCAGTTTGCAGCGCCAACTTTCAGAACGAAGGCCCAGGGATTGAAACATGCTCGATACCCCATGGGCAAGGTGGCGGCAGAGCAAGAACATACAGAAAACATAAAATACAGAAATCGCATCAACGCGGAACCCCGCCAGGATCATCGTGTACACATCATGAATTTCTGACCCATCCGGAGAGCCAACTGTGGTTTTAAGATCGTTGTACTCAGGATGAATCGTACGGATGGTGAAGTGGAGAAGGTGAAAAACGATGAACGCGAGCATCAAGGAACCAGTCAACCCCATGCGTAGCGACGACCACCCTGCTCTTTTGGTAATCTCAACCTCGTTGGATCGGGGGCGGGCGGCACGGTTTTCTCTGATGAGTTGGAACGCAGTGACCGCATGAGCGATGACACATACCAATAGAAACAAACGGGACCCCCAAAGAATAGGAGCAGGCAAGTTCTGCAAGGCATGAGCATAGGCATTGATCGCTTCCTGGCCGAGAAGAACCTGGAGGTTTCCCGCCATGTGGACAAAAACGAACCCCACCAACACAATCCCGGTGAGGGCCATAACATATTTTTTGATCAAGGAAGATTGCATGACTAATCTATTTTATAGAAACATATTCTTCCCACACAAATGCATGACGAGAGAAAAGGCGGTAAGAATGGAGGTATTAGATTTTAGAATTAGGAAAATTAATCATTGCGCAAACACAAAGAGTTAGCCCCCAGAGAGGGTGGATTTTTCAAAGTGAATAAAACTTGGTTGCCAGCCCCTTTGGGCCTACGTCATGGGTAAGGATTGTTAAAAAGAAAATGAAGTATATTTTTATAACAGGTGGTGTGGTATCGTCCCTTGGCAAAGGGCTTACTTCCGGAGCACTCGGAGCTTTACTTGAACAGCGTGGGTTGACGACCCGCATCCAAAAATTTGACCCATACCTCAATGTGGATCCTGGTACGATGAGCCCCTTTCAGCATGGCGAAGTATATGTTTTAGATGACGGAGCGGAAACGGACCTCGACCTCGGTCACTACGAACGATTTACATCTGGAAAACTAAGTCGGTTTAACAACTTAACCAGCGGTCAAATTTACGAATCGGTCATCCGCAAGGAAAGACGGGGGGATTACCTCGGGAAAACGGTTCAGGTTATTCCTCATGTCACCAATGAGATTAAGGACCGGATTTATGCGGCCGGAGAAGGGGTCAATGTGCTTATCACCGAAATTGGTGGAACGATCGGAGATATTGAGGGATTACCTTTTACGGAAGCCATGCGTCAGTTTGCCAGTGAAGTGGGTAAGGCCAATGTCTTATTCGTTCATATGACCTTGTTGCCCAGCTTACGGGCTGCTGGAGAATTAAAGACCAAGCCAACTCAACAAAGTGTCGCTAAGTTAAGAGAAATTGGGATCCAGCCCGATATTTTAATCTGCCGCACAGAACAACCTATCACCGAAGAAATCCGAGAAAAGCTGAGCCTTTTTTGCAGTGTCCCGAAGGAAGCGGTCATTGAGGAGATGGATGTGGCCCACTCCATCTACGAGCTCCCACATATGCTTAAACAGGAAGGTCTGGACACATTGGTCACACGCTTCCTCGGCTTGGATGCTCCCGCACCCAAACTGGATGAATGGGAAGAAGTTGTTCACCGCCTGATCCATCCCAAGCATCGAGTTAAAATTGGAATGATCGGAAAATATGTGGATCTGCAGGATTCCTATCTTTCCGTAAATGAATCTTTGGTGCATGGGGGGATCCGAAATGATACCGGTGTGGAAGTGGTTCACCTCGATGCCGAAGCGATCGAACGGGACGGCCCCGAAAAGCATTTACATGGGTTGGATGGCATTCTCGTACCTGGCGGGTTTGGGGATCGTGGAACTGAAGGAAAAATTTTGGCTTCGAAATACGCACGGGAAGAAAAAATTCCTTACTTTGGCTTGTGCCTGGGTATGCAAATTGCGGTGATCGATTTTGCCCGAAATGTTCTCGGAAAACCGACAGCGAACAGTACCGAGTTTGACTCCGAAACTTTAGACCCCGTTATCCACATCATGGATGACCAAAAAGATGTAACCGATAAAGGAGCAACCATGCGCCTGGGTGCTTGTCCATGCCGTCTCAAGCCAGGCACGGCATCCCGTATCGCATACGACAAGGAGGAAGTATCTGAAAGACATCGACACCGTTTCGAATTCAACAATGCCTACCGGGAAGAAATGGAAGCAGCTGGTTTAATTGTTGCGGGAGTGAATCCGGAACGGGACTTAGTGGAAATCGTTGAAGTGAAAGATCATCCATGGTTTGTCGCCGTGCAGTTTCACCCGGAATTTCAATCGAAACCGACTAAGGCACATCCACTCTTTGCTGCATTTATAGAGGCTACATTAACCCGTAAGCTTGCGGGAAAAGAGTTGTCCAAAAAGTCCTAAATCTTTTGGTTTTGGGCTTTACCCAAAGCCCATCCATCATCGGAATAGATTACAGGTATGATAATTGATGCCCATACACACCGATACCCCGATGAAGTGATTGCAAACCCGAGGGCATTTGCAGAACGAACCGGTGAGCAGATATGGGCTCGGATGGTTGCCCCGCAAACCAGCCCCAGTCTTCAAGGGTGGTCGGACCGGCAAACCATGCTCAAGGATATGGATGATGCCGGAGTAAACCGCTGCGTATTACTCGGTTGGTATTGGGAAAATGTAGATACCTGCCTAGAAGCAAATCAGTGGCACCGGCGATGGATCCAGCAGGACCCTGAGCGGTTCATCGCCTTTCTTTCCCTGAAGCCAGGCATACCAAGGCTGACAGACTATTTAAAGCAGGCAAAGGAGGACGGCTTTTCGGGAATTGGGGAATCACATCCATGGGTGCAGGGTTTTTCGATGAAGGATCCCGAATGGATACAAGCGATGGAATTTGCCTGTGCACAAGGGTGGCCGGTCAACTTTCATGTTACAGATCCTCATGGCAAAGATTATCCAGGCAAAACCCTAACCCCGATGGAGGACTTTATTTGGCTGGCTGATGAACTTCCTGATTTAACAATCATTCTGGCACATGCAGGTGCCCTTTGGCCCATAGATCAAAAGATGCCCAAAAATATTTATTATGATCTGGCTGCCTGTCCGTTGCTCTATCCTTCCAGTATTTATCAAAAGTTGATTCGGGCAGTCGGTTCAGACCGAATCCTTTGGGGAACTGATTACCCTTTACGCATTTACCCTGCACAAAGAAAAGAACCGGATTTCGCTTCCTTTCTCGATGAATTTAAGCGTTCGGTTTCACCCAGTTCATCTGAGCTTGCCGGCATGCTTGGCGGTAATCTTATTCAATTGCTTCGATGATAATTTCCCTGGATCAAGTGATCCCCCACCCTCTAATGGAGTCTGGGATTTCATCCTCTGAAATTTGGGGCAAATCATTGACTTTTGAAAAGCCCAATTTCATTCGCATTGAGGCCCAGTCCGGCAAAGGGAAGTCCACTCTTCTGCATATTCTGTACGGCTTACGCTTTGATTATCAAGGCTCCTGCATAATCGATGGACTTAATACTTCTTCTTTTTCCAAAGAAAAGTGGCGTGGATTATGGACGGATCAATTATCGCTCGTCTTTCAGGATCTAAGGTTATTTTTGAATCTTTCCGCCAGAGAAAATCTTGAGCTCTTACCAAGCACATATAAAGAAGGGCCCGCGATGGTGGATATGTGCAAAGAATTGTCCATCGACCACCTGCTCGATTGCCCAGTCGCCACTCTTTCCTTTGGGCAAAGGCAGAGGTTTGCCCTGGTTCGATCTTTGCTTAAGCCATTCGATTGGTTACTCCTCGATGAGCCTTTTAGTCACCTGGATGAGAAAAATGCAGTGCGTGCGGCCCACCTAATCAAAACCTGTGCACAAATACGAAAAGCAGGGGTGCTCTACACCTCTCTTTCCACAAGCAACCCGCTCCCGAACGATCATACCCTGTCCCTATGAATCCCAAGGTTCGTTCGATTCTGCGTCTCTGCTTACACCCAAGTTCATCTGGGAAGGAACTGATGCTGGCTGCACTGGGCTGTCTTCTTGGTTCCTTCCTCCTTTTATTCGCAGTTCAATTTTACACTGATTCGCAAAGACTGATTGGCGAGAAAGATCCGGGAAGCAGCTTTTTCACTCTCAATAAAAAAGTGCAAGGTGGTTTACTCCAAAATCTTTCCTCAAACAACAAGTCCTTCACCCAAAATGAAATTGAGCAGATCAAGGAAATCGAAGGTGTGGAAGATTTGGGTTCTTTTTCCAGAAATCATTTTCCGCTAACGGTGCATGTCTGGCCAGCAGGAAAGATCGGTCTCGGGTCTGCCGCTCGGGCTGACTTATTTTTCGAAGCCATCCCGAACCGCTTTTTAGATCAAATACCAGATAGTTGGGATTGGGAGGAAAATGATTCCATAGTGCCAATCATTGTGCCTAAGTTTTATTTGGACCTGTGGAACTTTGGCCTGGCCCCCTCTCGACCTGAATACCCTGCCTTATCTCTGGACGCTGCTTCATCGATGCCGGTTGAAATTTGGATCGGTGAGGATCAGTCCCAAAAGATGATCGGTCGATTTGTAGCCTTCAGTAAAAGAATTAACAGTGTATTAGTGCCGCAAAAATTCCTGGAATGGGCCAACCGTACATTCGCTGGCGACCCAAATCAAAAGTACTTTTTTGTATGGAAGAATGATGAAATTTCCAGTCCACCTGTGTCATTTTCTGATCTCAAAAATTTAGCCGAATCGAGTTTAGATGACTTGCTGGTATCTCCGATCGAAGAACCAGCCAAGCGGATCCTCTTTCAATCTCTTTCTGGCAATCAGTCTGAGGATAATCAAACCGCCCGATTAATCCTCAAAGTCAAAGATAGTGAAGCCCAAATTTTCTCTGATAAGATTGGTCGGGTTGGGTACGAAACCAATCGGGAAATGCCCCAAAGTGGCTGGGTTCAACAAATAGTCAGCTTGCTTACCTGGGGGGCTGGGGGACTCGGAGGGCTCTTATCCATTCTTTCGATTGGCACCTTTACCAGCAGTTTCAAATTAATGATTGCCCAGTCATCTGGAGTGGCTCGTGATCTCACCCATCTCGGTTTTTCAGAAAAACAGATTAGTTGGGTATTCTTCCAGAAATTCAGCAAATTGTTTGGCTTGATTTGGATTGTTTCCCTATTGCTTTGTTTTGCGATCAAAGAAATGGTTCAATCTATGATCAAGGCATACGGTTTGGAAACCAGCGATGGTTTAAGCTGGGTAACCCTGCTGCTCGCCATTCTTTATGCCGCAGTTTTTACGGGGATCAATTATCAGGTGATACGGGGTGCGGTCTCTATATTTTGCAAAAATACCCAAAATTAAGAAACAGTCATCTTTAACTGGTCATCTTGGATCGTAAAGGTCACTTCACTGCCTTCTTCTATTTCTCCGGCAACTAAGGCACGAGCCAACTGGGTTTCCACCTGTTTTTGAAGGAATCTCTTCAGCGGGCGGGCTCCATAGGTAGGATCATACCCTTTTTCCCCAATCCATTTTTTGGCAGCAACTGTAAATGTGATGGTAACTTTTCGATCCTTTAATCTTCGGTTCAGGCTATCGAGCAGCAGGTCCACAATGGAAATAATTTCTTCCAGGGACAAGGGCTTGAACAAAACAATATCATCCACACGATTCAAAAATTCGGGGCGAAAATGATCCCTTAGATCCGCCAGCACCGATTCACGGGCAGACTCTGGGATTTCGTCCTCCATTAAGTGATCCTGCAGGTACCGACTGCCCACATTGGAAGTCATGATTACCACCACATTTTTGAAGTCGACGGTACGCCCCTGCGAATCGGTAAGGCGGCCATCATCCATCAATTGTAAAAGCACATTAAACACATCGGGATGGGCCTTTTCAATTTCATCAAACAGGATAACGGAATATGGCTTTCTCCGGACCGCCTCGGTAAGTTGTCCGCCCTCCTCATAACCCACATATCCTGGAGGAGCACCCAGCAAGCGTGCGACCGAATGTTTTTCCATGTATTCAGACATATCAATCCGAATGACATTATTTTCACTGTCAAAAAGGCTTTCAGCCAGGGTCTTCGCTAGCTCGGTTTTGCCTACTCCTGTAGGACCAAGGAAAAGAAAGGACCCGATCGGTCGGTGCGGGTCTTTGATGCCCGCACGGGCACGTAAAATGGCTTCGCTCACGGCATCCACGGCTTCGTGCTGTCCAATCACCCGCTCGTGTAAAATATTCTGCAGCCTTAAAAGTTTTTCTCGTTCCCCTTCAATCAGTTTGGTTACAGGAACACCCGTCCACCGGGCAACAATTTCAGCAATCTCCTCTGCGGTGACCTCTTCTTTGAGGATGGCATCCTCCTTCTTTTCACTCTGTTCCAGGGCTTCGAGCTCAGCTTCGAGCTTGGGTAATTTCCCATGTTTGAGTTCTGCAACCAAATTGAGATCGTAGGCCCGCTCAGCACGCTCCATCTCAGCCCGGGTCGACTCAATCTGTTCTCTTAATGCACGGACATCATCAATTCCTTTACGCTCATTTTCCCATTGGCGCTTGATGGTTTCCATTTTGTCTCGAGCATTGCCCAACTCTTTGCGAAGGGTTTCAAGGCGGTCTTGGCTAGTTTTATCTTTTTCCTGCTTCAGGGCGGTTTCTTCAATTTCCAGCTGTAAGACTCTCCGACTTACCTCATCCAACTCAGCAGGCATACTGTCGAGCTCTGTGCGGATCATCGCACAAGCTTCATCCACCAAGTCGATCGCTTTATCGGGTAGAAACCGGTCGGCTACATAGCGGTTGGACAGAACGGCTGCCTGTACCATGGCTTCATCGCGTATATTTACCCCGTGATGAATCTCAAAGCGCTCACGCAGTCCACGGAGTATGGATATAGTATCCTCCACATTGGGTTGGTCGACCAAAACGGTTTGAAAACGACGCTCCAAAGCGGCGTCCTTTTCCACATGTTGGCGATACTCATTGAGGGTGGTTGCACCGATACAGCGAAGCTCTCCACGAGCAAGCATGGGTTTTAACATATTACCGGCATCAATGGCACCCTCCGCTTTTCCGGCACCCACAATGGTGTGCATTTCATCAATAAATAAGACAATCCTACCGTCCGACTTACTGACCTCATTGAGCACGGCCTTTAAACGTTCTTCAAACTCACCACGGAACTTTGCTCCAGCCAGCAGAGAGCCCATTTCGAGGGTGAAAATGGTTTTGTCCTTGAGCCCCTCCGGAACATCCCCACGAACAATTCTTTGGGCCAGTCCCTCTACGATCGCTGTTTTCCCAACCCCAGGCTCACCAATGAGCACAGGATTATTCTTGGTTTTTCTGGACAAAATACGAATAACCCGACGAATTTCTGAATCTCGCCCAATTACAGGATCCAATTTCCCGGATTTAGCCTGCTCCACCAAATCTATGCCATATTTTCTGAGGGCCCGGAAAGAGTTTTCGGGTGTTTTCGAAGTGACCTTCTGCCCTCCCCTTACTTTGAGGATCGCTTCCTTAATTTTCTTTTCGGAAAGATTAAAGTTTTTCAGAAATTGTTGAAAGGTGGAAGGCCTACCCACTGATGCCAACCCGAGTAAGAGGTGTTCTGTGCTTACATAGTCGTCCTCCATTTCCCTTGAAATCTCCTGTCCTTTTTCCACTGCCTCCGTTAAGGCAGCCGAAGCATAAGATCGTGCAGTGTTCACATTTCCAGAAATTTTAGGAAGGTTTTTAAACTCACGCTGTAAAGCCAATTGGACTGGAGCTGTTCCCACTCCCATTTCATCCATCAAGGCTGGCACGATCCCGTTTTCCTGATTCATCAGGGCAGAAAGCAAGTGCCAGACCTCGACTTCCTGTTGCCCATTCCGTTTGGCAACCTCGGCCATTTGTTGAATTGCGGATATTCCAAGCTCGGTAAATCTTTCGGGGTCAACATTCATA
>CAXBQX010000033.1:0-21447 GCA_963978365.1 uncultured Opitutales bacterium | reverse complement strand
GGGGCTTGGGCATACCAACGAATCCGGTGCCCAAAATCCATTATCCCATGGATTCGACCATTTTTCGGGGTGGAAAAGCCAGTCGATTGCCCACACCTATTACCCATCCAGTATCGTGCGGGATGGGAAAGAAATCCCTCTTGAGGAAGGAACCTATATTCACGATCTCATCATGGAAGATGCGTTTTCCTTTATCAAAAAGAGTGTGAACCAGAAAAAACCTTTCTTTTGTTATATTCCCACTGCCGTTCCTCACGCCGCGATGCATGCCCCCAGGGAGCTCCATGAGAAGTGGCGTAAGGTGTATCCTGAGTTTGACCGACGTATTGGCAAATATGGAGCGGGTCCCGGAGAACCCTGTCCAGATGTAAAAAACCCCATCGCTGGATATGCGGCAATGATGGAGAATTTTGATAACCAAATTGGGCATTTGCTCAAAATGTTGCAAGAGCTGGGAGTGGACGAAAATACATTGGTCCTGTTTGCCAGCGACAATGGGACGCACATGGAGGGTGGCCACGACCCAAACTTCTGGGACTCCAACGGACCGCTGCGGGGCATCAAGCGTGATCTGTATGAGGGGGGCATCAATTCTCCCTTCCTTGCCCGTTGGCCAGGTACGATCAAGCCGGGCAGTGAGAGCGATCACATCAGTGCCTTTTGGGATGTGATGCCCACTATGGCAGAGATCACCGGGCAACCCGTGCCTAAGCAGGCAGATGGTTTATCCTTTCTTTCCGCACTGTTGGGCAAGAAGCAGAAAAAGCACGACTACCTCTACTTTGAGCATCCCCAGACCAAGGATCACGACAAAGCCGTGCGTATGGGCAAGTGGAAGGGGATTTTGCGAGGATGGACAAAATGGAAAAACCGAACGGGTAAGATTGAACTCTATGACCTGTCCAAGGATCCCGAGGAATCAAAAAACTTAGCGGACGCCAATCCAGAGATCGTTGCCAAAATCAACAAGATTATGCAAGAAGCTCACACACCCTTAGCAAAAAAATAGGTTCTTCTTTTTCAAATCTTTAGTCAGCCCCTTTTAAAATTCCCACCATGATCCGAATCATTCTTGGTCTTTGCTTTGTTTTCATGTCCTTCCAACTTTTTGCGGTAAGCAAACCATCGGAGTTGGTCACCCAGCGTTGTGCTCCCTGCCATGGCCCCGACCTTAATGGAGTGGGAGGGGTGTTTCCAAGTTTGCTCACTTCCAAGGTAGTCAATGAAGGAGGACTTGATGCGGTGGTAAACTTTATCGTAAACGGTAGTCCCCCCGATTCTCAGTCGTTAGTCAAGATGCCCGCCAAAGGCGGACATCTCGATCTTACCGATGAGCAGATTAAACAAATTGCGGAGGAAGTGATTGAGCACGCAGTTGCCTATAAACCAGAACAGATTGCCAAATCGAAGGATACTTCAAAAAAGGGTTTCTTTACCAAACGGTTTGGACCGGTGGTATCCACCGCCATAGAGACAAACTCCACCGGGATTGCCTATATTGTTCCCCGGGCCCATCTCGTACCTCTTGGACCCGATCGCCGTGCGGTGATGGTTTTCGATAGTGAGACCCTCTCATACTCCTTTGCCTGGATGAATCCGCAAAGCCTGGAAACCAATGGGATGCCTTTTGGGGGTGCTCATGGAAGTGCCGCGGTCACCAAGTATGACCACAACCTTTTCCAGACTGGTATTCGCCCTGGCTGGGCCAAAGCAGCCCAAAGTAAAGACTCTCAACCCTTTGTTATCCTGCCTGTAATGGGCGACCCTGCAACTGGAATTACTCCTCTTGTGGCAAAAGTTTTTAGGCTCGAGGATCCCCGAGCCCAGCCCTACAAATCCTTTCCTCCCATGGGGGCTCTTCCTAAAGACTGGGCACACTTTAAGGGACATTATGTCCATGATGGCCGGGTGATTTTTTCCTACAGTGTAGGGAAAGGAAATGTATTGGATATGCCAGGATATGTCTCAGGTCAGGGCTTTGAGGCCTTTACCCGGACTTTGGAAACCGATTTACCGGAGGATTCCTGGGTTGTACTTGCGGAAGGAGAAACTGCAGAAAAGGCTGCAGCTACTTGGTCCCTGAATTGGCAGGGAAATAAGTGCAATTTTCTGGTCACCGATGGCCCGGTACATGCAGAACTTCATTTTCAGCGTAATTTACTTCTGCTCCATCTGCCCAAGGGTAAACACCGCACCAAGATTGGCATCTGGGCAGGAGATCCTACTTACCAACCAGCGATTCAATCTGCTTCCGACCGGGCAGAGAATTTATTCGCTTTGACCAAGGGCGGCTCTGCCCAGTGGGGCGATCCAATCGTTACAAAAGGCGAGCTTTCCACTGATGACCAGAACGCCTATGTGGTTGATACCCTCGGAATCCCCTTCAACAACCAACACGAACCACGCATGCGCATCGGGGCTTTTGACTTCTTTGCCGATGGGAAGACTGCTGCGGTCTGTACCTGGGATGGTGATGTCTGGATCGTTTCTGGCATCGAAGATGATTTGCAAAACCTCCAATGGAAACGGTTTGCCACTGGGTTGCACGAGCCTTTGGGGTTGAAGATCGTCGATGGAAAAATCTACACAGTCGGAGATAATCAGATCACCCGCTTCCATGACCTCAATAACGATGGAGAGGCCGATTTTCTGGAGAATTTTAACAATGACTGGGATGCCACCGAAGGGTTTCATGCCTTTTGTTTCGATTTGCAAACCGACCCGCAGGGGAATTTCTACTTCAGCATGGGTTGTCCAGTACGGGCGGGTGGAGCCGGATTTGAGCGGTTGGGTAGGCACCATGGTTGTGTGCTGAAGGTTTCTCCAAGCGGAGATGAGCTTTCCATCTTTGCCAGCGGGTTCCGTGCACCCAATGGAATCGGAGTGGGTCCGGATGGGGAGGTCACCACGGGCGACAATGAGGGCAGTTTTGTACCCACCGCGCCTCTTAACTGGGTGAAACCGGGAAGCTTCAACGGCGTGGTTGATTCCTACAGAGGGGATCGTAACTTACGAAGTTCTGCGATTGAGGGCTATGAAATTCCTTATTCGGATTGGGGGGAATACCGCAGTTCTTTTATGAACCGCCCCGGCTTTCAGCACTTTCCTGAGGAGTCACCGAAGCCACTTGTGTGGATGAGTAAAAAGCGTGGGGTGGATAATTCTGGGGGTGGGCAGGTTTGGGTGACCAGTGATAAGTGGGGTCCGCTCAATGATCAACTCCTTCATATGTCCTATGGGCAAAGCAAACTCTATGTCGTGCTTAAAGAAGAAAAGAACGGACAAATGCAGGGTGGGGTCTCCCGTATCCCGATCGAGCTTTCGAGCAGTGCGATGCGGGCACGGATTAATCCGAATGACGGACAGCTCTATGTATCCGGGCTTAAGGGTTGGCAGACCAATGCCAAAGGGAATGGGGGGTTGGACCGTATTCGATACACCGGCAAGCCCGTGCACCTGCCCAGTTCCTTGCGGGTAAAAAAGGACAGGATCGAGGTTGGGTTTTATGAACCTCTCAGCCCGGTAGAGGCCAATGATTTATCCAAATTTAAATTTGGGGCCTGGGATTTGAAATGGACTTCCAATTATGGCTCTCCAGAGATTCCGTTGGATGACCTCAAGCTGGAAAAAGTGGAACTTTTGGAAGACGGAAAGACCGTCGCCCTGCATGTACCCAACCTGCACCCCGCCCACATGGTGCAGATTGATTATGAGTTAAAATCAGCCAGCGGGCAGGCGTTCTCTGGTCGCATAGACCACACCATCCACGAGGTCGAATGATCCAGTTCTTGGTCTTTATTTTTTTTGCAATATGTGCATCGGTACTTGCTGAAGAAAAAAAGAATACCAAATACAAATTCTCTTTCGGGGCGATTGCGGATTGTCAGTATTGCCAGGCCCCCGACCGCGGGATTCGCAAATACTCTGCCTCCAAAGAAAAACTCAAACAGTGCGTAGAGCATTTTAATCGGGAGGATTTGTCTTTTGTGATTCACCTGGGCGATTTCATCGACCGGAACTTTTCCAGTTTTGATGAGATACTTCCAATCTATGATTCTTTAGATGCCCCGGGCTATCATGTGTTGGGGAATCATGACTTTGAAGTGGCGGATGAGTACAAAAACCAAGTTCCGCAAAAGTTGGGTATGCCCTCAAAATACTACGATTTCAAAATCAAGAACTGGCGGTTCGTATGCCTGGATGGAAATGACTTAAGTTTGATCGCTTACCCAAAAGGGAGTGAGAGATATCAAGAATCGGAGAAATACTACCGGGAAAAGAAAATCCGTTCACCCAAGTGGAATGGGGGAGTCGGGGCTGAGCAAATGGATTGGCTGCGTGAAACTTTGGAGTTGGCAGAGAACTCGGAGGAAAAGGTCATCCTCTTTTGCCACTTTCCCGTTTTTCCGCCGGATCCACATAATCTTTGGAATGCCACGGAAGTGATCGCTCTGTTGGAAAAGTTTTCCTGCGTTAAAGCCTACATCAATGGGCACAACCACAAGGGTAAATATGGGATCAAAAATGGAATTCACTACCTTACCTGCAAAGGCATGGTGGAAACCGATGAGTCGGCCTATTCCATCATTCGGGTTTTCCCCGAACATTTAAAGATTGAGGGATATGGTCGGGAGTCCAATCGGACTCTTCGATTTGATTGAAACCTTTTTGATTATGATCAAGCGGGCAGAGCAGGTTAATCGCTTGAATGCTCAAACCCATGATGTTTTAGTCATCGGCGGAGGCATTAACGGAGCCTGCTGTGCCGCAAGCCTAGCGGTGGCGGGTATGAAAGTGTGCCTGGTGGAGCGGGGAGACTTTGCCTCTCAGACCAGTCAGGAATCTTCCAACCTGGTTTGGGGAGGGATCAAATATTTGCAAAGCGGATCCATTTTTTTGGTTCATAAATTGTGCCGGTCGCGCAACGAGCTTATCCGAAGCTATCCATCTTCGGTTCAGGAAATCCCTTATTTTACCTGCCTGCAAAAATCATCTCCTTCCCGATTGCTTTTTTATTTAGGAACCTGGATATACTGGTTTTTGGGCCGCTGCTTCACTGCCATGCCAAGGTTGTTGAGCCTCAGCGAAGTGAGAGAGGTTGCTGGTGGGGAGTCCGTTGGGGGCGTGGAGTATTCCGATGCTTACTTGCCTGATAACGATGCCCGTTTTACTTTTCAATTTATTCGGGCTGCCTGGCGTGCGGGAGCTTTGGCAGTCAATTATGCGGAAGCAGGGAAAAGCCGGCGTTTGGATGGGCAATGGATCACCAAGGTTTATGATCTGACAACCGGAAGCGAGCACGAGGTAAGATCGGGCATGATCATTAATGCAGCCGGGCCGATGGTGGATGAAGTCAACGCATTAAATCAAATCGATACCAACAGCCGGATTGTTTTTTCCAAGGGGGTTCACCTGATTGTGCCCCGGCTTTCCGAACTCGATCGAGTGATGACCTTTTTTGCCCGGGATGGGCGTCTGTTTTTTGCGGTTCCGATGGGCTCGTGTTCCTGCATCGGTACCACCGATACTCCACAGGACGATTGGAAGAGCGAGGTTACTTCCGAGGATATCGAATTTATTCTGGAAAACATAAATCTTCAGATGGGCTTGACCAACCCCCTTACTCAGAAAGATATCATTGCCACGCGTTGCGGGGTTCGGCCCCTTGCGGTCGCCAAGGGAGCCAGTTACCAGGGCGACTGGGTTCACCTGTCCCGTCGGCATGTCACCGAAGTGGATCGGGTAAATCAGTATGTCAGCATTTACGGAGGGAAACTCACCGATTGCGTCAATGTGGGCAACGAGGCGCGGGCCATTTGCCAGGGATTCGGATACCGGTTCAAGCAAGGGCCTTGGTATGGGGAGGACGAGGGGAGGGAGGCGTTCCTTTCCAAGGTTGCTTCTCTTGGTAGAGACCGGATCAATGAAAGCGAAGGTTTTGCGCCCTGCTTGTGGCGAAGGTATGGCAGGGATGCCAGTAAAATACTTGAGATGATGAAGCAGGATCCCGAGTTGGGCCACGAGGTGGTCGAGGGCTCGGGCGTGCTTTGGGTCGAGGTCCGGTATGCTGCGGATCATGAAATGGTGGAGCAGTTGGAAGACTTTTTAAGACGCCGGACCCGCCTTTCTCTTTGCCACCGATTGAGCGAATATGAGGGGGTGCTTTCGAAGATTGCCTACACTCTTTTTGGGGATCAGGGTGAGAAAAAGAAAAGTGAATACCTCTCCGCTGAAAATTAAATTATCCAGCCCCATGCGGGAGTCCAATCAGACCCTTCCTTTGAGATAAAGCAGAAGATTATGGCCTTGAAAATTATTAAGGGTAATTTTGAAGCCGGGCAAAAACTTGGGATTCAAATGGTGGACTCTTTTCGAGTTCTTTTTCCGGATCGAGAAAAGGTGGGTACCTATAACGGGTTTACCGGTCAGTCCGATGGAACCAAAATCGATTACATTATGGTAAAGCCCAGTATGAAAGTAATCGAAGCATCCATTTTGCAAACCAACCGAGAGGGCCGCTACCCATCCGATCATTTTCCGGTGACTGCACAAGTAGGCCTTCCTTGAGTGCCGATCAAAATTTGTAGCTACAAAATCTCAAACCCTAAAAATTTAAGGAATCAATCCTTTCATTAAAGGTTGCTTGGGCAACTCGGTTTCCTGAATATCTTCCCATGCCCAAGTTGAATTGCTTCGCCAGTTTGTTCACTCTTTTTGGTTTGTTCCTCGGGTTTTCGGCTGATGGATCAGAACGCCCCAATATTCTCTGGATCACCAGTGAGGACAATAATGTGAACTGGGTCGGGTGTTACGGGAACCCCCATGCTAATACTCCCCATATCGACCAGCTGGCATCGGAGGGTTTTCAATACATAAACTGCTTTGCCAATGCCCCGGTTTGTGCTCCCTCACGAAGTGGATGGATCACGGGGGTACACCCAGTATCTCTTGGAACCCTACCGATGCGCAGTCGCTACGATATTCCTCATCATGAAATCAAATACTACCCCGATTATTTGAGAGAGATGGGGTACTACTGCGCCAATGTACGAAAGACCGATTACAACATCGGGGGGCGGTCTGATGATGATTGCTGGGACTCGACTAAGCTAGAATGGAATAAGCTCAAACAAGGCCAGCCCTTCTTTCAGGTGATCAATGTGGCAAGTTCCCATGAGAGTCGTGCCTTTGGAGGTGTGGATAACACAACCCATTCTCCCGAGGATATTCAGTTAGCTAAGTATCACCCCGATATTTCCACCATCCGTAAAAACTATGCCCATTACCACGATGCGGTAAAAAGAATGGATGCAGAAGTGGGTAAGTTTCTCAAGCAAATGCGAGAGCATGGTCTTTCCGAAAGTACCATCGTGGTTTACAATTCCGACCACGGGGGTGTACTTCCGCGAAGCAAGCGACATTTATTTAACAGCGGCACCCATTGCCCCCTGATCATTCGGATACCTCAAAAGTATCAGGCGTGGTGGCCCGCAGAATCGCCCGGTTCCAAAATTGATCGGTTGGTCAGTTTTATCGATATGCCCAAGACCTGGTTGTCCCTCGCAGGAGCTGATGTTCCTGAAGTTATGCAGGGAAAAATTTTCTTAGGCAAGGGTCGTGAAGCGGAGAGACCTTATCACATAAGCTACCGTGAGCGGATGGATGAGCGCTTTGATAACCAGCGGGCCATTCGCAATAAACGCTATCTTTACATTCGTAACTACATGCCCTTTGTTCCCTTGGGGCAGCGGTTGGAGTACCTTTGGAAAATGGAAGCCACCCGGGCATGGGAGAATTGGCATGATGCCGGTAAGACCAATGAAGTAACCGGCAGGTGGTTTCTCCCCAAACCATCGGAGGAACTATACGATACCTGGGAGGATCCCGATAATGTCATCAATTTGATCGATCATTCTAAATACATGGAGATTGCGAATGAGCTCAGGCAAGAGTTGACCCGGTGGCAGAAAGAGAAAAGAGACTTGGGCTTGCTTCCCGAATGCGAGCGGGCCAAGCGGGCCGAGGATTTAGGGATTACTCTTTGCGAATTGGCAAAGAATCGGGATGCCTATGATTTGGATGCCTATCTTGAAGCCTCCGATCTTGCCCTGCAAAGGGATGCCAAGAATTTCGCACAGTTGAAGCAGTTTTTACAAGATAAGGATTCAGGTGTGCGCTATTGGGGAGTGATCGGACTTTTACTTCTCGATCAAAAACCAACTCAGGTTGTGGAAGAGCTTAGCAAAGTACTAACGGATAAATCCCATTCTGTCCGTGCCATGGCAGCTTATGCCTTGCATGCGACGGGAGAGAGAGACTTGGCTAGAAAAACTTTACTAGAGTTGTTAAATCAGCAATCGCATGCAACTCTGCTGGCGCTCAATATTATTGCCTGGCTCAATGAAGACCCTGGCTACTTTCACCAAGCAATTCAGGGAACGAAAAACCAACAGCTCCAACCCTATGTACAGAAAATGAAAGGGAACCTTTCTTTTTACACCAAGCACTAGTACCTTACTTCGTTTAAAATTTATAAATCTTACATCCTTAGTTCATTTGGTAAATCTTGGTTTGGAGGTTTGATAAAAAATAAGAATGGTTTTCTTGGTATAAATTAGGCTTAACTAGTTCCTGCTGATTTATTGTAGGTAAAATTATAATAAAATTATTTATGCGATAATTATTTTATGAAATTAAGTAGATTTGTGTTTTTTTAAAACTTGTAGTCGTGAAGTTAACTCATTCTGCTAGGCTTGATAGAGCCCTTAAAACCTAAAGCCCATGCCAACCATAGGAATACCCAAGGAATGCGATAGCAAGGAAACCAGAATTTCTGCGACTCCTGATTCGGTAAATAAATTAACCGGTCTTCAGGGTGTTGAGGTTCTGATTGAGAGTGGACTTGGAGATCCGATTCAAGTGTCGGATCATGCTTTTGAAAAAGCGGGGGCCATCGTTTGTGATAAAGCCAAGGTTTTTTCCTCGGATTATATTTTTCAAATCAGCCCTCTTGAGCCAGAAACACTGAAGCTATGCAAAAAGGGAAGCATTTATGTTGGGTGTCTGGATCCCTACAACCGAAAAGAACTTATTGAAGAATGTGCGTCCCTTGGTGTGGATGCAGTGAGTATGGAAATGATGCCCCGTACCACCCGTGCACAAAAGATGGATGTACTGAGTTCTCAGGCAAGCATTGCAGGGTACGCCGCTGTAATTGTGGCCAGTGAAGTTTCCGACAAAATGCTTCCGATGATGATGACCCCGGCGGGTACCATCTCTCCAGCCAGGGCCTTTGTGATTGGTGCCGGAGTAGCGGGTTTACAGGCAATTGCCACAGCCAAGAGGATGGGAGCCCGGGTGGATGCCTTTGATACGCGCCCGGTGGTCAAGGAACAGGTGGAGTCTCTTGGGGCTAAATTTGTTGAAGTGGATCTTGGGGAAACGGGTCAAACGAAAGACGGATATGCCCAGTCGCTCTCAGATGATCAGCTGGCCAGGCAAAGGGAGGCCATGAAAACCCAATGTGCTCAGAGCGATCTTGTTATTACTACTGCACAACTTTTTGGCCGGGCCGCCCCTAAAATCATTACTGAGGATATTCTTTCTGCTATGAAACCCGTTTCTGTAATCGTCGATCTGGCGGCAGAGACGGGTGGCAATGTGGTGGGCAGTCGCCCGGGTGAAATTATTCAAAAGGGAAATGTCTCGATCGTCGGAGCGTCCAATTTTGCGGGCAGGTATGCCAGGGATGCCAGTCAGATGTATGCATCTAATTTATGTGCTTTCTTTTCGGAGTTTTATAGTTCCGAGAGCCAGAACCTATCCTTTGATCCGAATGATGAAATTCTGGCCGCCTGCTACCTCGTACGGGAGGGGGAAGTGATTCACCCTGCCTTCAGCCAATCTGTTTGATTTTTGAATTACTTATCATGGAAGCCATCTTACTCGTCTTTATTTTAGTCTTATCCATATTTTTGGGGTTTGAATTGATTTCCAAAGTGCCAGCCACTTTGCACACCCCATTAATGTCAGGTTCCAATGCTATCTCTGGAATTACGGTGGTCGGTGCCTTACTGACTACGATTGCTGCAACCAACAGCAATGATTCTGAAATGAAGATCATTCTTGGAGTCCTTGCGGTCGCCTTTGCCACCACCAATGTGGTGGGTGGTTACCTGGTCACCGACCGCATGCTTCGGATGTTTAAGAAAAAAGAACCGAAAAAGTGATGATCTCGCTTAACTCCATCAACCTGCTCTATGTTCTGGCGAGCATCCTTTTCATTCTTGGGCTGAAGAAATTATCCCGCCCGGATTCGGCAAGAAAAGGGAATCTAATCTCTGCAATCGGTATGCTGGTGGCAATAGTTGCCGCACTGGTTACGCTGGAAATCCTCGAACCCAAGTGGATTCTTGTGGGCTTGGGTCTGGGTGCCGTTGTCGGAGTCATTGCCGCATTCAAAGTGAAGATGACCAGTATGCCCGAGTTGGTTGCCCTTTTTAATGGCTTTGGCGGTATTGCCAGCCTGCTTGTGGGGTGGGCTGAATTTATTGGTTTTCGGGAGTCGGTTGAAACCCTTTCGGTCGTTCCCTTGGTTGCCTTGGTCTGTGCCGTGCTTATTGGAGCGGTCACTTTCACCGGTTCTTTGGTTGCATGGTGTAAGCTTGCTGGGATCGTTGGCGGAAAGCCCTTTCTTTTTCCGGGGCAAAAATTTGTAAACTCCCTGCTTTTACTTGGCATGGTCGTTGCAGGTTACCTGATTGTCACCAATACGGTTTCCTCTTCCATCCTTTACTTAAACCCTGACCAAGCTCTTTACTTGCTCATTGGACTGAGCTTACTCTTCGGGGTGATGGTGGTCGTTTCGATTGGAGGGGCCGATATGCCTGTAGTCATTTCCCTCCTTAATAGTTATTCAGGGATCGCGGCCTGTGCTGCTGGATTTATTATTACCAACAATGTACTGATTGTGTCCGGTGCCTTGGTGGGGGCTTCAGGAATTATTCTAACCAGTATCATGTGCAAGGCGATGAACCGTTCCTTGAGTAATGTTTTATTCAGTGGATTTGGATCAGGTTCGAAATCCTCCAAATCCAGCCAGGTGGAGGGAGAAATTAAAGCAATCTCCGCGGACGATGCCTTCCTTATTTTGGAAGCTGCCCGCAATGTAATCTTTGTTCCTGGATACGGAATGGCGGTAGCTCAGGCACAACATGCGGTCAAGGAACTATCTGATTTACTGGAGAAAAATGGAGCGGAAGTAAATTTTGCGATTCATCCAGTTGCTGGAAGAATGCCCGGTCATATGAATGTATTACTGGCGGAGGCCAATGTCCCCTATGATCAATTAAGGGAGATGGACGATATCAATCCGGTCATCGAAAATGCTGATGTGGCCGTTGTCATTGGTGCCAACGATGTGGTCAATCCTGCTGCCAACGAAGATGAGGGCAGCCCGATTTATGGCATGCCTGTGATCAATGTGGATAAGGCCCGCACCTGCTTTGTCTTGAAGCGGTCGATGAATGCAGGTTTTGCCGGTATCGATAACCCGCTTTTCTTCAAGGACAATACAAGAATGCTTTTTGGAGATGCCAAAGAGACTCTCTCCAGTTTGGTATCGGAATTTAAAAGCTGACTACTTTGGTTTATTAGTAAATATTATGGGGTTTTAAGCCCAATCACCCATTTTGCTCATGAAGTCCTTAATTTTACTACCGACTCTGATCGTCTTTTTTATTCCCTTTCTACATGCAAAAGTAGAGGGCCCTCTTGATTTTACTTCTCCCGAAGGTGCCAGTGTCTCTTTCCATGGGGTGGGAGGGATGGGGATGTATTCGATTGATTCAGCCGATCTTGAGCAAACCATGATGTTAACGAAGATACCAGGTGGGGCAGCGATGGATCAGGAGACCCTCTTAAAAACTATGACCGATGCCTTTGTCACGCAAATGAAGGCTCAGGAAAAACTGGTGGGCAAGCTGACCCCAGAAAATCCCAATGTGGAAGATTTCAAGGGAGGTAGCTTTTCCGGGAAATTCGTCCGATTCACTTTAACATCAGAAATCCTATCCTCAGTGAACCTTACTCTTTTCTACCTTTTATCGGATGGTGAGGATACTTGGAACGCCACCGTTACGGGCGATGAAGGATGGGTGGCAGAGTGTAAAAAATTGCTCTCCTCAATGAAGAAAAAATAGCTCAATCCTACAGCTTGTTCTCATAACAATATTTGAAAACCCAAAGTAAAGTCATGAAGAATTTCATATTAACTGCTTTTGTATCCTTGTTCCTATTTAGCTATGCATTGGCAAATGATAAGGATGGTAAGGGGAGCCTGGAGCGACTTGAGCAGACCCGAAAAGAGTATCAGGCCGACCAGACAGCACTCGATCAAATCAACCGGAAAAAAGAAAAGATTCTTACAAAAAATAAGCACCATAAAATACCCAATAGCGGACCTGAGTGGAGTGAAGCACTCAAGGTCTGGTTGCCCCTCTTTCAAAAAGCAGAAGCCAGTTACCCCGAATATCTGAATGCCCTGGTCCACGCTTATTGCGATCTCCCCAGCGCTTCCGATCAGGCCAAGGAATTAAGAGAAGAAATCGAGCAACAACACCCCCGAAGTTCCATCACCGTAAACGATCAAGAGAGGCGTGCTCAATTGGCCAATGCGGCTTTGCCCCACCTGCTGAACCAAGACATTGAAAAGGAAAAGGCAAAATTCTTCGCTCAATTCCTCAAGCCCGGTTTCTCTACCAAGGTGGATGATTTTTTTCATTTGCTCCGCCTTCCTGCCGAGCCATTGGATTGGAGTGAACAGCTTGCTTATTCGATGGCCTCCCTAAGGGCAGGAAAGATTTCCACTGCCCGTAGCGAAAATAAGAAATTATTAAAAAAAGCGACCCGTTTTGCCGAAATTCATGAAGAATATCCCAAGGATAAAAGGAACCCTACTTACAGCAAAAAAGTGAGAGAATACCGATTTTACCGTGCCCTGATCGAGGCCCATGACGGCAAGGGCAAGGAAGCCCGCAAATTTTTATCCCTAGCCTTAGAGAATACGACCATTGAGAAACTTGACCCAATTATCCAAAAATTGGTTCAGGAAATTAAAAAGCGTCTCCAAGGACTCTCCCAGTAAGGGGAAACATTCTGCACAACTCTGTACATTACAATACTTCTCAAATTAGATAAAGATAGGCTTGTTTCCACCCCCGATCGTGGGTGGGGTATGAGGTGCTAATGAACAAACTACTGATCCTAAGATCTAGGGGTACAGCAATAAATCCGTAGATCAGTACTGTTTGTTTGGCTATAGGAGTTCAAGAGGAAGAGTCAGGAGAATTAGCCTGTTTGTATTCCTCCAACTTTTTCTCGGCTTTCTTTAACTTTTTTTCGGCTTTCTGCCACTTGTTTGCCGAGACGAAGAGTAGCACTACCAAAACTATCACTCCTGATAAAATAATCAATTGATTGTCCATCCGCTTACTATGCGGGTGGTGAGTCAATCGAGGCAAGAAAAGAAAACTTTGCTTACTTGAGTGGTCACTCATTGTCAGCAGAGCACTTAACACCATTCCGGGTTCTCAATTATAATAAAAATGTCTTACACCCATATCTTTCCTCAGAGCTTGGTAGATCGAATGTGCATATATCCGGAAATGCAAACTGGGTGACTACCTGTGAGAATACACTTTCCAAGATGAAGAAAAAATAGGCTTGTTCCTTCCTCCCTTCGTGGGTGGAGTATGCGGTGCGAATGGACAAACAATTTACTTATCCCAAGATCGGTATCCGCCCGACCATTGATGGTCGCCTGGGTGGGGTGCGCGAATCCCTTGAAACGCAAACTATGGACATGGCCAATCGACTGGCCTCGCTCTATGCCTCCGAGCTTCGCCAACCCGATGGTTCGCCGGTTGAGTGCGTGATTGCTGATTCCACCATTGGTGGAGTGAGGGAAGCCGCTGCCTGTGAGGAGAAGTTTCAACGCGAAGGGGTAGGGGTAAGCGTGACCGTGACTCCCTGCTGGTGCTACGGATCTGAAACCATGGATATGGATAAGATCCGGCCCAAAGCAGTTTGGGGCTTCAATGGCACCGAGCGTCCGGGTGCAGTATACCTCGCCGCCGTCCTTGCCGGGCATACCCAGAAGGGAATTCCTGCCTTTGGGATCTATGGAGAGGATGTACAGGAAGCCGGCGATGAGTCGGTACCTGCCGATGTTCGTGAGAAACTTTTGAACTTTGCCAAGGCAGGGCTTGCGGTTGCTTGCATGCGCGGAAAAGCTTACCTCTCTATGGGGGGAACTTCTATGGGCATCGCCGGATCTGTAGTGGACTCCTCTTTTTGGGAGAAATCACTGGGTATGCGGATCGAAGCGATCGATATGACTGAGTTTGTCGGCCGGATGGAAAAAGGAATCTATGATCCCGAAGAGTACGAGCGGGCCCTCGCTTGGGTGAAGGAAAACTGTCGGGAAGGGGATGATTATAATTCAGAGGATACCCAAAGGTCGCGCGAGCAGTTGGATCAGGAGTGGGAAGATTCCGTGAAAATGGCCCTGATTGCCCGCGACCTGATGGTGGGCAACCCTAAGCTCGCTGAGGCTGGTCATGGGGAACAAGCACTAGGTCATCATGCAATTGCTGCCGGATTTCAGGGGCAGCGCCAATGGACGGACCATTTCCCCAATGGCGACTTTATGGAGGCCATGCTCAATTCCTCTTTCGACTGGAATGGCAAACGTGCCCCCTACATTTTGGCTACCGAGAATGATGCCCTTAATGCCGCCGGTATGCTTTTCGGATATTTGCTTACCCACAGTGCTCAGATCTTTGCTGATCTGCGCACCTACTGGAGTGCGGATGCGGTGGCCCGGGTGGCAGATGGGTACCAACTCCAAGGGGAGGCTAAGGATGGACTTTTGCACCTGATCAATTCCGGTCCTGCTGCCCTCGATGGTACAGGGGATCAAAAGGATGGTCCGGGCAACCCAACCATGAAGCCCTTCTGGGAGATTACCGATCAGGAGATGGAAGCGAGTTTGCAAAACACCAGCTGGCACCCATCGATCACCGAGTATTTTCCTGGTGGAGGCATGAGTACCCGTTACCGAACCAAGGGGGGCATGCCTGCCACCATGATCCGCTTAAACCTGGCCGACGGTCTTGGCCCTTGTCTTCAGGTTGCCGAGGGAGTGACCATCGATCTTCCCGATCGCGTGCATGATGCCCTGGATCAGCGGACTAACCCCACCTGGCCGACCACCTGGTTTGCTCCACGCCTGACCGGGCAGGGTGCATTCCGGTCTACCTATGAGGTGATGAACAACTGGGGGGCGAACCATTGCGTGATGACTGCCGGTCATGTGGGGCACCTCTACCTGACCCTTGCTTCGATGCTCCGCATCCCTGTCTATATGCACAATGTTGAAGAGGAGCGAGTTTTCCGGCCCAGTGCCTGGCGTGCCTTTGGGACTGCAGATCTGGAGGGGGCCGACTTTCGGGCCTGCCAGGCTTACGGTCCGCTGTACGGCTAATTTTTTTAATTATTAAAAAGTAAGTACGCTCCACTTGCTCCCGTACTTCGGGAAAAGAGTTGCCTAGGAAAGATGGGTAAAGCTACCTTGGGACATGAACCTGTTCCAATATGAGATTGTCTGGATCATTCCCATATTGATCGTCGTTTCAATTATTTGGTCCGTAATCAAGGGGAGGAAGCGGGCAAGGGAAATGAGGAATGCCGGTGCATCACTGAATTTACGGGAGGCGACCAAGTCGGATAAAAAAGTACTCCAAGACAGTATCGGTCAGTCGAGGCTGTTTACGGATGGGAGCAGTTGGCCTAAGACAGTGCTGGTGGGGGATGCCAATGGGGTCCGGGTTACGCTCGCCGATTATAATTTTCACCGGGGGACAACGAAGTCAAAAACCAAAGAGACCACGCTTCTTACCATACAGTCAAATTCCCTTCGTTTGCCTCCCTTTACCCTAATACCCTCTGGTTGGTTGATCGACTCACTAAGCTCCATGGTTGGGTATCGTGACATTAACTTTGATTCGCATCCCCAATTTTCCAAAGAGTATTTATTGCGTGCTTTCGATGAGGATGATCAGGGGAACGAGTTTTCCCGTTACGAGGAAGCCAGTTTCAGTGCATTCAAAGATGGAGGGAACGAGCAAGTGGTTCGTGGACTTTTTAGCCATGAGTTGCTCGATCTATTGGAAACCAATCCGGGAGTCAGTATGGAGGGAAGGGGAGACCAATTTATTCTTAGCCGTTTTACCAATCAGCGGGTACCTGCGGATGAGCTGACTGCTTTTGTGGAATTAGGCGTAAAAATTTTGTCTCTTTTACCAACGAAGTAGCCCGTAGTTTTTCCAAGTGACGAGCTTTTATTTATCACCGTTGATTTCGGTCTTCCTCCCTGGGTTTGTTTACTTGATTTGGTCAATCTGGTGGCTCTTGAGAAAGAATGAAAATGGGATACGCAGGTACTGGCAGTCCAAATCGACCCTACTGGTTCTTTTCTTACATGGGTTGATCAACCTAACTGCTTTTTATTCCTTGGCTTGGCATATGTATCTCACTTTTGGTGATTGGCCCGGTATTGGAACCGATGGTTTTCCGGAGGCTTTATTGCTGCACAATACATTGGTAAGCTATCTTTTCACCATTTCCCTTTTTTTCCCTTTGATTCTTTTTGGGCCACTTTGGATTCTCTTTTATCTGATCAAGCCGCTGAAGCCATGGCTGGATAAACTGGCCGCATTCGGAGTATCCTGCGTTGTATCTGCTCTGCTTACCCAACTTGCCCCATCCGGTTTCCTTTATTGGTTTTGGGACTGAGCTGGTTTGAAAAGTTAGTAATTTTTATTTTTTGCTCTCCCTTCATACATAACCCTGTCGCAAACAAACAGAAATAGAACGCAATATGCGTGTTTCCATTTTTGGGGATCTTTGGTTGGTTTTATTCCTCACTGTCGATGGTTCTGCCCTCAAAATAGCCCATAAAATACTTATGAAGATTCATTCCTCCCTTACCGTGCTCTTGGCGATTTTATTTACCTGCCTTCTGCCATCCAATGCAGCTGCCGAATCCACTACAACCAAGCCAAACATTCTTTACATTATGGCGGATGATCTGGGCAAGGAGTGGATTAGTTGCTACGGAGCCGAGGATATTGAGACCCCGAATATCGACGCTCTCGCCGCGGGAGGGATGAAGTTTAACAACGCGTATTCGATGCCGGCATGCACACCCTCTCGAACAACCCTGCTGACGGGTAAGTATCCATGGCGCACCGGTTGGGCCAACCACTGGGATGTGCCACGCTGGGGGGTGGGGTACTTTGACTGGAAGAAAAAGGAAAACACCACCTTTGCCCGCCTCATGAAAGGCTTGGGCTATGCCACTGCCGCAGCCGGAAAGTGGCAGATCAACGATTTCCGGATCGAGCCAGAGGCCATGAAAAAGCACGGCTTTGATGACTGGGCGATGTGGACGGGGGCGGAGTCATCCCCGGACGAAGAGCATGAGAAAAAATCAACCAGACGCTATTGGGACCCGTACATACATACCAAAGAAGGATCCAAGACCTACAAGGGCAAGTACGGTCCCGATCTATACACCGACCACCTGATTCAGTTTATGCGAAAAAACAAAGAGCAACCCATGTGTATGTACTTTCCGATGGCCCAACCGCATACCCCTGTCGCTCATACCCCGGATGAACCCGATGTAAAAAGTGTCCTCGATCGGCACAAAGCGATGGTTCGATACATCGATAAAATGGTCGGTCAATTAGTCAAAGAAATCGATGACCTTGGTATCCGTGACCGTACGATGGTCATCTTTACCACCGATAATGGCTCGGCACCTCCTCCCCGTGGTGTCATTGGCAGGCGCAACGGCCGGGAGGTGGTCGGGTCCAAGGGAACAGAAAAAGAAGCCGGTGTCTGCGCTCCCTTTATCGTGAATTGCCCCGGTCTTGTTCCTGCCGGGGTGGAGAGTGATGCCCTCACTGATTTTTCCGACATGCTGCCCACTTTTGTGGAACTGGGCGGGGGAGAACTACCCAAGGACCTTGTTGTCGATGGGTCTTCCATCGCTCCATACCTGCTTGGTAACGCCAAGGACACGGAGCGCAAGTGGATCATGGCCCTGGGTTACGGTTCCGCGAAATTAACCAAAGATGGGATCCGACCAACGAAGAATTTTTCTACCCGGGTGATTCGGGATCAACGCTTCAAGGTCTGGGTATCGAATGAAAAAAAAATCATCCGCTTGCACGACTTGAAGAGCGATCCCTGGGAGGAAAGCAACCTGATCGGCAGCGAGCTGGCACTGCACCAAAAGGCTCTGCAGAAATTTCAGGATGTGGTCGATTCGCTGCCCGACCAGGATGCTTACCCATCCTATGAACCCCGGGCAGCCAATGCATGGGACCGGAAATAAAAGGAAACAAGAAAGAGGTTTTTGTATGAGCATTCCAAGATTCTTACTGCTCGGACTAGCGGCTAGCTTCACCAATGGTCTGAAAGCTGAGGACAATCCGGTTCAAGAAAGCACCATTCGGGTGATGACCTACAATGCCTGTCGTGGGGGTACTTACCAGGGGCAACCCTTGTCTCAATCCGCCAATATGATCAAGCTGGCACAAGCAGATATCGTGGGCCTGCAGGAGATCGGAGCAAATGTACCGGAGTTGGCGAAGCTCTTGGGCTGGAATCATAGCGGGCCTTTCATCACGCGTTATGAAATCGTTGAGCATGTTAAGGGGATGGGCAAAAGACCGTGGGATGGCATCAAGGTCAAACTACCTTCAGGTAAGCATGCCTATGCATTCAACGCTCATCTACCCAACCCTCCAAATCAGGCTTACCAATTAATGGGCCTTAAGGGAGGCTACCGCAGTTATCCCAAAATTGATACTGAAGAAGAAGCGATTGAAGGGGCAAAAAAAGCACGAGGCAAATACATCGACCGCTTGCTCAAGCTCATGAAAAGTTTCGTGGATTCCGAGGACCCTATTTTTGTGGTGGGTGATTTCAATGAACCATCCCACCTGGACTGGACGGACGCCGCGGCCCAGGCGGGGCATCACCCGATGAAGGTGGCATTCCCCACCTCTCTGAGGATGGCCGAGGCTGGCTTTACCGATTCATATCGTACCGTACACCCCGACGAGGTCGCCAAGCCTGGTCTCACCTGGTCGCCCGTCCATGCGCCCGATCACCCGGATCACCACCACATGCGGATTGATTATGTGTACTTCAGAGGCGAGGGCGTCCAAGTGACCGAGGCCAAGATCATTGGTGAGAAAAAAGAAAATGCAGACATAGTTGTTTCTCCCTATCCATCGGATCACAGAGCCGTAGTTGCGATGTTCACGCTCGCCAAAAAATCAGAGCGATAAGAATGAAAGATACGAAGGATGCCTGTCCGACCACCCTTGCATCTATGCCGAGTTTGATATCCAAGTAGCTGCTTCCCTTGCTGGATCAGGATGCACCTGTGGACTGCCTGGCCACAAGTTTTCCCTGTACCCGGACGACCCGTGCTGCCATCTCCGGGGTTTTAATTCTCGAAATCATGGTTTCCACCGCAGCGGTACCAATATCCAGGCAGGGTTGCCGGTAGGTGGTAAGCGGGGTTTTGATCAGGCTGGCATATTTAACATCATCAAAAGCTGCGATTTTCATATCTTTGGGAATGTGAACCCCTGACTTATCGAGCTCAACTAACAAGGGGGCAGCAAGGGCATCATTACAGCAGATCAATCCATCGAACCGTCTTAAGTCCGTATTCCTGACAAATTCCTCTTCGGTCCCCTCAATCAAGATTTCCTCCATTTTGTCATGCTTAAGGCCAGCCTGAAGAATTGCTTCCCGGGCACCGATCAGTCTCATGTGCACCGTGCTGGCCACATGGCGCCTGGTCACAAAACCAATCTTCCTGCATCCCTGCTCAACCAAATGGGATGCGATCACAAACCCCGCCTCGATGTTGTTGGTCCCGATACGATCGTAACCGCTCATCCTCGGGGGTTGGGTGATATCACTGTCCAATAAAACCACGGGAATCCCTGCTTTGGTAAACATCGATACAATGAGCCGGTTCTGTTCGGCCGCCTCGGGGATCAACTCCAGTGGGGTGAAAAATACCCCATCGATCTTTTTGGCGATATACTTATGAGCCAGTTGAATAGCCCGGTTAACCCCGCGATTTTCGATCGTTCCACCGCCTCCCCAAAGAAGGGTAAAGTTATGAGATTCCGCCAGGTTGGCGATTTGGCCACAGATTGGTTCAAAAATCTCCGTCTCCCCCAATGCCGGTATCAGCAATCCCAGGGTCAACTCCTTACCCTTTAAAATCGGTGCTTTGTGCTTGATTACGAAAGTGCCGTAACCTGCCTTGCGTCCGATCACACCTTCTTTCTCCAGCCTGTTCATCACCCGGGCAACTGTGGGGCGGCTTACCTGAAACCTCTCTGCGTAGTGCAAGTCCGTGGGTAGCAATTCTCCGTCCGGGTAGTTGCTCACCGCAATCTCATCCTTCAGGGTGCGGTAAATATCCACATTCTTATTCTTCATCTTTTATTATTTGATCGGTTTGTTTCCAAAATCCTGTGGGGATGGAATATTTTAAATGTAAATAAAATGCAAACAATAAGTTAATAAAAAGTTACATTGTATTTGACATTCATTTTCTAGAATTTTGACTTACATCCTTATGCAAAAGAAAAGAAAGGAAGCCGTGGCCCTCGATTTCCTCGTACTAAGCAAACAAAGGAGGTCCTATTAAAACCTTATCCATAGGTGAAATCCTGTGGGATATCTTCCCCGACAAAAAGGTCTGGGGTGGAGCACCCGCTAATTTTATTTTTCACACCGCTCAGATGGGGGCCCAGGCGACTGCGTATTCAGCGGTGGGTGATGATGATCTTGGCAGAGAGATCACCCAGGCGGTTCAAGATTGTGGCATTCATTTGAAGGCCCCCATTTTGGAGTATCCGACCGGGGTGGTGGATATTACCCTCAATGATGACGGGAGCGCCAATTACGAATTCAATTCAAATTGTGCCTGGGATCACATCCCCCAAACTGCAGAACTTTTGGCACTAAGCTCTGAGGCAGACCTGATTGCGTTTGGCAGTTTGGCCCAACGCTCTGAAGTAAGCCGCAGGACGATCCATCATGCTTTAAGTCAGCGCAAATCAGGCAGCAAGGTTCTGTTTGATATCAACCTTCGGCAAAATTTTTACAGTGCCGACGTGATTCAAGAGTCCTTGAATGCATGCGATTTTCTAAAGCTCAATGAGGAGGAGTTGCCCATCATTTGTGATTTACTGGAGGTGGGTAAGGAGGAGATACTGAGCACCTTCAATATCCAGCTGATGATCCTTACTTTGGGAAGTAGAGGGAGCTCCATCATCACCG
>CAXBQX010000032.1:0-22035 GCA_963978365.1 uncultured Opitutales bacterium | reverse complement strand
TATTAAGATTGCTTGACGATAAAATTTAACATTCATATAAAAAATATACATGATAAAAGTAACGAATAATATAAGTTCAGCAATTTTTAACTCCTCACAACCTCGGAGTAAGTCATTCTTAAATTATATTTTTGACCTTTTAAGGGTGAAGAGAAAATTTATAGGTAATAATCTCTAATCTTCTTCCTTGCACAATAGAAAACCTGCTTTTTAACCAAGGCATGTTCTTAACTCGAAAAATCGGTAAAATTCTTCGAGGAAACTCGACTCCCTTTCAGCTTATCATGGCCAGTGTTCTAGGGACGATGCTGGGATTCGTCCCCGGGTTTTCTCAGGCACCTGGGTTATTGATCGCCCTGACCTTTGCCCTGATCATTATCAATGCAAACCTCGTCCTGGCCGCCCTGGTTGGTGCAGTCGCCAAACTGGTCGCTCTGCCCCTTGTACCCCTTGCCTACTCCACGGGGACTTTTCTATTGGATGGGCCCGCCCAAGGGCTTTTCAAGTCCTTTGTCAATTCACCGGTTTTAGCCTTCTTCGGACTCGAATATTACACGGTTACCGGTGGTCAATTTCTTGGACTCATTCTAGGTTTGGTTATCGGTGTCCTCGCATCTTCTGGTATGACTTCCTTTCGTAAGAAAATGGCAGATCTGGAAAAGAGTAGCGAAAAGTTTCAAACCTATTCATCTAAATTCTGGATACGTGCACTGGTTTGGATCATCCTGGGTGGAGGGGACTCAAAAGAATCCTGGGACGACTTTTTGGCAAAAAAGGTTGGCAACCCCATACGTCTACTGGGCATTGTTTTTATCGTTCTGCTTGGGAGCCTCATCTACATCCTGAGCATGTTTTTTAAAGGGCCCATTCTGACCGCGAGTCTGCAGTCGGGGTTGGAGCGGATCAACGGAGCCACGGTTGAGATCAAGGATGCGGAGGTTGATTTCAAGGCAAGTCGTTTGACGGTGACCGGACTGGTGGTGGCTGATGCAACCAATCTGGAATATGACATGATTCGGGCTGAAAAATTGGAAGCTGATATAGATACGACCGATCTGCTTCGTAAAAGAGTGCGGTTGGATAAGGTACATTTAGTGGATGCCACTCATGGAGAAAAACGAGCCTATCAAGCCGTACTGATCGGGCCACGACCCAAAGTGTCAGACCCTCTGCCACCCGTGGAGCCTGATGATAAAACGATCGAAGATTATGTGGTGGATTCGGCAGAATGGAAGAAGAAGTTGGCCAAGCTCAAGGAATGGGTTGAGCAGGCATCCGGAATCAAAGACAAAGTGGGGGATCAGATCGCTCAGCTCCCGGACCCGGACGGTGTAAAAGAGGAAAAAGCGGTCTTACCCAAGCCGGATTACTGCTATGACCGAGCCTTACATTTGCTGGAGGAGAGCCCTAGCTTTACTGTGGGCGAACTTCTTGCCGAAGAGGTGCATGTTCCTTTTCTTGAAACGGAAACCCTCAATATCAGGTGCAAAAACCTCTCTTCTCACCCTCATCTGGTAAAAGAAGATAAGGAAGTAAGCATTTCCTCCAGCAAAGGCACCTTGGGGGTAAGCCTCTTCCTTGGTGGGCCATCAGGTGGAGATGGCCGCTATGAGTTCTCCTTTTTTTACAAAGGCTTGCCTGTGGACGAAGTACTGAGCGGGATAAAAATGGGAGGCAACCCACCCCTGCAAGGCGGAACGATTGATATGAGTACAGATGGTAATTGGAAAAGCCAGGAAGGTGAAATGTTTGTCCATCTGCCCGTGACCGTGTTGGTGAAAGGCACAACCGTGGCCATCCCTAAACTCGGGCAAACTCAACTGGACTCACTGATCCTCCCTGTAAATATCTATGGCCCACTGGACAATCCGAGGGTTAAGGTAGATACCCAAGCCTTCTCCAACTTTCTTCTCGAAGCAGGTAAAAGTGTTCTCCAAAAAAAGATCACTGCAGAAATCCAAAAGCAGATTGGAGGAAACCTTCCCGCGAATCTACTCAATGAGCGCTTACAAGGTCTTATTCCTGAGGGTGCGGGGGAAAAATCCTTTGATAAGAACGGTGTGGGAGGTTTTTTGGAGGGCTTACTGCCCCTTCCTTCCGAAAACCTGAAAACAAAGGATGATCATACCGATCAAAAAGAGGAGGAGGCCAAACCTGAAGATGCAGCTAAAAGTTTATTCAAGAATTTGCTTAACAGCCGATAACTGCCAGCAAGTCTTTGGAGCACTCTAAAACTTCCATCAAGTAGCTTTTGAATTTTTATGACACAGGATAAAGTTGATCCCATAATGTTTTTATAGATAATCACATCATCGTTCTTTAAATAATTCAGCCAAGTGCATCCCTAGACTGCTGGTTTTCATCCAGCAACCAACCGAACGTTTTGAGCGGTCACGGTGGTTCACAGGTCAACGACCCGGATGTGCGGTTCTACCAATAAACCGAAATCTGCGCTCTGTTCGAATATTTCCTTATCTGGCTGTTCGAACATAGTGCGTACCAACCTAAATACGCACCATGAAACAATCCCCAGCAACCTATATCGAGGAATTGGCCATCCGAGTGGATGAGACCAATCCAAACCATCATCTATGGAACAACAATGGTACTTGGTGGGTTCATTACACGATCTACCCCACCCCGGTCACTTCGGAAAGAAGGAGAAAATCCTTGAGAACAAAGTGCATCGAGCATGCCCGAAGGAAAAGAGACGGAATCCTTCGGGCTCTTGGGTCTGAACATCTGCTGCTGGCAGCCTAAAAAATTCGAATCTTATTCGCTATGCAGCGATATCAAACTTGTAACCGAGTGCAAATAATGTAGTTTGGATTCTTTAGGGCCCTTAGCTCAGTTGGTTAGAGCATCCGACTCATAATCGGCGGGTCGTCGGTTCAAGTCCGACAGGGCCCACCATTTCCAATTTCTACTTGGATTTGCCCTTGGCGATTTGTTGAGCCAGAGCGAAGCGGGCAGCCGCTTCCAATTTCTGAATGGCAGCTAAATCGAGGTTGCTCTTTTTGCCCTCAGTAAGAGCATCCTGGGCTCGCTTGACCGCTTCCTCGATCTTGGAATCATCCTGATCGCTGATATTTATCGCTTCATCGGTAAGGATGGACACCTTGTCCGAATATACCTCAACAAAACCAGAGCTGACTGCAAGATATTCGACTACTCCGTTTCTCTCCACCTTAAGATCTCCAGCGATTAATTTATCGATGATGGGCACATGGTGGGGCAAAATATCGATCTTACCGTTGGCTGTGGGCACAACCACATGATCCACATTCTCGGAATAGACCGTGGCGTCGGGGGTAACGATTTCGAGGGTGACAGGCATGGTGATTCCAGGGGAGAAAAGTTACGAAGCTTCCCCGCCAATTACGGACTCGATACCGCCCTTCATGTAGAAGTCATTCTCGGCGACTTCGTCCAATTCACCTTCGAGAATCATCTTGAATCCACGAATGGTGTCTTTAACTGAAACATATTCGCCAGCCACACCGGTGAAAACTTCGGCAACATGGAAGGGCTGGGAAAGGAATTTTTGAATCTTTCTAGCGCGGAAAACAGTTTGTTTTTGCTCGGGAGATAATTCGTCCAATCCAAGGATGGCGATGATATCCTGAAGGTCTTTGTAGGCCTGCAGAACTTCCTGAACGCCCCGGGCAACCTTGAAGTGCTCTTCGCCGACAATGTCGGGAGAGAGAGCATTGGAAACCGAAGCAAGGGGATCCACGGCGGGATAGATTCCCAATTCGGCAATAGATCGTTCCAAAACGATGGTGGAGTCAAGGTGGGCGAAAGTGTTGGCAGGAGCGGGGTCGGTCAAGTCGTCCGCTGGCACATAAACCGCCTGGAAGGAAGTAATAGATCCTTTCTTGGTCGAAGTAATGCGCTCTTGCAGGTTACCCATTTCTTCGGCCAGGGTGGGTTGGTATCCAACCGCTGAAGGGGAGCGGCCTAACAGAGCCGATACTTCAGAACCGGCCTGGGAGAAACGGAAGATATTATCTACGAAAAGCAATACATCCTGCCCCATTTCATCACGAAAATATTCAGCCATAGTCAAGCCGGACAGAGCAACACGCATACGGGCGCCAGGAGGTTCGTTCATTTGTCCGTAAACCAGTGCAACCTTGGACTTGGAAATATCGTCCTGGTTGATGACTCCGGCCTCAGACATCTCCTGATAGAGGTCATTTCCTTCACGGGAGCGCTCCCCTACCCCAGCAAATACTGAGTATCCGCCGTGGGCCTTGGCGATGTTATTGATCAATTCCATGATGACCACGGTCTTACCAACACCGGCTCCACCGAAAGCACCGACCTTTCCTCCCTTGATGAAGGGACAGATCAAGTCAATCACCTTGATGCCGGTCTCAAGAATGTTGGCCTCGGTGTCTTGGTCGACCAAGGTGGGTGCCTGACGGTGAATAGGACGGGTTTCGGAGTGACCACACTCGCCTTTGTTATCAACGGTATCACCGGTTACATTGAAAATTCTTCCGAGTACTTTCTCGCCGACGGGCACGGAGATCGGGTTGGCGGTGTTCAGCACATCCATGCCGCGCACCAAGCCTTCGGTGGAAGACATGGCGACTGCACGAACTCGGTTCTGCCCGAGGTGCTGTTGCGTTTCCAAAACGAGCTTTGCGTCGCTGGAATCGTCCAATTTGTAGGTGACTTCAAGGGCGTCGTAAATCTTTGGCATATTGCTGGCGGGGAATTCGGCGTCTACGACGGCCCCGATGATTTGAACGATTTTTCCTTGGCTTGTGTTCGAGTTGTCCTGTTCCATGGTATAAGAAAAGAGATTTTAGTTGGAAAGTGTGGCGGCGGAAATTTCGAGAATTTCCTGTGTGATAGCGGCTTGGCGGGCACGATTGTACTGCAAAGTAAGGTCGTTGAGGAGGTTGCCGGCATTGTCCGTTGCTGTCTTCATGGCAACCATACGGGCACTGTGTTCGGATGCCTGCGACTCCATCACCATTTGGTGAATCTGCTGCTTTAAGTAGAGAGTGCCCAATTCAGCGAGAACTGCATCTCTGTTTTCGATGAGGATTTCCCTTTTGTCCTTAGGCACTTCGTGGTCATTGATCCCAAAGCGTTCGTGAAGCTTTTGGCTCATCTCGTCCAGATCGTTGAGAGGAAATAACCTTACAAGTTCAGGCTCCTGACGCAGAGTATTAACGAAGCCGGTGTGCAGAACTTCAATGGTATCAATCTGGTCGTCCCCGTAGGCACGAAGGAGAAATTCGATGATGGGCTTGATGTCGGAGTAGCGTGGCTTGTCTGGCAGGCTAAAGTCTGCCAATAAATCTCGACGAGTGCGGGAAAGGTACTGTGTGGCTCGTTTTCCAACCGATACAAACTTGGCAGAGGAATCGACATCGGAGAGCATCCTGAAGAGGTTAGAATTGAGGGCTCCACAGAGTCCCTTATCAGTACCGATTACAAGAATGCCGCGGTGCCTGACCGGACGGTCGTTAAAATATTTATGGGTAATTTCAAGAAATTCATCTGCCACGGAAACCATGATGTCGGCAAGAAGCATGGCATATGGACGTCCGCTTTTAGCGGCATCCTGAGCCTTTTTCATCTTGGAAGTAGCTACCATCTGCATGGCTCGGGTAATTTGGCGGGTGCTTTTTACCCCCTTTATCCGCAATCGAATGTCCCGCGTGTTGGCCATAGACTAAATAGAATTACAAAGGAAAAGAGAATAGGTTCAGGAGAAGGTTCTCTTCCAATCTTCCAAAGAACTGCGCAGTTTTTGCTCGGTGTCCTCTTCCAGTTTCCCAGATGAGTAAATGAGCTCACAAGCTTCTTTGCCCTGTGTTTCCATGTATTCCCGGAGACTCTGGGTAGCCCGGTTAACATCAGCTACGGCAATGGAATCAAAGAAATTGTTTTGCATTGCCCACATGATGGCAGTTTGGACTTCCACTGCGATTGGGTTGGATGCTGTTTGTTTGAAGAGTTCAACAATGCGGGCACCCCGGTCGAGACTTGCTTTGGTTGCGGCATCTAAATCAGATTCGAACTGGGAGAAGGCAGCGAGCTCGCGGAACTGGGCGAGTTCAAGTTTCACTTTACCAGCGACTTTTTTGTAAGCCTTAATTTGAGCAGCCGATCCAACTCGGGAAACAGATAGACCAACCGAAACCGCAGGGCGTATCCCCTTATTGAAGAGATCGGTTTCAAGGAAAATCTGACCATCGGTGATAGAAATCACATTGGTTGGAATGTATCCAGAAACATCACCCATTTGAGTTTCGATAATGGGCAGAGCGGTTAAAGAACCGTTTCCGCTGTTCTCGTTAAGGCGTGCGGATCGTTCCAAAAGACGGGAGTGAAGATAGAAGACATCTCCTGGATAAGCTTCGCGACCGGATGGGCGCTTCAGAATGAGGGAGATTTGGCGGTAAGCCACCGCATGTTTGGACAAGTCATCATAAACGATAAGGGCATCCATCCCATTTTCCATGTACCATTCACCCATGGCACAACCGGAATAAGGGGCGAGGTATTGGTTGGCGGGGTTGTCTGCGGCAGGTGCGGAAACAATGGTAACATATTCCATTGCCCCACTCGCTTCTAGGGTCTTGATCGTCCGGGCAACATTGGCATTTTTCTGCCCAACCGCTACATAGATGCAGTAAACTGGGCGGAAATTGGAATCCCCGGATGCCTCACCCTGCTTGTTAATTTTGGCTTGGTTAATGATGGTGTCGATCGCGATGGTAGTTTTGCCGGTTGAACGGTCACCAATAATTAATTCGCGCTGGCCTCGACCGATGGGAACCATGGAGTCAACTGCCATAATCCCAGTTTGAAGAGGTTGATCAACAGATTTTCTGGGAATGATACCTGGAGCAATTCTTTCTACAGGGTAAGAGGTTTCTGCATTGATTGCACCTTTGCCGTCCATTGGGCGGCCCACCGCGTCCACTACCCTGCCAAGCAGTTCCTTGCCTACAGGAACAGAAAGCAGTTTACCAGTGGTGCGTGCTTCGTCTCCCTCTTTTAAGGAACTGACATCTCCCAGCAAAACGCAACCCACTGAGTCCTCTTCGAGATTCAGAGCGATTCCCAAAACATTATTGGGAAACTCGATCATCTCGTTGTACATTACTTTGGATAGGCCGTCCACTCGGGCAACCCCGTCGGCCAATGTGGTAATGGTGCCTACATTGGTACGGGTGGCATCGGTGGAGAGGCTTTCAATTTCCTTGCGAATTAGTTCGGTAATGGAACTCATGATTTAATAGACGATTAATTAAGCGGTGAAGGATTGGGATAACTTAGAGAGGCGGGACTGAATGGAGTCTTCAAAAACATCATCCACAACCCGAATACGATATCCGGCAATCAAGTTGGCATTTTGCGAAACCTGCAACTCACTGGAATGAGAAGATGACAGGGAATTTATTTTATCCATAATGGAGGATTCCAAGGATTCATTAGGCTGGCATCCAAGTTCAACTTCCACAAGTTGATGCCTTAGCGATTTACGAATTTCAGCAAGGTAAGACTTTAGAATTTCCAAATGGCGGGGAGGCTTGACTTCTCTTAAGCCGGAGAGAACTTTCTCAACCAGTGATGTCTCGATAATCCCATTCTCGTTCACTGAACTTTTAATAAGTTCACGGACTAGGGCTTTGATCTTGGTTGACATTGAACCGGGTCTCAGGCGACCAAATTAAGTTCTTCGGCTGCTTTCGAGGAGAATCGCTGCTTTTCTTCCTCCGTCAAATCCTTGGACAAAACCTTCGAAGTGGTCAGCACGACCAGTGAAGCTATTTCTTCACGAGCTTCGCGAAGGACGCGTTCCCTTTCCTGCTCCATGGCAAGCTTAGCTTTGGAGATGATTTCCTCCGCTTGCTTTCGAGCATCTTCCTTTTGGGCCTCGATTAAGGCTTTGGCCTGTTCTTGAGCCGAGGAAATGGTTTTTTTGGCAGCAAGGGAAGCTTCCTGTAAAGTTTCCTGCTGTTGTTTCTCAGTTTCCTCGAGCTCGAGTTTGATTCGATCCGCATTCTTAAGAGAGTCGGAGATTTGTTGTTCCCGTTCCTTGATCGTGGAAAGAATGTTCTTGAAGGCAAACTTCCATATTACAAGGGCGACAATCAGGAAATTGATTGCCTGGGCGATGAGCATGGGCCAATCGATCCCGAAGGTGTCAACGATCCCTTGTGCGGTATCAGCAAGGCTGGCTAGAGCGATCATGGAAGAAAAGAGTGGCTAAATCCTCTTGGATTAAAGGAAGAGAGAATAGAAAGCAACGGCCTCGGCAAGTGCCATACCAATGATGGACTGGACGAGGATGGCTCCGGATGCGTCAGGGTTGCGCCCAACCGCTTCTGCGGCCTTCATGCCTACGATGCCCACTCCGATGGCGGCTCCGAGACAACCGAGTCCAGCTTGGATGCTGCCAGTAATACCTGATGCTTGTTCTGATGCTTGTGCGAGTACTTCAATCATTTGATTTATGTGTTGAGTGTTAATGGTGGTTTGGCATGCCTACGATTGAACATAGTCCCATGCGGAAATTAGTGATGTTCTCCATCTTCGTGGTTACAAATTAGTCCAATGTATACCGAGACAAGGAGCATGAAAACCAAGGCCTGAACCAAGCCGATAAGAACTTCCATGAAATAAAAAGGAACAGGAAGGATCCATTGTAACTGAGGAACGAGGTAAAACATACTGTGGAGTAAGCTCTCTCCCCCGAATACATTTCCGAAAAGACGAAAGGTTAAAGAAACCGGACGGAAAAGAATTGAAAGAACTTCAATTACCCCCACAGCGAGAAAAATAATTCCAAGCAGACCGAATATGAGTGAACTAACTTCAGACTTCTCTGCTTTGTTTCCAAACCAATCCTTGATGATCGCTTTGATTCCTGCGTACTTAACGATGAAATATATCCAGCAAAGATTGGCTACCAAAGCCAAAGCCAATGTCATGTTCAAATCTGCGTTGCCAGGGCGGACAAGTGGTTTGGAAATGACGAAATGATTATCCACAGCGTGCCCGTAACCGATTGTTCCAACGCCAGGAAGTAATCCACTCCAATTGTGTATAAGAATAAAGAAAAATAGGCCGCTGAGTAACCAAAAAGATGGAAAAAATACTTTCTTTCCCACGATCGGTTCGATAATGCCACGGATTCCACCTATGACGGACTCCAGAACTAGTTGACCCTTGGTGGGGATAAGTTGGGGGCGGCCTACAAGAACCTTGATCAAGAGTATAAAAAAAGCTGAAACAATCCAACTAGTGATCATGGAGTTAGTTACTGGAAGTTGCCCAATATGAAAAACCGTTTCGGCAGTCACTTTGACTCCATCGCCAGCAGCATGCAATGTACTGAAGGGAGAGAGGATGATAATTAACTTAGCTAATGACTTCACAAAAAAATGGTATTTATAAGTATTCCTTTAGGGTTGGTCAATTCAGAAACAATGCAAAGAGTAAAAGTTAGGCGAGAATAAGCGGGAACAGCCAGTGGATTAGGTGAGCTTATATGTAGGAGGCTGAACAAGAATTTGAACTTTCGAAAAGATCATCGAAAAAACTAGAAGCATTGTGAGGCCATACTTCAGAGCCCAAGTCCCATGTCGCAGATTCTGTTATAATTTGCTTAGTCCATTCGAAATAAGCCAAATGATCGGTTTTGAAGAACAATTTAGATTCCTTTTGAGACTTATCATGAAGCAGGCGAAGGAAGGAATCTTGAATAAGACGATTCTTGTGATGCCTTTTTTTGGGCCATGGATCTGGGTACATCACAAAAGTATTTTTTATATGTATGTTTTCAGGTAATGCTTCTAAAAACTCTGAAGCCTCAGCTTTAAGAAAAAAAACATTATCGAGGCATGATATCTCTTTCTTGCGATCTGCTTTTCTTATTCGTTTGGAAAGAAGATCAATGCCGACAAAAAATTCTTTTTTTCGAAAGGATGCTAAAGAAGTTAACCAGTGGCCATGACCACAGCCAATTTCTAAATTTACACAGTTTGAGTCGCATTTAGCCAAATTGGGGATGATGTTTGTGGCGATAAAGTCCCCTACCCTACCAATCCGGGTTAACCTTTCTTGTGCGATTTGGTAAATCCTGCTTTGTGGATTAACCGAGATCATGACTTAGGTCCTTCGGTAGATTTAGAAATCTTTGTAGATAAATGTGGATAATAGAAATGTCAGCAGGGTTTACCCCTGCGATACGGGAAGCTTGACCGAGTGTATCGGGTCTTACCAAAGAAAGCTTTTCCTTGCATTCAGTGCGAAGGCCAGGGAGATCATGATAGGAAAAATCTGGAGGGATGGATAGGTGTTCAGCCTTACTTAAGCGTAACGCAACTTTAGTTTCACGTTGTAAATAGCCGTCGTAAATAATTTGGTAAAGAACCTGTTCCTTGACAGTTACTGGCAATTTTTGGAAATCATTTGGTAATAGTTCTTGGTTTTGCTCTGTTTTAAACTGAAGAGCATAACATTTACTGCTAGAGGCTTTTAATTTATTCAATTGATCAAACCAAAACTTGGTTAATTCTTTAAATATTTCAATTTTTGATCTTCTTTCAATCGAATTGATGGAAAAGGGCTCCATTTTGGAGAAAAAACGAGCTTCAGCACTGCCATGATTGAACAAAAGGCGGTGTTCTGCTCGACTAGTGAACATTCGATAAGGTTCGGTAACACCTTTGGTTACTAAGTCGTCGATTAAAACGCCGATATAGCCCTCATCTCGATGAATCTTGATTAAAGTTTTTTCCATTGCACTACGAGCTGCATTAATACCAGCTATAAGACCCTGTGCAGCGGCTTCTTCGTAACCAGAAGTTCCATTGATTTGCCCGGCAAAAAATAAGGAGGAAACAATTAAGGACTCTAAATAGTGGTTAAGCTGCGTTGGTGGTGCATAGTCGTATTCAACCGCATAGGCAGGTCGGATAATGACAGCTTTTTCCAATCCTGGAATTGTGCTAAGTACTTTTTGTTGAATGTCAAAAGGTAAGCTAGTTGAAAGGCCATTAATATACCACTCATCTGTATTGATTCCTTCTGGCTCTAGATGAATACGGTGAGAATCCTTGGATGCAAATCGCACTACTTTGTCTTCAATACTTGGACAGTACCTAGGGCCAGTGCCGGTAATATCTCCTTTATATAAAGGAGAACAGTGAAGGTTCTCGTTGATAATTTTATGGGTTTCTTCAGTTGTTGAAGTAAGAAAACATTGAACGAGATTTGAGCCAGTTCGATGACCAGGTCGATCAATCCATTTTCCATTTTGTTCCACGTGGAACATCTCATCTACAGATCTGCTGTCATAAAAAGCAAATTTTGTCGGAAATTCATCTCCATCTTGTATTTCAAGCCCATTAAAATTAATAGAACGACCTAAAAGTCTTGGTGGGGTACCTGTTTTAAATCTCTTGAGTTCGATTCCATTTTGAATGAAATGGGCGGAGAGGCCTTTGGACGAATGATCGCCAAGTCTTCCTCCTTCGCTTTTAGACTGGCCAATATGTGTTGAAGCTTGAAGAAATGTTCCTGTAGTTACTACGACTGATTTTGAGTAAAAATTAAGACCCAGAGAGGTCATAACGCCACGGCAAATCGAATCTTTAACAATGAGACCATTGACCATTGCTTGAAAGATGGTAATGTTTTCTTGTTGTTCCAATACATGTTTCATCCGCATTTGATATGCTTTTTTATCACATTGAGCTCGCGGTGCCTGCACTGCCTTTCCCTTGGATGTATTGAGCAATTTAAATTGGATAGCAGTAAAGTCAGTATTTAAAGCCATTTCACCACCTAAGGCATCAATTTCTCGAACAATTTGCCCTTTCCCCTGACCACCAATGGCCGGATTACAACTCATTTGTGCAATAGTATCGAGGTTACCCGTTAAAAGTAGTACACTTGCTCCTTGCTTAGCTGCAGCTAAAGCAGCTTCGCAACCAGCGTGTCCAGCTCCGCAAATGATAACATCATACGGATCATCTCTATTATCAGTACGCAGAGTCATGGTTTATTTTCCTATGCAGAATTTACCGAATAGAAGATCAAGCATATCATCATTTGATTTAAAGCCGATCATTTGATCAAGATAATCTCTAGCTGAAGACAGAAATTTTAATGATAATTCGTATCCAATGCCATCATTAAGGTTTTCAAGAAATATCTCAATATCTCTCAGGCAGGAAACAATCAGATTTTCATGTCTTGTACCAATAAGAAATTCATTTTCTGTACCTGGTTTAATCATCTCATCTAACATTTCACTTAATGCTTTTTCGACATTTGATATGTCGTTCGAATTTTTTAAACTAAGCAATATCTCGGGTAAGTGTTTATTTATATCGGGTTTCCACCCGCTGTTACCTAGATCAATTTTATTTCTGAGCAAAAGGGTTGGTTTATTTTCAATATAAAATACGAAGGCCTCTGGTAGAAGAGTAGGGTGGGGGGTAGAACTGTCTGTAACCCATAAAATAATATCAGCCTGATCAGCCTGATCTTTGGTTAATTCTATGCCCGCCAATTCGATTTCATCCTTTGTAACATGTACGCCGGCTGTATCCACCAAGGTAATCCATTTATCCCTAATCTTTATATCCGTTTCTAGATAGTCTCTTGTTGTTCCTGCTTGTGTATGAATAATGGCTCTATTTTTTCCTGCCAAAGCGTTAAATAAACTGCTTTTTCCGACATTTGGGTGACCAACTAAAACAACGCGAATATTCCGTTGTAAAAACTTTGTTCTTTTAGCCTGTTCAAGTAAGCTTTTGAGCTCATTGATTATTTGATTTGTATGATCAAGGCTCTGACTCGGGTCATCTTCCCCTAAATCGTCTTCTGGGAAGTCGATATGGGCTTCCAGCGATGCTTGTAGTTCCAGAATAGATTCTTGAATCAGAATAAGTTTCTTGGAAAGTTCTCCTTTTAAATTCCGATGCGCAAGTGCAAGAGAATGTTCGTTTTTGGCAGCAATTATCTGAGCGACCGACTCGGCTTGTGAAAGATCGATCTTTCCGTTTAGGAAAGCTCGTTTAGTAAATTCCCCTGGTTCTGCGAGACGGCAACCTCGATCCATTAAATCTTTACAGATTAATTCTTCGATCAGTGGATTACCATGGCAAGAAATTTCAATTGATTCTTCACCTGTGTAGGATTTACCAGCTTCAAAATAGGTTATGAGAACCTGATCAATGAGATCACCACCTTGGCTTTTATATTCAGCAAGAGTGGCGACTCTCGGAATAATCTTTCTTTTATTACAAGAGGAGGTTGCGATCTTTTCAGCAAGATCACCACTGACTCTTATAACTCCCAATGCGGATTCACCTGAGGGAGTTGCTTGTGCAACAATCGTATCCATCCCACTAGTTTAGGGTAGGGTAGGGCGGGGCGGTTGCCTATATATCAATCCTCGTCTTCAGTGTCTCCCTGCGCAAGCACCGATCCAACCGAGACTTGTACTTTTTCTAGGATAGCAGAAGTAATTTTTTTCATTAAATCAGGATTTTCTGCAAGAGCTTGTTTCGCCGCTTCCCTTCCTTGACCTACTAAATCTCCCTCAAAGGAGATCCACGCACCTTTTTTCAATAAAATGCTATGCTCTATCCCAAGATCAATAACGGATCCAGTTTTCGAAATTCCTTCACTATACATGATATCAAATTCACATGCGGTAAATGGGGGAGCTACTTTATTTTTGACAATTTTTAATCTTGTCCGTGAACCGGTAACCGTACCATTGGCTTCTTTGATCTGGCCAATCCTTCGAATATCCATTCTCACTGAGCAGAAGAATTTAAGCGCTCTCCCTCCAGGAGTAGTTTCTGGGCTTCCAAACATGACCCCAATTTTTTCCCTTATTTGATTGGTGAATATACAAACGCAATTGGTCTTGGATATGGCAGCAGTTAGACGACGCATTGCCTGACTCATCATTCGTGCTTGAAGGCCGACAGTAGTGTCACCCATTTGACCATCCAATTCCTGTCTAGATACCAAGGCTGCAACTGAATCCACCACGATTACATCTATGGCACCAGAACGAATGAGAGTTTCAGTTATATTCAGGGCATCTTCTCCACTTTCTGGTTGAGAAACCATAAGATTGTCCAAATCGACACCAACTACTTTAGCATACCTTGGATCAAGTGCATGCTCAACATCGACAAATACTGCATTCCCTCCCTTTCGTTGTGCCTCCGCGATCACACTCAAGCAAAAGGTAGTTTTACCGGAAGACTCAGGACCATATATTTCGACGATTCTGCCTCTAGGTAAGCCTCCGACTCCAAGTGAAAGGTCAATAGCTAATGATCCTGTAGAGATTACAGAAACATTCATCTTGGTCGCATCACCGAGCTTCATGAGGGCTCCTTCCCCAAATTTTTTATTTATACTCTGAAGTGCGAGATCTAAGTCGGACGTTGGACTATTGGAAGTTTTATCTGATGCTTTAGCCATGGTATTAGTGAAATACTCTAATCTGTTGGATAGTTAATTGAATGCAAGAAATTTAGCCAAGTTTTCCATCTCTAAATGAGGTCCCTATATATAAATGAAATTTTCAGTTTTGAGTTAAAGAAAACACAACTCAAAAATTACGCAAAGAATTGCTTGTCATGTATTTAAATGAATTTTAATGTTTTTCAAACTCGATCAATGATAGAACTATGGTACGACATGTAATTTGGGATTGGAATGGTACGTTGGTCGATGATGTAAGGCTTTGTGTTCAGATTTTGAATCAAGAATTAAAGGCTCACCAAATCGAAGAAATTTCAATCAACGAATACAGGCAAAAATTCTTTTTTCCTGTAGCTTGCTATTATAAAAAATTAGGCCTTCCTTATTCCGGTCTCAATTATGAGGCTTTAGCCGTCCGTTATATAGGCGAATATCGTAAGCGATTCAAGGAATGCCAATTACATGATGGAGCTGTCAAAACTCTAGAATGGTTAGATTCTCGGGGAATTACCCAATCTATTTTGTCTGCCGGTAAACAATCTGATCTTGAGTCCTTTGTTAAACACTTTGCTGTAGATTCATTTTTTTGCTTTATTGATGGAGCAAAAGATATTGAAGCCAGTGGTAAGAACGAAAGGGCTTATGGACACTTATCTGAAATAGGTATTAATCCTGAGGATGTACTCTTAGTGGGTGATACTTGTCACGATTGGGAAGTAGCTCAAATTATTGGCTGTAGATCACTGCTTTTTACACTAGGCCATGTTGGGGCGGATCGACTAAAAAGAGATGAATCGACTGTAATTACTTCCCTTTCAGAAGTATGTACTTGGGTTAGCCATTGACCGTCTCTCTCCTTCTTATAGTTTAGGAATCTTTTTTCATGAGCAAAGTTTTTATCAAAACATATGGCTGTCAAATGAATGAGCGAGATTCAGAGGCCGTTGTTTGTAAGTTGTTAGAAAGTGGGCATGAAATTACCGACAATGAAGAGTCTGCTGATGTAATTTTGTTAAATACCTGTTCAGTAAGAGAAAAAGCAGAACAAAAAGCTATAGGTAAAGCATCTAGAATATTGAATCGTTCATCCAGTTCTAAACCTACTTTAGGAATCATCGGCTGTATGGCCCAAAATCGAGGGGATTCCTTATTCAAAGAGTTACCTGGTCTGGACTTGGTGGTTGGTACGCAGAAATTTCATCGAATATCCGAATTATTAGATCAAACGGGCACACAGAATAGAATTATTGAACTTGGAGAAGAGCATGGTTCGCAGAATGAGATTAGGCATCATGTAAGTAAGAAAAATGGGCCTAGTGCATTTGTATCTATTATGCAGGGTTGTAATATGAACTGTAGCTTTTGCATAGTTCCTAAAACCAGAGGCACAGAAAGATACAGACCGATGGGGGAGATCATTGATGAAATATGCGACTTGGTAGAAACAGGTGTAAAGGAAGTGACTCTTCTTGGACAAATTGTGAATGCCTATGGGCGTGGTGAGTTCCCCCGAATAAACGGCACAACCCCTTTTGTTCAGCTTTTGGAAAGAATTCATCAGATTGATGGAATTGAAAGAATACGCTTCACCTCTCCTCACCCTATTGCTTTCGGTAGTGATTTAATTGATGCATTTCAAAGACTACCCAAGTTGGGGGCGTATGCACACCTGCCTATGCAAAGTGGGTCCAATCGGATACTGAAAGCTATGAATCGCCCCTATAAAATTGAAAAGTTTTTAAGAATTGTGGGTGATTTACGTGCAAAAGTTCCTACCATGCGGCTGAGCACTGATGTTATTGTAGGATTTCCTGGCGAAAGTTTGGAAGACTTTGAACTTACTAAAGAGGCATTCGTTCAAGCTGGTTTTGAGATGGGGTTTATCTTTAAATACAGCGACCGTTCCGGCACACCTTCGGTTAGCTTCGATGGTAAGGTTGATGTTAAAGAGCTAGAAAGAAGAAATCAAGAACTCCTCCATCTGCTCGAACGGCAATCACTTGCGTCAAATCTAAAATTGATTGGCAAAGAAGTAGAGGTTCTAATAGAAAGCCATGCACGAAAAGGGGAGGGCCAACTGATGGGGAGGACCCCTTGTTTTAGAAAAGTCAACTTTCTAGGAAAAGCTAGCCTGATAGGTGATCTAAAATATATTAAAATAACCAATGCCACGCCCTCAAGCCTGCAGGGTGAATTAGTTATGTAAGGCCAAATTCATGTCACTTTTACAAACAAGTTTGGTTTCGGGTTTATTCCTTTCAGCGATCGGGTTTATTCTAATTTTTCAGAAGGCTTCGATCCGTTCAGTAATCATTGAATTACCAAGGTCTAAGAAATTGAGCTTTTTATTTGTCGGGGTTGCTACGACTTGGTTCCTTTGGAGGCATGTTGCTTTTTTAAGCGAAGCTGATTTCGGTGACTATAAGTTACTAATTGGAGGGATCGCTCTAGCCACTGCTCTTTTATCCTTCTATTTTACCCCTGACTTTCTTGCAGTACGAGGTTTGTCCATGATTGTTCTTCTTTGGGCCAGAGAAGTACTAGATGCTGCATTTTTACACACTTCTTATTCTCGGCTCGTGCTAGTTTCTACAATGTATCTTTTAATTATTGCAGCCCTTTATTTTGGAGCTTGGCCTTATAAGATGAGAGATTGCCTGGGATGGTTTTATAAAGAAATCTTTCGAATAAAGTGTCTTGGAGGTATAGTTTTTACTCTAGGCTTAATTATTACTTTTTTATCATTCACTTATTAATCAATGCTTTGAATGAGCTTGATTTTAGCAATTTCAGGACCCGCAGCCGTTGGTAAAACAACGATTTGTGATCGTTTAATTACTGATTTCTCTGGCACGATTCATCGGCTGGTTACAGCTACTACCAGAAAGCCAAGGGCTTCTGAAAGGGATGGGGTGGATTATTACTTTTTGGATGAGGTAGAATTTAATGAAAAATTAGCTCATGATTCTTTTTTGGAACACGAAATCATTCACGGCAATAAATACGGAATTTTGAAGGAAACCCTGCTTGATTCAAATAAGGTTGGGCAAGATATCTTGTTAAATATAGATGTGAACGGAGCCTCTAGTTTGAAACAGTTCTGTCATGAAAACCGATCTCTTCAGGATCGTGTTAAAACTATTTTCATTAAGCCAAAATCTTTGGAAGATTTAAGACATCGTATTCAATCTCGAGGGAGCGAGTCTGAGGAACAAATAGAGATTCGTTTAGCAAATGCTCAAAAGGAAATTTTACGAGCAAGGGATTTTGATTTTGTCTTTGTATCGGGTGACCGAAACTCGGACTACGAAAAAGTTAAAAACTTTTATCTATCCTCAAAGAGTAATATTAAACTTTAATTTCCGGGCGATCCGGGTTCGGCCAATCTACATGATAAAAGTTCCCCCTTGGGGAATCCGTCCTTTCATAAGTGTGTGCACCAAAGTAATCCCTTTGGATTTGAAGTAAGTTTTGAGGTAATAATTTACTCCTGTAAGAATCGTAATAGGAGAGAGCTGAAGAAAATGTTGGTGTGGGTATTCCGTTTAATGCCCCCGTTGATACCACTTCTCTCCAGTTGGCTTGGTATTTATTGATTGAGTCCTTGAAGTAATCATCAAGTAGTAAATTGGCTAAAGCTGGATTGAGAGAGTAAGCATCAGTTATTTTTTGGAGGAAAGCGGCTCGAATAATACAGCCTCCTCGCCAAATTTGAGCGATTTCTCCAAAGTTTAAAGACCATTCGTATTCGATTGCAGCAGCTTGCATTAACTGAAAACCTTGTGCATAAGAACATATTTTAGAGCAGTATAAAGCTCCTCTGATTGCTTCCAGGAATTCTTCTTTATCGATTTGTAGAGATGAATTCTTCTCAGGACCTGCCAGGATTTCACTCGCATCGACTCGCTCTTGCTTGATTGCACTCATACAGCGGGCAAATACAGCTTCTGCAACAGTTGGTGCAGGTGTCCCCATGTCCAAAGCGTTGACTGAAGTCCATTTGCCAGTTCCTTTCTGTCCGGCTGCGTCTACAACATAGTCTACGAGATAACCGTTTTGATTGGGGTCTTTTTGCTGTAGAGCATCTGCTGAAATATGCATGAGAAACGAATCAAGTTCGCCTTCGTTCCATTTGGAGAAAGTTAATCCAATTTCGTCGGGACTCATCTTGAGCAGGTCTCGCATCAAGTGATAAGCTTCACAGATCATCTGCATATCACCATACTCAATGCCATTATGAACCATTTTAACATAATGCCCGGCACCATTTTCTCCGATGTAAGCGGCACAAGGAGTCCCTCCAGTTATCGGTTGCCCAGGCGATCCACCTTCAAGCGGTTTGCCTGATGTTGAGTCAACTTTGGCCGAAATAGACATCCATGCATCTTTAATTTGCTCCCATGCGTAAACGGATCCTCCAGCCATTAGGGAAGGACCAAAACGAGCACCTTCTTCACCTCCAGATACACCTGAGCCCACAAAACAAATGTTTTGATCGCTCAATTCCCTCTCTCTGCGTATAGTATCCGTCCATTTTGCATTGCCACCATCAATAATGATATCCTGCTCATCCAGTAGAGGTACAAGAGAATCAATGACCGCATCTGTAGCTTGGCCAGCTTGGACCATTATAATAATTTTTCGAGGTTTAACAATCGACGCAACAAAGGACTCAAGGTCTTCGAAACCAAACAAATTATCCGAATATGAGTTCCGTCCAAGAAAATCTAAAGTTTTGGAGTAAGTCCGATTGAAAACGGAGATCCGAAAGTCGTGATCTGCAATATTTAGGGCGAGATTTTGTCCCATCACCGCAAGCCCAATAAGTCCAAATGAAGATTGTTCTTTATTCATAAGGTTTCAATAAATTACAATTAGGTACTCTATTGTCGAATCTTAAAGGGAAAGAAAGCTAACCCTATTCTAAGTGAGTCTAGTGTTGTAGCTTAGAGAGGGGAGGCATTATTGATCGCCTCGCTAGATTCATCATCAATGGGTGGTTCGTCGACTTGGACAATGACTGGTCTTTTATACATTTTTGCGGGATTTGTATACCTCGGGTTAATCCCAAACTTTTTCATTAAAAGTAACATGTCTTGAGAATTTGTCCTTAACGATTGGTTGGCCAAATTCGAAGTGGAGTTGGCCGCTGCTTTGGTGTTGGCACTATTGACAGCTTTCAACATCGCAGTTTTGGATTTCAAAGTATCAGAATTAACCTCATCCAGACTCAAGGAAAGTTTTGCTCCCGCAAGGGCTCCTTCAATCGCTCCTTGCTTCGTTGCTTGTTGGACCTCAACAACTCTAGATTCATCAAATTGGGATGAGCCTTTGCTTGATATAATTTCGGTCTCGTTATCTTGAAGGCCTAGAATTGCTCCAAAAGTCGCACCAAATGATGCTGCAGTTAAATGATCAATCGTATCTTTTTCATTAGAACTTTGAGCTGGGTTTAATCCAAGAAGAACGGTGGGCTCAAAGATGGCTCCCATGGCTGAACCCAAGGCAGACTGACGGGCCACTCCAATATCAATCGTTTCGATACTATCGGATTGAACTAGGGCTAAATTATTGGCGTTCGTACTACCATAAGCAGAACCCTGAGCGGTTAAATTAATGATCGGTACCAATTGATCGGTTGGGTAATAAATGGCAAGACCCGTATTGCCGATCATGGATCCCAGCGATGCGCCTCTGGCAACCTTCTCAATATCATTTCCACTTAGAACGGTTTTCCCTTCATCGAAATCACTTACAATCGATCCTAACCAACTTGCAGAATTCACTGCACCTGAAGAGCTGCCACGGGACACAGATTTGGCGATATCCCTTCTGATATTGGTGGCAACCTCCCAGGAATCGGTGTAATCCAAGGACTTAGGTAATACGGTAGCAAGCTGGCTTCCCATCGCTGCACCAGAGGCGGCCGATTCTGCGATACGATCTGCATCAATCCAATCTTGGGCCACGGAATAAGAAACAACAGGATTAGTTTCATCTTCATTTTCAGTGCTGTGAAGGATAACTGATTGTGAAACCTGTTTGGATATCATCTCAGCTGCATCCAAATAAAGAAATTGATCTAAGTATTCAGCTTTCGAAGTACTGGCTACCGTAGCGGATATAAGAAAACCGTTGGCAGATGCTTTTACAGAATCGTAAACAAAAACCTCTTTGGTTTCTCCAAGCTTGATTGCCGCGTCCATTAAACCATCGTAAAAACCCGAGACAATATTCGCTTCAATTTGGCCATTATTCGAGGGATTGGGAGAGCTATCAGAATTAGCGAAGCGATTAAAATCATCTCTTGTTAGGCCATCTTTAAAATCATAATATCCAAAGTAGCCTTGGCTCAGACCGACACTTAATTGCTGTAAGACAGCAGTCTTAGTGGGAGAATAATTCTGACCTAAGTTAATTTTATCTTCCAAGGTTAGGTTATCATTTTCTTGCAAGTAATCGAAATTTAAATCAGGGATAATCGGGGAAGACTCAGCGTTCTCGCCTTCCGCCCCATCCGGTACAATTCGTTCACTTATCAGTTCAACTGTTGCACCAGCAAAAGATGAACTGATTACTGATAATTCTGTAGTACTAAGCGCACTTTCTAATCCAGCTTCCATGCTGATTTTTGCTAAGCTTTTGACCCAACTAGAAACACTGCCGCCCCATTGCTCAATTTTGGGCAATATAGCGTAATAAAGGGCAAGAGGTAAGCTCGACTCCTGGTTGAACTCCCCGCCGGCTTGATAAAAAGCCAAAATTAGGGATTTTGATGCAGATAAAAAAGAACGAGTAGATAAGCCAAACCCGTCTTTTTTGGAGGCCAAATTCTCGATAGACTTTTTAAAATCTTCGTAGCTAGGAATGTCTCCATCGAGGGAAAATGCATCCCTAAGGGCAAGGGTTAAACCAGCATTAGTTTCTAAAGGCACTTCATGCGTAGCTTCGAAGGATGAAAATGGAGATGAATCTGAAGTGGTGGGCGGGTTTGGTTCTAATTCATTGACATTTTCATTTGGGCTAATGGCAGCAGCTCTTCTCTTTGATTGGGAAGGTTGCTCAGTCATGGTTCCAAGGTCAGATAAGTTGATGAGCAAGATACTGTCCATCATGGAAGAAGACATCTTCGCAGAAGTGTCGCTTTTAACGACAAAGATGTGAAGTGAAATCAAAAGGAGAATGTAATCCGACCTCTTAAGCATTTATAAATAATCTCAATTAAGATGATGGTTGTTGTAAACTAAATTCTGCTAGGAATCTTCGATCTGAGCACTCTGTATTTCTGCGACATTGCAACTAAGACTGAAAAATTCGCAAGGCAGGCAGGTGTTCTGGATGGAAAATCGACTGCACAGTAAATGATAAATATAACACACCCAAATGAGAGAATGAATAAAGAGTGGGAAGATTTTTGGAAAATCCCAATCGGTATGAGGTATAAAAAGGGAAGGAAAACTAAAAATACACCTACCAGACCCCATTCAACAATATGCTCTAAAAGATCGTTGTGTGCATGAGCAACTAAAGGAACATATT
>CAXBQX010000031.1:0-24328 GCA_963978365.1 uncultured Opitutales bacterium | reverse complement strand
TCCTTGGCCCGTAAAAAGGGCAGGAAGAGCAGGGTGGCACACCCCAGGCGTACGGTGGCGACGAAAAAGGAATCCACCCCGGAAAGAGCATTTCCAATCAGCCCAAAGGAAAAGGCCCAGATGGCCGATACAACGGCGAGGTAGATCATGTGGACTCGCCTTTTAGGCTAGTTCTTTACCAACTGTAAGTGGCACCAAAAGAAAACTGATCACCTTTTGCTGCGATGCCAGGTATTTCCTGGAAGTCCTTTTCCCAAGGTTTTTCGAAAGCAACAAAAAGTTCAAGATCCTCAAACCTTTGCGGATAATAACTAGCAGCAAAGTGACTGAAGGTGGATCGATTCGGAGAACCTTTTTCTCGTCGTACGAGGTTATCCCTCTGTTCCCTCCATTCGTTATCAATTCGTAATTCTATGGAGTCAATTGGGTTCCAGATGGCTCCGAGAGTAATGCGGTGCTCCGGATAATTCAGTGCATAGAAGCTCCCTAGTATAGACGGGTCAGCATAATCCTCGTTTTTCTTTAAGTAGGCATAACTGCAGATGGCTTCGAAATTATTCCACTGACGCGAAGCTATAACTTCGAAGCCAATGGTTTTTATGTCTACATGATTCGCTTTTCTGTACTTATTCCAATTAGAATCAAAGGTCCAATCAATCAAATCATCGTCCCAGCGGTGAAAGATAGCGGTATTTAATTTCCATTCATCTCTGGAAACTTTGTAACCGAGCTCAAGGTTTTTCGAGACGGATCTTCTTAGGTCACGTGTGCTTCTAAATGTGCCAGAATTTGTTGGTCCGCCAATCGCACCATAACCAAGAACTTGCGTTGATTCAGAATAAGATAGGTAGATATTTTTTAAATCATTTTGATTTTCTATTGTGGTCCAGCTGATTTCAGCAATTGGAGAAAACCTTTGTTTGTCACGGTTGGTGTCATCCCAGGAGAACCCAGCTTTATAAGTTATCTCTTCGTTTTGATCGAGGGAATGCCTGTACTCTGGAACGAGTGAGATTTTGTAATATTTGCGGTCCGTAAAGTAACCATTCCTAAGATTCCAACCAGGTTCTTCGGTGTAGTTGCCAACCACTTTGGATTGATCCATGTTGTCATAAGTAAATTGAGCAAAATGATTTAACGAGAAATTATCGGCTAAATCGTGTTTTCCAGATAGGGCTAACCCGTAAACAAAGCTTTCATGCCAAGCTTCATAATGGTAAGCCGGAGGATTTTTGCGATCCAAGTTGAAGTAATCAGACAATCTCTTGTAAAAACCAGATAATTCAAAGTAACCATCATCGTATTCTTGGGAGTGATTCAGAGAAAAAAGGCGAATCTGATAATCTTCAGTTTCATCATAATTCTTGGTAGAGTACATACCCGGCCATCCATAAAACTTGTCTTGATAACCAGCAAAGAGATCGGTTTGCGAATCTGGACCCAGTAATTGAATACGACCGGATGTACGGTCAAAGGCATGATCCCCGAAAGGAATCGTACCATCACTTTCGGAGCGTGCACCCTCAATTTCAGCACCCCATGTCCAGTCTTTTGAGTTTCCATAGGTTCCAGTCAGCGCGTGGTGAATGCGTTGGAAATTTAGGTTATGGTCTCCCCCCCCAATGGTCAGGCTTCCTCCTTTGGTAATTTCACTCCATGAGTAAGATACCGTACCTGCATTACTGTTAAATCCACGCATCGCATTATCCGCACCCGTTAACACTTTGGGTTCGCCCAACATTTCTGGAGCCATGAGTAATTCGGTATTGTAGTGACCCGTTTGAGGGTCAAGTAGGGTAACACTACCAATTTGAACTCCCGTTTCCTCAAAAGTACCACCTCTTATGCTAATGTCACCTTGTGCTTCGGTGATATTGCGTACTTGCATGTCCACTCGTGGATCAAATTCCAAATTGGAAATAGGAGATTCGTATGTGGACGCCGGGCGTTGGTTGGCAGTTTCCTGACCCATTACCGTAAGGGCAGGGAGTTCCTCCGCAGCATAGGCTGGGGACAATAAGCCAAGCGAAGTGGTGAGGCATGAAAAGTAAGCTAAGTTTCTAAATCGGGTTAACATTCCTTTCTTTATGCACTTCTCTGTATATCTTTCAATCGTTAACAATTCACATTTTCTTATTTAACAATCATTTGCACCTGAACTTGAAACTCTGGGGTAATTTCGGTTCAATATACCCATGCCTGATCGCGAAACCCAAACCGAAGAAATTTACCTGGCCGGTGGATGTCTCTGGGGGGTGCAGGAATTTGTCCGGCACCTGCCAGGAGTTATCGAAACCGAAGCGGGTCGGGCGAATGGTACATCGAGTTCCACCAAGGGAGAGTACGATGGGTATGCTGAGTGCGTCCGCACGGTTTTTGATCCAGCTAAGGTAACCGTTGGACAGTTGCTGGAATACCTTTTTGAAATGATCGATCCTTACAGCATCAATCGGCAGGGCCCGGATATGGGCGAAAAATACCGCACTGGAGTGTACAGCAAATCAGAAGCCCACCTGAACGAAGCGAGACAATGGATTACATCGCGTGAAGATGCCGGTCGTATCGCTGTGGAAGTGCTCCCGCTTACCCATTATGTCCGCAGTGATGAGGAGCACCAGGACCGCCTCACCCGCTGCCCAGAGGATACTTGTCACATTCCCCTGTCGCTTTTGCATAAATATAAACAGTAATGAGCAAACCACTTAAAGAAGACAGCTTCTATTGACCCCACAAAGATGAAATCGGTGCAGCCCAGATATTATTTCCGAGAGGCATTTTTTCTTTATCGTCATAAAAAATAACTCCCTTTTTGAATTTATCTCCACTAAGCATAGCAAGCTTTCTCAAACCCTTTAGGTCGTGTTCTTTGATGGTTGCGGCAGCCTTAACCTCAACTCCTACCAAATCTCCTGTTGAATTTTCCAAAACAAAATCAACTTCGTAATTATTTTTATCCCGATAATACATGATCTGGTAATTCCCTTCAGCGGTTGAAATATGTTTAAGGATTTCGCTGTATACAAAAGTTTCCAGCACATTTCCAAATCTGGAACGGTTGTGCTTAACTTCATTTGCACTCAGATCCATTAAAGCACTCAGCATTCCAGAGTCTAAAAACTGAAGTTTAGCAGTTTTTACAATTCGTTTTAGGTGATTTTTAGCCCAAATATCTATACGCTTGAGCAAATACATTTTCTCGAAAATACCGATATATTTTGCGGCGGTTTTTCCATCCAGACCAACTTCTGCTCCCAACTGTTTATAATTGCACATTTGCCCCGCACTTTGCGCCAAGGCACAAAGAAATCGTGGCAATTGATCAAGTTTTTCAATATTCGCAATATCCCGGACATCCCTATTGACCAAAGCAGCGGTGTAATTTCTGAACCAGGTTGTTCTCCTTTTTACAGATTTACGGGAAATTGCCTCCGGGTACCCGCCACATAAGACACATTCAACCAAATCAGAACCAATGATTGGATTTTTTTGTTCCAGTACATTTCCAGAAAATATTTGATCCACCCAATTACCGGACTTCTCTCTGATTTCACTTTGCGATAGAGGAAAAATGGAAAGGTTCTCCATTCTGCCAGCAAGCGAATCAGATGCCATAGGCAACGACATTATATTCGCAGACCCGGTTAAAAGGAAGCGCCCTGGTCTACGATCTTCATCTACGCTTTTTTTGATAGAAAGTAAAAGCTCTGGTGCTCGTTGGATCTCATCTATTACCACCCGATCTATGTCACGGATGAAGGCTGTGGGGTCTTGTTTGGCTGAAAGTAAAGTTAACTCGTCATCCAAGGTCAGATATTTGATATTCTGCTTGGAGGCTATTTCTCTAACAAGAGTTGTTTTCCCTGCTTGTCGTGGTCCAGAAAGGAAAATGACCGGAGTATCATTTTGAGCCTCCTCGATCTGAGAACTAATAACTCTTGGGTAAATTGACTGTTCTTTCATACATTCAATATGTCGAATATTACGGAATTTAAAAGCAAATATTACGGATTGATTTACGGAAAAATAAGGAATATAAATTCGTGAAATAAGGAAGGTATATTCCTTTTTACATTGGGTTTAGGTTACTTAAGTGTATAATTATCATGCATTAATGAGGATAAATTGATCTTATTAAGCCAAGGCATGGATAGCTTCGAGGGAAGATGCCGGGCGTATCGCTGTGGAAGTGCTCCCGCTTACCCATTATGTCCGCAGTGATGAGGAGCACCAGGACCGCCTCACCCGCTGCCCAGAGGATACTTGTCATTTACCCAGAGAACTCCTCCACAAATACAGAAGGTGTTCTTAGGTTTGATATCTTCAATGGATCGAAAATTCTAAGATCGAATCCCCTTTGCCGGTGGCTTCGTGATTGAAGATAGCGAGATAAAGTTTGTTGTTATTAACGGTCATGAAATAGGGCGTCAGTCCGCTTGGAACTAAGCTACTCAGATCAGTCCAGTCTCCCGAAGCTAAGTCATCCAAAGTTTGAAAGCGGATGAATTTATTTTTATTAAAATCTGTCCCCTTGGCATAGGCTTGGGTGAAGTAACTGGTTGCATACCAGTGGCCGTTGAAAAACTCTGCATCATTGAGAACCAACCCCGTGGTTTTCCACGAGCCAGCTGCTCCTTGGAGACCCGTGGGATCGAAACTATCGTAGACTTTGAAGGTTGGTTTTTCCCAATCCACAACTTCCACAATTCGGCCCTTGGAAGAGCCAATGGCATAGAGCTTTCCATTGGTAAAGGTGAGGGCCCGGGCATATCCCTGAGTCGGTGCTTTAATCACACTTTCGTTTTCTCCAATCGCGGTGAAACGAAAGATGTGGCCGGAGTTTGGATTGAGCGCATAGATCCAACCGGTTTCGGGATCGATAACGGTGTCGTGCGGGCGTTGGAGTTTGATCCCACAAATCTCTTTGGTCTCTGCGGTGATCTTGTTTTTGCTTGGATCGGCAAAAGAAATTAAGCGGTGATGATCCGTATCGTTGGCATAGTAGAGTTTGTCTGCCGGGTTGTAGACCACGGAGTGGTGGCGCTTGACCGACAGGGGAGATTCCAAAAAAGATTCATTAAGGTTTTTACGATAAAGAAAGCGATGGGTGGTGCATGCAGTGATGATCTCCGAACCTCCCGTTCCAAATGCAATATGGGTAAAGCCCCCAAATGTGAGACTCTCGTTGACGGTGTGATAGGTGGAAACTTTTAGCCCAAACCCCTCTTTTGAATTGGGTTCCTTGACCTCCCCAATAAGGGATGAGCAGAGGAGGAGAAAAAGAAGAGGATATTTAATTTGTATAACCCTTTTACTGATTGAACTTTTTATGGTTCATAAATTCCCAGATCCGGTCCATCCAGGTATAACTTCCCGTGCCGGGAGATGCGTTGTGTTGGAAACAATGGCCCCGCTTGGCCAGGGTGTGCAGGTCGGACTGGATGCCCATTCTCCTCAATTGTTCCCAGCATTTGATCGACCCCATGGGGGAGTATCCATCCGCATCGCCATGGATAAAAAGCATGGGGCAGGTATCCAGATCGAAGGCAAATTCAGGAACGATGCGGGCATCGTCCTCGTTTCCTCCTTTGGAGTTTGGTCCATTGGCTCCATCGGACAGGACATAAGCTGGGTAGATTGCCACCGCCCATTGCACATTGCAGGGAATTTTATGGAGATCATCAATCGCCCAGGATACTTTCTGCTTCGAACTGGTTGCCCCCATCAGGGTGAGGTGACCGCCTGCGGATGATCCCATGATCCCGATCCGGTTGGGATCGAGGTCTTCCTTTTCTGCCTGGCTGCGTACCATACGGATGGCCCGTTGCAGGTCCTGCCAGGCGGTGGTGTGCTTGGCCAGACCACCCTGTGGGCGCGGGGTTCGGTATTTCATCGTCACCACGGTCATGCCTTTCTCATTGAGGAAACGGCGGGCGGGAGCGACTTCAAAACTGTCCGGACTGTTGCCTCCGTATCCACCACCAGAATAAATAATTTGAATGGCTTTGGTTTTTCTCTCCTTGGGGAAATGCCACTCGAGGTAGGGTTCGTTCTGGTGTTTTTGTAAGTCCGGGGTTTTTCCCTCCGGCCAAATGGATTCCTTACGGTACTTTCCGCGTGCATCATCGCTTGCATAGCGGGACATTAAATCTACGGGCTTGCCCAGTTTTCCATCGAAGTTCATCTGCCTCAAAAACTCGCATACACGGTCCAGCCAATGATCGTAGGCTGTGCCATGCTCTCCCTTGTTTGGATCACCCATAAAGCCATGGCCTCGGTCGGCGAACAGATGAATTTCCGCCGGTATTTCCATCTTCCGTAGTTGACGATAAATCTCGGTCGAACCCAGGGGAGAGTAGGGGTCCGTGCCTCCATGAAACAGGGCCATCGGGCAAGTCTTGGCATCAAACTTAAAGACATCAGAAAGTTTGGCATCGACCGCATCTCCACCACGGGTATTGGGCCCGGTAAGGCCGTCGGTAAGGGCATAGGCAACATAGATCGGAACAGCCAGGTTTACATGGCAGGGAATCTGGTCGACTGCATCCACCGGTTCATACGCAGGAGTCAGGGCACTGGTGCCAAGTAATGTGGTGAGGTGCCCACCGGCGGAAAATCCGAGAAGCCCAATTTTTTCGGGATCAAAGCCACGCTCCTTGGCAGACTCGCGGACTAGGCGGATTGCACGTTGCCCGTCCTGCCATCCACTCTGGTAAATAGGCAAGCCCTCGGGTCTGGGGGTACGGTAAGTCAGGCTGACGCAGACATAACCGAGATCGGTAAATCTTTTCGCCACCTTCTCTATCCACCTCCAATCACAGCAGTTTTTGTAACCACCTCCTGAAATGAGCAACATACAGGCACCATTTTTTTCGGTCGGTTCCTCAAACCATTCGAGGAAGGGCATGGTATGCTTTTCGCGTTTAAATCCAGGTTGCCTAACCTCTTTGGTCGTGGCTGCGATCTGTTGGGATTGAAAATTTGGAATCTTACCTTCTGGCCAAAGAGGTACGCGTTCGGCGGCTGCCAACCAGGAAGCAGTGAGTAGCCAGAACCCAATAATTAATTTTCTTTTTGTAATCATTAGTTCAATCGTTTTGGACGAAATGTCTCTAATTTTGCGTCTTTAGATATGCAGACAATTGGTTTCATAATTAAGTTTGAGGATCAGTTCCAGCCGCTATCAAAACAAGCCCCTTTTCTTTCATTTGCCTCTCAAAACGTTTGGCAGTCTCCACCGGTATGTAAGTGTCCTCGGTTCCTAAGAGAACCATGGTCGGAGGGGTTTGGTCGTCGATGTGATCAATCGGAGAAATTTCTTTCCAATAGGGCTTTACCAGGTTGTGGCCGAATCCGTCTGGGCCATTGTCAAAGACTGGATTAAAGAGGAGCAGTGCTTTGGGGATACAACTTACCGAGGTATCTTCACCTTTTTCATTAAATCCTGAGACCAATGCCATTGCCGCAGCAATATGACCACCAGCCGATCCTCCACCTGCCACGATCCGCTCGGGATCGATTCCCAGTTCATTGGCATGCTCTTTTACCCAGCGCATGGCGGATTTGCCATCCTTTACGCATTCCCTGGGCGTGGTACCAAAGCGGTTGATCGTGCGGTATTCCACCGAAATGGCTACCATGCCTCGCAGGGCAGCATAGCGACTCTGTGGATAGTAATGATCCGGCCCGCCGCCTCGCCACCCACCTCCGTGGAAAAACACCGCCGAGGGACGCTTGTCCTCTGCTCGCCATCCTTCAGGCAGAAAAACCTGAAGCTTTAAGTTATATGGTAGCCCGTCTTTTCCGGTTACGGTTTTATACTCGAGGGTCTTGTCTGGCTTGAGCGGGAAAGTTTGCCACCCGATCTGCTGCGGAGTGAACATTTTGGTTGCCTCGGATGTGATTGCAAATGTTTGGGAAACGACCCCAAACGCTATGAAAAATAAGCTCCTTATTCTGTATCCTCTAACCATTAAATTTTTCAGTGGATTGATTTATAGGTTCGCATCCCGCTTTTCGAGCTCAATGGATTTATCGATATCCGCCTGAAAGATTTTTTGAAATTCTTCGACCGATAGTTTACCACCTGGGTAGATCAGGGGGGAACTGTAATCACCACCTACCCATCGCAGGTTACGAAGCTCACGCATGCCTGGCCAGGTGCCTCCGCAAAGAATTGTTTTCTCCTTTCCGGGTAGCGTGTGCAAGCCTGCCACAATTTGTAAGTCAGTGATTCCCTGCCAACTATCAGGGCGATCCGGTATACCCTCGGTTCTTGGTTTTAAATCGGAAAGATGGATGGTGATGGTCTGCCAGTCATCTGTTTTCTTAAGTGGTTTTACGCAATAGTACCCGCTCTTGGGTAAGCCAGGGTATGCACCCCAGTTGTTTACATCAAAGGCCATCAGGAAATTTCCTCCCTGCGGGTCTTTTACCTCTATGTTTAAGCTTGCTCCATCGGGCCCGCGCCATTTTGGGTCGGTCAGCTTTCGGCTGCCGGCCACGGAATGCGGGTTGTTGCCCCAACCGATTTGATACCAATCCCCCCAATCCTCAAAGCTTTGCTCGATCATGCGGTCGGGTCGGTCGCTTGCTTTTACCCCGGCATCCTTCAATGCTGGTGGATCGATGATTTCTTCCCAGGTACTAATCAGGAAATTGTCTGGAGAGTTTCCGGTATACCGTGAACCTATTATGGGGCGGGGTAGGGGGTACTCCACATTGGCCATGACGAAGAGAGGCATGCCGGTACTTAGAATCGGTAAGTGTCCCACCCAATGGTTCCCGTGTTTGGCAGTCGCTGCACGCCTCCAAAAGCGGGTCAGGGAGTTCGGGTTGATGCTGTAGTAAATCTGCACCTTCTTTACCTGATCCACATCGTGAGGGGTAACCGTGGCAATGGGGATGCCGTTGGATGTCTTTAAGTTTACCGATAACTCAGGTCTCTTCGGAAAGGTACCATCGCCTTTGAGAAACACATCGAAGAATCGATAGCGGGCGAAAGCGGATTCCGGAATATGACGGTGGTTAAGGTGAGGGGAAATACTGAAGTGCACCAGCGAGGGATCCGGGATGGCCCGCCAGTTATAATTCAGATCATCGAAGATACAGTTGAAATCATTTTGCGGGGTTTGGCCAAGGATTGGGTATTTTAAATTTTGGATGGATGCGGAGGAGTCGATGGTTGTGGAGTACAGTTTGTCACTCACCCTCCGCTCCGCTGAGGATCCCTCGCGGGCAAGGTTTTCTGCCTGGGTGATTCCCTGCCCCCCGCACGAAGGCACCGATGCTTTTATACGGGAGTCGAGCCCCGCCACCTGACCGGTAATCGTTCCGCCCATGGAGTGCCCGTAGACTCCGAGCTTTTCTTGATCCACATTGGGTTGTTGCTCGAGAAAAGTCAGCCCCCGCCGGGTCGCCAGGTTGAGGATGAACCAATTGTTGTTTCTTGGGCTGTAAACCGACTCTGCGGTTTTTTCACCGGGGGTGAGGCGGAAGTAGTGGCTGACGTGCTTTTGGGTTGGATCAATCGCACCCCAGTTTGTTCCAGGTTCGCCAGGTTTTTGATCCTCCAATTCACGGCCGCCCCAGTTGAGGGAAATACTGGCATAGCCATTGGCCGCATCCACCTCAACCATATGTTTATTGGCCCGTTGCCCACCACCGTGCACTTGCACAAGCCCAGGAACTTTTTCTTTCACACCCATCGGATAGGCATAGTAGGCGGATATCCGGCTCACCTGATTTTTAAAGGTGCCCACCGTAAAGGTAAGCATGTGTACTTTGATCTGCTTTTCTTCGTACACTTCATCCCATTCCCGGATAATTTCCACATCCAAGGGCTCGGTTCGTGGATCGTACCCCGCCCATAGTTCCTCAACAGTCTGGGCAACCTTGCCCGGTTCAAGGGAAGGCAGGGAGTTTTTTGCGGGCAAAGCATGCCCGAGCACGGAAAGTAACAGGGTGAAAGTAAGAGTTTTCAAGTTCATCGATTCAAAGAGCCTAAGTTTTATTAAGAGACCCTGGATCGACAAGGGTTGAATCTTTAATTGACTAATAAATCTAATCAGGGTGGATGAAAATATGAGGCTTTCGCAAAGAAACGCTGAAAGCTACATTGACTTATGCCACGAATCTAGAAGCGAAAAGTTTGTCAAAATAACATGGTCGTATTTTCAAGTAAAACCCAGATGATAAAAGTGACGCTGCCTATGCTTTTAAATAAAACGCTGTTTTATTTTAGATGTACATCATTTGTCCGCTTGATGTTATATAATGATAAAATAACTTTTTGAAAATTGACTGATTTATCACAACAGGAGCTTGATTTTTATGCCGATTCAAAGCCGGAAAAAGATATTGCTCAAATAACAACCGGGCAGGGAATCGTTTTGTTTACCTCGAATGACCCGGAGGAACTGATCAAACGATGTGGTCAAGATTTGGGGAGTCCACTTTCAAACCCTTTTATAAAGGAAGAGTTTTTGGTGCAAAGCCGGGGGATGAGTTCTTGGCTAAAGTTGCAGATGGCAGATCAACTGGGTGTGTTTGCCAATGTTACATTTCGTTTTCCAGAGGAAACTATCTGGATGATTCTCAGAGGTCTTCTCGGATATGGGCCCGATAAAAATCCTTACACCAAAGAGGGCATGGCTTGGAGAATTTTCCATTTGCTTCCTGAACTGATTACAACTCAGGAACGAGATTTTTCGCAAGTTTCCAGATATTTGGGCACAAATCTAGGCAAGGAAGATGCGAACAGATCTTTTCGTTTATGCAGGCAGGTTGCGACTCTTTATGATTCTTATCTGACTTACCGTCCGGAAATGATCATGGACTGGATGGCTGGTAAATTACCGGATGGAGGGAATCGGTGGCAGGGAGTTCTCTGGCAGCACTTGCGCAAGGAATATAAAGAGAAGTCATTGCCCGAGCTCATGAAACAACTGGGCTCTCATAAAATTCCCCAAAACCTTGAGTTTTTACCTGAGAGATTATCCGTTTTTGGAATTTCCACCTTACCTCCTATCTTTCTTGATATATTGCAAGCCTATGGTCGGTTTCGGCCCCTTCATTTTTATGTTTTACAACCTGCTCCGGTGATGTGGGGGGATGTGGAGTCGGAGAAGGATGTCGAAAAATGGAAGAATAGGGCGATCAAGCGTGCAACGGAGCAATCTCAAAAAGAAGTTACTGAGATTGAATTAGGTATTGAGAGTGGCAATCCATTGATCGGATCTCTCGGTCGTACGGGAAGAGAGTTTTTTAATCTGCTGGTTGATCGGGATGCTCATGATTACCCATTACAATTTCGTGAACCCGCCGGGGAGTCTGTGTTGGAAAGACTGCAAAGATGGACCTTTGAGGTTTTCTCCAAAGAACCTGAATTAAGAAAGCCCATGGGAGATGGAGATGAATCTATTGTGATCAATAGTTGTCATGGGCCGATGCGTGAGGCTGAAGTTTTAAGAGATTATTTGTTGAGAAGGTTCGCCAATGATTCAACCCTTTGCCCCAAAGATGTTGTGGTGATGATGCCGGATCCAGAGGGGTATGCTCCCTATATTCGGGCAACTTTTGAAGGGATGGAAAAGGGTATGCCCCAATATTTTCCCTTCTCCATTGTCGATCGTGAACCGAGGCAGGAAAGTAACCTGGTCGATTGTTTCTTTAACTTACTTGAATTTTTCGATGGTCGGGCAACCAACCGAGATGTCCTCGATTTAATTGATTCATCCGTTTTTCGAAAAAAATTCGAACTTGAGGATGAGGATGTGCAGACATTTCGGGACTGGGTGAAGGATTGCCATGTCCATTGGGGATTGCATGCGGAGCATCGCGAGCGGTTTGGTTCCACCCCTTCCAATGAACACACCTGGCGACATGCTCTTGATCGAATGGCATTGGGCTTTTGTATGCGATCCAATGGGGAGCGTATGTGGGACAGGGTTTTGCCCTTTGATGAAATTGAGGGAGAAAATACAGTACGCTTAGGTAAACTTTACAGAATAGTGGGTGGACTCATCGAGTTTGAGGAAAAATCAGCTGAAGCTAAATCTCTATCCGCTTGGGCAAAGTTTCTCGAAGACCTAACCGATAGATTCTTTCCCTCCGATAATGAAACTTTTTTGGACCGCAGGCGCGTTCAGAATGAGATTAAAGAGTTAAAGGATGAATATTCCGAACTGGCAGGTCGCTCCAAGGTGCCCCTGCAAGTGGTCCGGTACCATTTGAGCAATGTACTGACTGTGGGTACTCCTCAGGGGCAGTTTCTTACTTCCGGAATTACTTTTTGCGGACTTCGGCCAATGAGAAGTGTGAGTGCAAGAGTCATTTGCCTGATTGGCATGAATGATGGAGCATTTCCTCGGCAAACCAGGAAGCTTGGTTTTGATCTATCTGGTAATAGGCGAGCCGGGGATCGTTCGGCACGAGAGGACGATCGCTATCTTTTCCTGGAAACAATCTGGTGTGCCCGCGAGCATCTGTACATGAGCTATGTGGGCCAGTCGATTCGGCAAAGCCAAAGCATTCCCCCCTCTGTGGTAATCAATGAATTACTGGACTGTCTGGATAAATTGGTCGACTTTGGGGAGACCCACGGAAAGGTAAGAAAAGCAAGAGATGAGCTGGTAAGCATTCAAACTTTGCATCCTTTCGGTCGGGAAAATTTTATTGGCGGAAAAATTTCTCGATCTTACTCGTTCGGAAATCTCCAGGCTGCAAGTGCATTACTTTCTCCTGAAAAGGAAACTCAACCATTTCTTTCAGGTCAAATGTCTGAGCCACCGGAGAAGATCAATGAGTTAACCATGGATGAGTTGATTCATTTTTTTCAAAGCCCAGCCAAAGCATTTCTAAAAAAACGGTTGGGTATGAGTTTATGGGATGAAGATTCACCCCCTGAGGAATGCGAACCGTTTGAGCTGGGGAGTCTCGAAAAATACGCAATTAAGGACCGTTTGCTCGGTATTGCCCTAGAACTGGAAGATGAGTTCGATCTTCTTGGATTGGAAGGGGCCAAAGGAAGCTTACCACCTGGAAGCCTGGGCCAAGTTTGGTTTAATGAAGCAAAACGGGATGTCGAAGAATTTGTTGAGAGATGGCAGGACGCAGTCCAGGGACAGAAGCAGGATTCAGTAGTGATTGAGGAGGAGTTGGGTGGGGTCAGGTTGAGGGCAGAATTGGGACCCTTTATAAACGGCAGACAGGTCTTGTATCGTTGTGTAAAAGAGCCTAAGGGAAAAGACCGCATAAGCATCTGGTTCAGGCACTTGTTTGCCTCGGCCTTTCAGGACTCTGGAGTGGAAACTAGGTTTTACTCCCTCGATAAAAAGTTTATCTCACTGGAGCCTTTGCCCAGCGATTCTGCCCGTACCATCCTAAGCAATTTGATGGCACTTTATAAAAGGGGAATGATTGAGCCTTTACCATTTTTCCCTGAAAGCTCTTATGCATTTGCCCGCAATCAACCTCACCATCCTGAGGAAGAAAAAAGCGATGGAGCCAAAAATACCGAAAACAAGGGTATCCTGGAAGCCAGAAAGAAATGGGTTTCCACTCCATACCAAAAAGGGGAAGGGGATGACTCTGCCAATCAACTTTGCTTTCGTGAGGAGCCTTTCAAAAATCCAGAGTTCGAACAGATAGCCTCTGCTGTGTACCACCCTTTTCTCAAAGTAAGCGATGCGGGAAAGGAGGAGGATTCATGACTGGTACACAGACATTTGATTCTGCCAGCACGGAACTGGAAAAGAGGGTCACTTTATTGGAAGCAAGTGCTGGGACTGGTAAAACTTATGCCTTGGCCCGTATATTTCTTCGATTGGTAGCGGAAGAGGGAGTTGAAACAGGGAAAATTCTAACCGTTACCTTTACCACGGCTGCGACCGAAGAATTGCGGGACCGGATACGAGGTCTCTTGGTCGAGGCTTATGAAACTTTAATCGAACCTCCAAGGCAAAAAGAGGAGGCGGTCTTTGAGAGACTCAGAAATTTAAAGAATGTACCCATTGAGGAATGCATTCGAAGAATCAGGCTTGCGATTACCTGCATTGATGAGGCGATTATCAGTACGATCCACGGATTCTGCAATCGTGTGCTCAGCGAAAACTCTTTCGAGACCCAATCTCTTTTTGACACAGAATTGAACAAAGTTTCCAAGGACATGGTTAAGGAGGGAGTCGATGAGTATTGGCGGGATAGGTTTGCCTCGGCCAATCCGGTAGTTTCTGCAGCTGCTTCGACAACCAAAATAAAACCAGCAGACATGGTAGACTTCTTTGATAGCTTACCAAGGACACAGGATTACGAACTTGGTTTTAGGGAGGGGTCCGGGTTTCAAAATCTACACGAGCAACTCCTGCAAGGGTTTGAAACGCTTAAAATGGCATGGTTGGCCGGGCAGGGGGACTATTCCGACTATGTCACTCATTGCTTAAGCCGGAAGAATGCCCGTGCGACAACCCAACTTGCCCGGCATGTCCGAATTTTGAATCAGTGCCTCAACCAGGGGGAGGTCTCGCCTGCAGGGTTTGAGATACTCGAAGACATGTGTGCATCCAGGCTCACAGCCAAGAAAGAATACAGGGAAAGAGATGTGCCTTCCTTTGCCAGGGAAGCTGAATCTTTTTGCCAGATTCTTGAATCTTTTGGCAGGGCTGTGCGAGTGGACTGTGTTCGTTATCTCGAACAAAAAATGAGCCAATGGAAGGCCAAAAGAGGGGTGATCTTTTTTGATGACCTGTTAAGCCTAACCGCACATGCCGTTAACAGTGAAAGTGAGGATGGAAAATCGTTAAGAGCTTGCCTGCGGGATTCATTTGATGCCGTGCTCATCGATGAGTTTCAGGATACCGATCCGGTGCAATTCGAAATTTTTAGCCGCTTGTTTGGACAAAAAAATGAGCATTGGCTTTTCCTTATCGGAGACCCCAAGCAATCGATCTACCGTTTTCGTGGGGCTGATCTGGAAGCCTATTTCGAATTCGCAAAAAAGACGAATGCTCAGAGGTATTCTTTGGACACTAATTTTAGGACAGTTACTCCCTTGGTTGAATCCGTGAATGCTTTTTTTGAAAAATCAGATAAGCCATTCCTTCACGAGGAACTTTCCTTTGTTCCTGTAAACCCAAACAGAAAAGGGCCTGCGGATCGGGATAAACTTTTTATGGATGCCACCAAGCCGGCTTTTGTTATCCGTGAACTAGACTGGAGGAAAGATAAGGAACCCAGTGTGGAAGTGGCGAGGGAAGCCATCCGTATGGATATGGCCAATGAGATTGAATATCTTCTATCCGAAGGCACGATAGGGGGCCACAAAGTCCGCCCCAAAGATATTGCGGTTTTGGTCCGAAGTAATCCGGATGCCAGAAAAGTCTGGCAGTCCTTCCGCAAGAGAGGCTTGCCTGCCGTCGTTTTTACAGATGTGAGCCTGTTTGATTCGCAAGAGGCAAAGGAGATTCTGTGGGTTTTGGAAGGCATTGTAAATGCTAGGAACGAGCGAGCGATCAAGCGGGCCTTGGCCACTGGGTTGCTGGGTATGACCAGTGCGGATTTTCAGCTTTGGCAGGACAAACCCGAAAAATGGGATGAATGGGTTGGGATCTTCAGGGAATGCCTCGAAAACTGGAGAAAGAAAGGAGTCTATGTAGCTTTACACCAACTTTTCAGGGAGACCCATGCGATTCCCAAAAACTTGTGCAGGCCGGACGGAGAGAGAAGGGTAACCAATTTTTTGCATTTGGCTGAAGTTCTTCACCGGGCAACATCCAATCATCCACTTGCTCCCTCGTCCTTACTTGTCTGGTTTCGGGCAAGAATTGAGCAGAACGATTCTTCGGATGAGGAGTATCAATTAAGGTTGGAGTCCCAGTCTGAATCGATTCGTATTCTGACGGTTCATAAATCCAAAGGCTTGGAATATCCGATTGTTTTTCTTCCCGGCTTGTCCTTTCCTTCAGGTGGTTACAGGGATGATTTTAAGTATCACCGGGATGACGGGAAGTTGGTGGTCGATTTAGAAAAGACTGCCAGTGATGATGCCAAATCCAAGGGGGCCAAGGAGGAGGAGCAAGAAGATGCCCGGGTGCTGTATGTTGCCCTTACCCGTTCGGCGTCGAGGTGTTATCTATATCACGCACCGGTCAAAATTTCGAATAATGCCAGAGTCCCTGCACAAGTGAGAATGATGCGTTCCTGGGCAACCGATGGAAATGCTTCAGTCACAGAAGGCAATTCATTGGAGAAGCAAGCGTCGGCATGGGTGGATGCTCTTGGAGGGCGTGCCGAATATAATCTGTTTACCGCTCACCAATCGATAATAAGTAATTTTTGGAAGGATGAAACAAATCCTTCCGCGCCCGTTGATTTGCAGACTGAAAGCTGGGACGAAAATAGAAAAATTCCAGATGCTAACATTGTGGAGTCTTTCAGTGGCTTATCCAAGCAGGTAGGGTTTGATGGGAGAGACCTCGATGGGACGGATGATGGGCAATGGCAACAAGAGGATATTATTGTAAAAGAAAACCAACCTATCTTTAAGTTTCCAGCGGGGGCTCATGCAGGGAACTTTATGCACGATGTATTCGAGCATCTGAATTTCTCTGACCCTTCAGGTTGGAAAGAATTGATTTCTAAAAAGCTCGATGACCATCAGTTCGATTCCAAGCAATGGACACCTGTTATTCTCGATATGGTACACCAGGTAATGGGTACGGAATTGGAGCATGGGTTTTGTTTGAACCTTCTTAATGACACGGATCGTTTGGAGGAAATGGAGTTCTATTTTCCCGTTTCCTCCGGCTTTCTCCCTGAATTGGCCCAGCATCTTCCCGCACATTCCAAACTTAAAAAATACCTCGATCGGATTAGTGCAGATGAATGCATGAGAATTGAAGGGGATGGATACTTAAAAGGTCTCATCGATCTGACCTTTAGAAAGGATGGCAGATATTACATATTGGACTGGAAATCAAATAAGCTCAGTGGGAGTAGTAAAGGTTTTGACGATAAGGAAATCGAAAGAGAAATGCTGACTCATCACTATGTACTCCAGTACCACATTTACACGGTTGCATTGCACAGGTTTCTGCAAAGCCGGATGAAGGGGTACAGGTATGAAAGAAACTTTGGTGGGGTTTATTATCTGTTTGTTCGTGGGATGAGAAAAGGTTCCGACAGTGGGATATTTTATGATTTGCCTGATTTGGAGACCGTTCAAGCCTTGGAGAAATTTCTTATTTCTGATCAATGAATACAAATTCGAATAAAAATCAGAATTTGGAAATCGATGCCCTCGCATCCTTGGTTGCTGATTTTTTTGAAACCAGGATCGGAGGGGATGAAGGTAAGTCTCTTGCAAAACTAACTCGTGTGCTGACAGAAAGGGTAGCCTCCGGATCCAGTCACCTTTTAGAAGCTGAGGCAAATGAAGTTTTGGATGGTTGGAAGTCTCTTCCTTCTATTGGGAACGAAGATGCTAACCTTCCTCTCGTTTACACGGATACTGGCAGGCTCTATTTTCGAAGATACTACGAATATGAAAGATTGGTTGCGGATGTATTAACTCATAAATGCACCAAGGCTTCCGTTGAGGTCAGCAAGGATACGGAGGAGTTTTTCAAGAGCTCAATTTCCCATTTCGTGGACGACCAACAGGCCCTTGCGGTGGGGGCGGTGCTTCATAGGGACCTGGTTCTGCTATCCGGCGGACCAGGCACGGGTAAGACCCGAACCATTGTCGCCATGTTGGCCGCTTATATTCATGAACACCCGAATCACCTGATCGCATTGGCAGCACCTACCGGTAAAGCAGCTTTTCGGATGCGAGAATCAGTACTTCAATCTCTGAAATGGATAGAACTACCTGATTCCATAAGGCAAAAAATTATTGATTCCACAAAGGCAACCACTCTCCACCGATTACTTGGGTCGAGAATGGGAACAACGGATTTCCAAAGAAATAAAAGAAATCCACTTCCTGCTCATCTTGTGGTGGTGGATGAAGCATCTATGATTGACCTTCCTTTAATGGCAAAGCTTTGCGATGCCCTGCGGGATGATACGAAACTCGTTTTGATAGGTGATGCTGCACAATTAGCTCCAGTACATGGTGGCGCGGTCTTTACTGGATTGATTGAATCTTCTCAACCTAATGAGTTTAGGGAAGAGGATTTGGTAAAAATGGGAGTCTTTTCAAATTCTGCAAAGTTGTCCCAATCATCCAATCGACTTGCCAGTTCCACGATTCAATTAAGCAAAGTTCACCGGCGTAAGGATATATCCTCCTCCGGAAAGATTGATGAGTTATGCCATGCCATTAAGGAAGGCAGGGCTCAGGATGCGGTGTCGGTCATTCATTCTGGTGTGGAATCGATCACATGGATAAGTGATCTTACCGACCCGCTGTTGGATTCATTACTAGGTGATGAATTTAGCGAATTATCAGATGCCCATGATCCATCTCTTGCTCTTTCCAAACTTGGGAAATTTCGGATTCTTTGTGCGAACAATGAGGGCGATTATGGAGTATCCCACTGGAACGCAAAAACAGTAGGACTCTTACCCAATAATGATGCCTCGATCAGGCCTGTTGTGGTCCATGCGAATGATTATTCAATCGGACTTTATAATGGGGATGATGGCGTGGTTTTTGGGTCTAAGGTATATTTTCAATCGGAGGAAGGGGTTCGTGAAATAGCAAAATCTAGACTCCCCCAACATAAGATGGGATACGCAAGCACCATTCACCGTAGTCAAGGATCTGAGTTCGATAAGGTTTTGATTGTGCTACCCACTGCAGACTCCAAACTTTTAAGCAGAGAGCTTCTTTATGTCGCGGTTAGCCGGGCCAAGGAAAAGGTTTTCTTGGTAGGTTCGGAAGATTCCCTGATAGCCGCAGTTACTCGCAGTGAAAAACAGAATTCAGGCGTTTGGGACTTAATGAACTATTCATAAGATCGAAATCATACAAGGCTGCCACTACCTTGACCATAAATCCTTAAAGTACCCTTAGGATAGTAGGATTGATTAAGAAAAAGATCCTTGAAACTTTGGTGGAGGTGGCGGGAGTTGAACCCGACAGGGGGTCTGCTTCTTGCCCAGTATCTATCTGTGATTCTGCGGTTTTATCAGAGGCGTTGACTGAGATATTGACTGAGATTTCGGACAAGGATCGTCAGATTCTGGTCACGGTAGTCAATCGATGGAAGAGGCTTAGCGAGGAGCTAAAAAAGGTGGTTCTTGCGATTACTGATATTGCTTGAGTTAGTTTAAGTTCCAAAGAACTGAATAGAAAATCCGCAGACAAATATAACAAATCCGGTGACTGCATGCATGTAGTTTTCATACTTCATAAAAATAGAAAAACGGGAAATTCCATAGTAGAAAATCATAACGCATAGTAGCATGGTGAGAATGGTAGCCAGGCAAAAAGCCATGATGACCAAAAAAGAGGAGAAGTATTGAGTTTTTTCAGAGCCTAAAGCTAAGAGAGGCAGTAAGGGTTCGCAGGGGCCAAGAATAAAAAAAAGAAATAGCAAGAAGGGAGAAGACCGAATGAAATAAGAATCACTAAATTTCTTTTTCGAATTACTGAGTTGATTCTTAGATGTTGAGCTATCCCTTTTCTTTAAAGCTAAATTTATCCCCCAAACAAAATAAATTGCTCCCAGAAACAAAAGAAACCAACCAGCGAAATTACCCCTGATTGATTGGAAAGTTTCAATTTTGAATAGAGCAAACCCAAGACCCAATGCGAGCAATCCGATGAAGATGGTTCCGAGTACATGACTTACTCCACAAAGTGCAACATAGCCCGCTGTTTTATAACCGCTCCACCCATTGGTTCTAGCCATGGCAACAAAGGGAAGATAGTGGTCAGGTCCAAGAATCGTATGAAAGAATCCCAGTGATGCTGCACTACTGGTGATGATAAGAGTATCGCTAATCATAAGAAAAAGGGAGTCATTGATTCAATATCTGCGGAAGTCTGTCGCAGTACGGCCGAGATCATTATAGATAAGTGATCGCACTTTTTTCATAGCCCTGCGGAACTCAATCGCATCTCCTGCCAAAACTTTAATGATCCACCCAACATTTCGGTGCATCTGGCTAGATCCAATTAATAAACACTCATTTTTTAAATCATGAATAGCCTGCCGGGAGGGAAGAGAATTTTCCACTCTTGGAGATATCAAATAAAAACATCCATAGAAGGGAGAGGGAAATGAGCGTTTCCATGCATGGATAGAATCATTTTCTGGTTCCAATGAAAAAGACTCCGATAAAATGAGCGTTTTATCTTTTCTAATCTTCATGCGGTTAGAAAACTTATTAAATTTAAAAAGCTCTCCATGTGCCACCCTGCCGGGCATGATTTTTTCCACAAATAAAAGCTCTGCATTCTCACTCAATTCAACTCGGGTATTTTGGTGCAAAGTGGTTGATTCCTGAAGAATGAGAGATCCTGGGTTATATTCCAAAAAAGAATGGTCATTGATTTGGAAAGATTGGTCCACTTTCGCAATTCCACTTTTCATAAAGTGGGAGCGGGTAGCTCCTGGAGTAGTAACCACCATGGAGGCATGGTCATTTAGTTGTATATCGCAAACCATGCGATCACCCGAAAGCATACCTGCGGTAGGGCAGGATAGATTGATTAATAAAGAGCCACTGTGATGGTCGAGGTAAGGCTTGCTTAGATGAACCGGAGGGGAGAATCGTTGGCTTGATAAATAGGGAAGACCCTCCGCGTTGCACCTGCAATCAAGCTGCACACCACCACAAAGTCCAAAAGTTTCTGACATCAGTCTTCAAGATTCGAATTATTAGAACAGGTATTCTTCTGTGAGCCAATTAACCACATCGTCCAAGCCTTTATATGTCTTTAGATCGGTAAATAAATAGGGTCTTTCCTCGCGCATTTTTTTAGAATCCCTATCCATCACATTAAGGTCTGCACCAACCAACGGAGCCAGGTCAGTTTTATTAATCACTAAAAGATCGGAATAACGAATGGCCGGACCTCCTTTTCTGGGGATTTTATCTCCCTCCGCAACATCGATAACATAGATAAAAGCATCCACTAGCTCAGGAGAAAATGTGGCAGATAGATTATCCCCACCACTCTCAATTAGCACTAATTGAGCATCTGGGTGCCGCAGTACCAATTGTTCGATTGCAACTGCATTCATACTGGTGTCGTCCCGAATGGCGGTGTGCGGACAACCTCCGGTTTCCACGCCCATGATACGGTCCTCTGGTAATGCGTGATTGCGTGCAAGAAATTGTGCATCCTCCTGGGTGTAGATGTCATTAGTGATTACGACCATGGAGTATTTCTCGCGCAGCACTTCACAAAGACGTAAAGTAAGCATGGTTTTCCCTGATCCAACCGGGCCACCAATCCCCACACGGACTGGGCGGCGGAATTCCTCTGTATTGTTTTCAGTCATGATATAAAAAGTCGTGAGAATGCAAGTTCGTGTCTTGCTGATGCAATGTCCAGGACTGGATTGAAAAAACCTGCCTCATCTCGCTTAATTTCTAAAGAGCCAGATATGGTTTTATCCAAATTTTCCTGAGTCATGCAGCGGTGTATCATTTTTTGGCAGGCAACTTCTCCTAATCGAAGTAATTTGATCGAAGCAGAACAAAAATTTGAGACAGCCTGATACACCCAGGCGATCAGAGTTGGTTCCAAGGGTGATTGTTGTGCTTTTCTCAGAAGTGCAGTGGCAGTGATTTGTTGGCAGGTTGAGTTGTTTTGAATTAATATTTGTTCAAAGTTTTGTGAGAAATCGCATTGATAAATCTCGCGAATCATACGCAACATTTGCGTGCCCTGAGACATCCCTGCATTGCGGATTTCTTTGGTAAGTTTCCAACTGGAAATTTCTTCGTTTAATTCAAGAAGAGCCCTGCAGTCTTGTCGCTCCGCAGATGTGTAACAAAAGCGTAGGTAGGGGAGTTCCAATCTTTCCAGAGAGGGTAAGATTTCTCGGATTAAGAATTCTTCCAAATGCTCTTTTGTGCGTATTAGGCCAAGGGAAACTTGCTCCTCCAATCCGTATGAATGGGCATAGCCACCACTAGGAAACAATGTGTCGGTAGTTTGAATTAATCCACCAAGCCAGTTTGATTGACTGCTTCCCAATTTCGATTCAGTGGGTAAAGGGGATTCCTCTATGTCTAGGATCATGGGTAAGTAGATTTATTGCCAAATATTTAGGTACTTAGACAGTTTGCCTGGGCCGTGATGGTGGGATGATACAGCCAGTATTGGCTGAAAAATCTCCATAGATTCTTCAAAAGGTATTTCGTTTCGTTCTAACATGTACTGTACCGCAAGATCACCCTCGACCAATAAGTAGTCCTCTTTAAATTGGGCAGGAAAGTGGAGGTTGCCCACCTGCCAGGCAAGATGGGCTGCTTCTTGTTGGTTAGGAAAGGAAACCCGGAATACCTTCTCAGGCTTTTGGTCAATGAGGTAGTATCTTTCATCCTCGTTGTAAAAACAAGCACCATGCTTTAGAGGAACTGCCAGATCAAAGCCGAAGTCCGTTCCATCTGTAGCCCGGCCGCGCCATCTGCGCTTAGCCAGTACTCTGCGGTCCACATTTAAAGGAATAGAACGATCAAGGACCGGATTTTTTCGGACACTTATCTCTCTGATTTTTATCATCCTCAGAAAAGGAAATATCTTTGAGCCAATGGAACTGTTTTTGCAGGTTCGCAATGTAATTCCTCACCGTCTGCTTTTACGGTGTAAGTCTCGGGGTCCACTTCGATATCAGGTAGGGCATCGTTAAGGATGAGGTCTTTTTTCCCAATCTTTCGTGTATTCTTTACGGCAACTAATGATTTGTTGAGACCAAGTTCTGCCAGCGATTCGCTTTGCAAGGATGCTTCGCTGACAAAAGTTAAGGATGTGGATGTTCTAGCTTTTCCAAATGAACCAAACTGGGGACGGTAATGCATGGGCTGAGGGGTAGGAATGGAGGCATTTGGATCCCCCATGTTAGCGTATGCAATCAATCCTCCCTTGATAACCAACTCTGGCTTAACTCCGAAAAATGCGGGTTTGAATAAAACAAGATCTGCCAGCTTACCTTCGGTGATGGATCCAATTTCGCCCGACATACCATGCACGATTGCAGGGTTGATGGTATACTTTGCCAGATAGCGGAGCACTCTAAAATTATCTGCTTTGGTATGTGTACTCGAATCGAGTTTCCCAAACTGCTTCTTCATTTTATCTGCGGTCTGCCAGGTCCGGCATAGAACTTCACCAACCCGACCCATCGCCTGACTATCACTCGCCATTACGGAAAAGGCCCCGCGGTCATGAAGGATATCCTCGGCTGCAATCGTAGAAGGACGGATCCGAGATTCAGCAAAGGCAACATCCTCAGGAATCTTGGAATCCAGATGGTGGCATACCATCAACATATCAAGATGTTCATCAATAGTATTAACCGTAAAGGGGCGTGTCGGGTTAGTGGACGAGGGTAAAACATTTGGTTCGCCACATACTTTGATAATGTCTGGGGCATGACCACCACCGGCACCCTCCGTGTGGAAGGTATGAATGGCTCTTCCTTTAAAAGCCCCTACGGAGTCCTCTACGAACCCTGCTTCATTGAGAGTGTCTGTATGGATAGCTACCTGAACATCCATTTCATCAGCGACCCCTAAGCAAGTATCGATCGTTGCCGGAGTTGTACCCCAGTCTTCATGTAATTTTAATCCGATAACCCCTGCTCTTACTTGCTCCCTCAGTGCTTCAGGATTGGATGAATTTCCCTTTCCTAGAAACCCGAGATTCATAGGGAACTCATCTGCAGCCTGAAGCATCTTCCCAATATTCCATGCCCCTGGGGTACAGGTAGTTGCATTCGTTCCAGTAGCTGGTCCCGTTCCCCCGCCAGTCATGGTGGTTAGTCCACTTGCCAGGGCTTCCTCAATTTGCTGGGGGCAGATGAAATGGATGTGGGAATCGTAACCGCCTGCGGTGAGAATCATTCCTTCCCCAGCAATCACTTCCGTTCCAGCACCTACAATCATTTTTGGATTTATACCATCCTGTATCAATGGATTTCCTCCGTGGCCAATACCAGCAATTCTTCCTTCCTTTACTCCCACATCTGCTTTAACAACTCCAAGAAACGGATCAATGATGGTTGCATTGGTGATGATTAAATCCAGGCATTCCTTATCGAGTGCGAGGGGCGACTGACCCATTCCATCGCGTATGACTTTGCCACCACCAAATTTGATTTCATTTCCATAGCCTCCGTTATCTGCAATCAGGTCCTTTTCGACCTCAATG
>CAXBQX010000030.1:0-25972 GCA_963978365.1 uncultured Opitutales bacterium | reverse complement strand
CGTAAAGCAGAGGCATTTTCATATAAAGATAGGTTCACACATCACACTAAGCAATTCCCGTGCCACCAATGGCATCAAATATATGAATTTTAAAGCAGAGTAATAGCCTTAAGAAGAATTTAATAAACGCAATCGATTTCGAGTAATCGACCATCTTGAAGATGAATCAGAATAGAAGTAGGTTTTCCATCTATGGAGACCACTTCAACTTTAGGACAATTCTCTTGCTCATAGATAACTTCTTTCTGAGCAGGATTAACCTCTACTGGTTCCGTTGGAGGAGTTTCAGGTCCTTTCTTGGATGATTCGAGCAAGCTTTCAAATGAAGAATCTTTCTTAAGATCATCTTTGTACCCTCGGCCTTTCAAATAGCTTTCCATAATAAATTAAGCCTCAGCGGTAGCGTGCGAGGTCCTCTTTGCTGATATCCAAGGCTAGGCTTATTTCTACCCTGCGATTTTTGTCGGGTCGGTTTGGATACCTAACCCTATTCGGTTTGGTTGCACCATGCCCAGTCATTCTTTCCAACTTACCCTCAAGCTCGCCAGCAGAATAGTGCCCTAGAGCATTGTTGATTTCAACTGCTTGATACAAGGACAGCTCCCATTCTGCTAATTCATGATTTTTCACCTTATCCTCCAAGTTCATGGAGTGCGAATCGATCCTGTAGGCTAAAACATGCTGAGAAAGTAACCAAGACATTCGTTGCATAACTTTTCTACCATGAGCCGATAACTTGGAAGAAGTGGACTCGAAAATCGGTTTATCATCTCCATGATACAAAGTTACTTTTAAGCCATCAGATGTTACTTCTAGTTGAATAACCGAATCATCAATCTCATGAAGTTTGAGCCGCTGATACCAATCCTGAGCGATGCGATGTAGAACATCTATGTCGATAGATGTAGTGTCGTCGGTATTACGCATAGTAGTATCAGACCTACCCACAATTTGATCTACCATACTACCAGGACGGGCATCTTTTTGATCAACGGGAGTAGATTTTGGCACACCCGCTTTGTAAGGATCGCGAAAGAAACGCGTAGTGGCTATGATGACTTCCTCATCTTGAGACAGAATCCAGAGCACAAGGAAAAGAGACATCATACCGGTAACGAAATCGGCATAAGCAACCTTCCAAGCCCCTCCATGGGCATAGGAGATTTTTCTTTTCTTGGAAGGGTGAGTAAACATTTAGGAGGAGAAAGAGATAAAGATTATGCTCCTTTGGCTGCGTCTTTACATTTTTCCTCAAGTTCGTCAGCGGTAGGTTGAATTTGTTTATCCAAAGAGCGACGCCCAATTTCAACAGCCATTATTGGACTGAGACCCGTTGCAAAACCGGAAACGGAACGCTCTACTATACGATAGTATAACATCTCCTGACCTTGGTTCAGCTGAACGAGCCTTCCAAGAGGCACACCAATGCCATACGCCAAAAAGATACCGAGGAAAGTACCACTTAAAGCAGCGGCAACCTTGTAACCGACCGACTCAGGGTCTTCAAGATTAGACATCGTGTTAATAATACCTAAAACAGCAGCAACGATGCCTACCCCTGGCAAAGCATCTGAAATCATTTCAATCGCTTTAACAGATCTGCTAGCTTCTGCTTCTCGGCTGCTAAGCTCGGACTTTAGGATCCCTCCAATTTCTCCAGGTTTACAACGACCATCAACGATTGGACGAAGCGAATTACATAAAAACTCAACCAAGCCTTTGTCATTCAAAAAAGAAGGATACTTGGTAAATATCGTACTATTATTTGGATCACTAACATGCTCGTCCAAAGCTGGTGTCCCCTTTCTCCTTCCGAGCATAAATAGTTCGTAAAGCAAGACCAAGAGATCGATAAACTTTCCCTGATTACTAATCCCTCCTTTGAAAGCCTTCAGGACATCGTTTTTCAATCCGACCAATACGCTTTTGGGGCTTGATACTACCAAAATACCAAGGCCGATCCCGCAAATAATCATAATTTCACCGGCATGGATGAGGGAGACAGGGTTTCCTCCAGCGACGGCAAAACCACCAATACAAGAGACAAAGACTATTATGATTCCTACTGTTAAGAGCATTGTATTATAGAGTTTTTACTCGGATGTTTGAAATTTTGCACGAAGAGAAATAATTGAATGAGAAAGGATTTGACTTATCCTACCTTCGCTAAGGTTAAAGACATGGGCGATTTCAGACAACCTCAATTCCTCAATGTAATACAACATCAGTATTTTCTGGTTTTGCTCAGGAAGTTCCTTAATTCTCTCTCTTAATTCGACAACTTTTTCCTTACGCTCCAAATTTTCAAAGGCAGTAGGTTCTGTAGGATCATAGAGTGTTTCACTTAAAGAATCAGAAAAACTCTCTGAATCAGAATTAGGTGAGGAAGACTCGAAAGGAACAAAAACTACCGGTTGGGTCTCCTTAAGTAATTTTTGATACTCCTGGGAGGTTATCTTTAACTCTTCACAGATCTCCTCAGGTAGCGGAGGTCTCTTGAGAACAAGTTCGAGTTCAAGAATGGTAGATTGAAGAGATTTAGCTTTAGCACGGTTTGCCCGTGGCAAATGGTCAATTCTCCGAAGTTCATCAAGAAGTCCACCCTTGATTCTCAAGGATGCATAATTACCAAAAGACTTTCCTTTGGACGGATCAAATCGGTTGACAGCTAAAATAAGAGATCGAACCCCAATTCCATACATATCCTCAGTTTCATAACTCTCAGGAAAATGAAAGCGTAAACGATTCACAATGGATTTCACCAATGGAAGATAATCCACAATCCATTGGTCTCTGGATTCATCGCAAGACATGGCATTACGGTAATTCGCCGCAGCTTGTTCGAATCTCTTGCTCTCCTCTAAAGAAGAGTCTTTGGATACTGCAACGCTCATTTCTTTAAAGAGTTACCAATCGAGGTGAGATTTTTCCTAGTAGACGAAGCTTCCATATTAGCTTTTGCCGAAGAAGTTACTAAATCGCTACTTGAAGTACTTGCCCCTTGATTCGACACAACTTTGGAATTAGCAGAGTTGTCCATTTCCAATCCAACTTCACTTTCCCTTGCACATTGAACTTTTTTTAATGCAGAACAAAGAAGCATTCTCCAGGAAAGGGAAAAAAACAAAGATCCGATCGAGCCATAAATCAAGCTTTGTAATGGGTCATGGTTTAAAACAAGTGAAAACCCATAAAAGAAAATAAAACCAATGAACCCACTTAAGAAAAAGAAATATTTAGCATCGTCGTTCATAACTTAAATCCGCTGGTAAGAAGAGAAAGATTGGGTGTATAAATTCTCTGGAAATGATTTCGCAATCATTTGGTTTAAAACATTGAATGAAAAATCCCCAGTAATATTCTGCCCAGTGGATATACAATATGGTGATAAGGCTGAATCAAAAATGATGGGCCAAAGCTTGGACGCATTGGATAGTTCGTCAAAATGCGTAATTGCTAGATGAGTCGCATCTAAATTACCACCTATTCTGACACACTTCGATAGTACTTTTGAATCGTAAGCACCATTCACCACCAAAATGCGAGAACTGACTCCAAGGGTTGTAAGGGACGCTTTTATCTTGGACCACTCAGCTGCATCGCTCAGGGAAATACCTGGAATATCTATGAAAAGTGGGGATTGTAGGGTGGCGTTAGGAATCTTGGATTCTTCCCTGTATAATGTGACCCCAATCACTTCACAAAAAATTCTCAGAGAATCATCAGGGTTGGGTACTCCATTCTCTAATTTGAGAACCATGGGAAGTTTTTTCTTAATAAAAACCTCATGAGCGAGCATTTTACAAAGCATAGTAGTCTTACCTGCACCCGGAGAACCAAGCAGAGCAGTTTTACTACCGAGAGAGACTTGAGGAGTACCCTTAAAACGGTCCGACAAACACTGGGTAACTTTTCTTAAAACATCCGCCAGAGGCAGGTTAGAAATGTCACCCACCTCAGGCCATGATTTAATTTGAGAAACTAAAACATCGTCAAAGCCAGCTCTGGTTAATAATTGGAGAGCATCCTGAGGCAGATCATTAGATAGTTCTGGAGACTTCGATGGATGCAAAGGTTTAGCAACATTCTCTAAATTCTGTCCTTCAATATTAGATTTTTCAATCGAAGGGACTTCACTAACCATTTTTTCCGAATCATCTGAAGGCTCGATCGGTTCTGCATTAGATGAATTTTCAACTGGAGGAATTTCAGCAATGACCTCCAACTTAGGAGAAGAAATAAAACGCTTCAAACCCTCTCCGCCAGTCTGGCGAACTGAAACAACGCGGGCATTATCACCAAGCTTTTCCCGAATCATTCGCACAGCTTCTTCAGCAGATCGAACAACTAGGCGAAACCTTTTGGGCTTACTTATATCAGTCAGATTATCTTCTTCTGCGATCATACTAATTGACTAACTGGGGTTCAGCTAATGCTAAATCCGGATTTTGATTCGGCTCGTTCGAAGAGGTCGGTGAAAAATTTTCAGGAATGGAAAACTGCGGAAGGGTAATCGAAGCAAAAGGCTCGACCATCGTTTCAGGTGGAATTTCTTGATACGCAAAAATCGATAACTGTGGATAGCTAGGCTCAAGAAACCTTCTGAGGGCAAGCCTAAGATCGGAAGTAGTTACCATGCAAGGGTTGAGACCCTGGTCAGACATTTCGTCTATCTTCGGCACAATTTCAGAAATTAGACCTTGAGTAAGATCTGCATCCATAGCCAACCCTACATCAAACTGGCTTTTCTTAACCCGTTGGACAAGAATTTGTTCAAGTTTTGGATCCAATGTCATTGAAACCAACTTATTCTTTTCAACCTCAAATTCTTTAACAAAGTACATACCAAGGCGCTTGCGAGCCTGCTCAGATAAATCATCAGGATTTTTGGTTATGGATGCCATGTCTGCAATGGTCTCCAAAATCAAAGTGAGGTTTTTGATTGGGATACGCTCACGAAGAAGATTCTGCAAAGTCCTTTGAATGATACCCACACTTACTAAATCAGGAAGTAATTCACTAACTAAAGTGGGGTTATTGTCTTTGATTAAATCAACCAACTTTTGCGTACCTTCTCTTTCCAAGATCATGTAGGCAGATTTTTTCAGGATATCAGAAAGATGGGTAACCAAGACTGAGGATGGATCTACAACCGTAAAACCCTCCACCTCCGCTTTTCTTTTGTCTTTTTCAGACACCCATAGAGCTTTGATCCCAAAAACAGGCTCAACAGTAGCAACCCCGTCAATTTTATCTTCATTCCCCCCTCCCATATTCATGGCAAGAAAGCGATCAGGCATCACAGATGATCGGGCAATTTCTTTCCCTCGAAGCAAAAATCTATATTCATTTGGTTCGAGTTCTATATTATCCCGAACACCAATGGTTGGGAGAAGCATACCCATCTCCTTGGCAAAATTTGTTCGGGCACCTGTGATTCGGTCGAGAAGGTCTCCTCCTTTTCCCTTATCGGCCAAAACTAAAAGACCGTATCCCATTTCCAACCCAAAAACTTCTTGTTCGATAGCTTTTTCCATCGAAGTATTGCTGCTAGGAACTGCTTCTGGTTGGACAGCACCTGGGCTAGAGTTAGCCTGAGATCTTGGCTGAAGTGCCCCCCTACCCTCGCCTTGGGCAAGAGTTGAGCTTGTGGTAATTTCTTCAAACTCAGATTCTCCAGGAGCTTTTTTGTGCAAATAAAAAGCGAGACAAAAGCAGGAAACCGAAAGCAGAAAAAATGGCCAGAAGGTCTCGGATAAAAATACGGAAAACAGTAAGAGTAAAAACCCAGAAATAGCAATTGCACGGGGGTAAATGGTCAATTGCTTACCAACAAACTCTCCCAAGTTTGCTTCATCCGAAGATCGAGTTACCAAAATACCAGCGGCAATAGAAATAATGATGGCAGGAATTTGTGAAACCAGACCATCACCAATCGACAAAACAGTGTAAGATTGCAATGCCTCTGTGATCGGGAGTTCTCTTTGAAAGTAACCTATAAGAATTCCTCCAATAACATTTACAACCGTTATAAAAATTCCTGCGATAGCATCCCCACGCACAAACTTACTCGCACCATCCATCGCTCCATAAAAATCAGCGTCCTTTTGAATTTTAGCTCTTTTTTCAAGAGCCTGGGCTTCAGAAATGATACCGGCATTCATTTCAGCATCGATTGACATTTGCTTACCCGGCATAGCATCCAGAGTGAAACGAGCCGTAACTTCAGCAATTCGACCGGCACCCTTGGTGATCACCACAAAGTTAATAATCACAAGAATCAGGAATATGACCGCTCCTACCACATAATTTCCACCGACCACAAAAGTCCCAAATGATTGAATGACAGAACCTGCATCGCCATCGAGTAAGATTAGCCTAGTTGATGCAACATTAAGGCCCAGCCGATAAAGGGTAACCGCTAATAAAATCGTAGGGAAAACAGAAAATTCGGGTGGTTCTTTAACATATACTACGGTTAATAAAATGAGAAGAGAGATAGCTATACTGAATACAAGCAATATACTCAGTAAATCCTTATGAATAGGAATAACTAAGAGAAAAACAGCGGCAAATAAGCCAAAAATAAACCCAAGATCCGAATTGCCTTTGAAACGGGCAAAAAATGGAGAAAGTTTCCGAAATAACTCCATTAAGCAAAGCGAGCTAGAAGCTTACCTTTCGAAAGCAGCCTTCTTGCCTTCAATCGGTGAAAATAATAAGCATTTTTCTTGTAAACATCAGCTAAAATTCGAGCTACAACCTGATAAAGTTGGAGTGGAATAGGCTGCCCCACTACCCCTAAGGCGTAGAGCATTTGAGCCACTGGCTTATCTTCAACCATAGGTACTTCAAACTCCTTAGCGATTAACTTGATTCTTCTGGCTATCATATCATGACCTTTAGCAACCACAACTGGAGCATTATCCGTGCCTTTTTCATATTTTAATGCAACGGCGTAGTGCGTTGGGTTGGTTACAACCACATCAGCCGTCGAAACATCCTGTAAATTTTGCCCCATTGCCATTTCCATTGCCTTTCTTCTTTGGGCAGATTTGACCTCATCAGAAACCTCCTTACTTTTTCTCTCTTCCTTGACCTCCTGCTTGGTCATTTTCATCTCATCTGAATGTTCCTTCTTTTTGATAATGAAATTAATGATCGCTACCACCAAGAGCATCAACACAAGCAGTGCAAACATCACCAGCATTAACTCATAGATAAAACCAGGAATATGCTGGATAGGAATTGGAGCATAAAAAATTGGATCATCTAAAAAGATAAGGATGGTAAGCCAAACCACAGTCCCGATGAATAGAAACTTCAAGAAATCCACAAAAAATGCTTTGAGACCTTTGAGTCCCCAAATTCTTTTAACCCCACTAATTGGGTTCATCTTACTAAACTTTGGTTCCAGTGCCTTAGGGGTAAAACTAAATCCTGTCTGTACGCCCTCAGCCAAAAGGGATGCAAGAAAACAAGCTGCCAACATAGGTAAAACGATTAATCCTAAGGCGACATAAGAATCTCCAAAGGTACTCGCAATCCCTTCTTGAGTAGCTTCAATAGTGTTTAAATTCTCAAAAATAGACTTTGTGAAAAGCATCATCTCTCCTGCTTTGGATGGTGCCCAGAAAAAGAGAACCAATAATCCAGCCAAAAGCGTAGCCGTCATCCCAATCTCAGGAGCTTTGGCAAATTGACCGCGGGACCGAGCCTCTGACAATTTTTTCTCGGTTGGGTCTTCGGTTTTGGACTCTTTATCTACATCTGCCATTGGTAAATTCTATCCCGACTGAATGATATCCAGCATAACTTGTACAGACCTCCTACTATGCTCAATGACATAAGATGAAAATAAAAGAATAGAAGACACCAATAAGACTAATCCAGCCATAATTCGAACAGCAAAACTTGTGATAAAAACATTCATTTTGGGAACCGCTTTACCAAGAACAGCAAATGAAATATTAACAATGAAGTTTAATGCAATAAATGGGGCAGCCATCAGAACCCCCAAAACAAAGACATTAGATACTTCGCTTACATATTCGACCATTGGATTAGCCGATAAAAAAAATGCTCCAACGGGTAGAATTTCAAAACTTAAAGTAAAAGCCTTAATCACCTCATGATGAATCCCAGCAACAAAGAAAATCAAAAGACTGAAGTAATAAAACAAACTACTTAAGGTTGCGTCGGTTGATCCAAGCAGCGGGTTAATACTGTTACTTGCCATCAAACCAATTTCATAGGAAATAAGGAATCCAGCTAATTCCACAGCGAAAAAAACCATTCGAACCATCATAGCCAGCAGTAAACCAATACAAACCTCGTTCATAGCTAATAAAATAGCTCCAAGGTAATGACTTGAAATCTCAAGATCTGCAGGAACAAAAGGACTCACGAGCAAAGAAAGTAATAGACCAAAAGCCATGCGAATCCGTACAGGAATGAGCTTTCCTGCAAAGAGAGGTATACCCAAAAAAAAGGCTCCCGTTCGAAGTAAAACGAGAACCCATACTACAATTTGTTCTGCCTCTATTGTCACTGAGCCATCGTGGGGATCAGATTAAACATGGATATACAAAAATCCGTAAGGGTCTTGAGGATAAAATTAGATGCCAAAACAATGGCTAAGGAAACGCAAATTAATTTGGGCACAAAGGTGAGGGTCTGCTCTTGTAAACTTGTAATGGATTGGACAAAGCTGACCAAAAGACCAACCACAGTTGCAGTTCCCAAAATAGGGATGGCAAGAAGCAATCCTGTCTGGAGAAGATTCCTCATCAAATCGACTGCAAGTTCCATTGTCATAAGTTAAAACTTTCGCCTAAGAGATATTAAAGCTTTCGACCAAGGATTGAACGATTAGGTACCAACCATCTACCAAAACGAATAGCAGTAATTTAAATGGCATAGAAATCACCACAGGGGGCATCATCATCATTCCCATAGACATCAATGTAGAAGCTACAATAAAATCAACTACAATGAAAGGTATGAAAATTAAAAAGCCCATCTGAAATGCAGTCCTCAACTCACTTAAAATAAAGGATGGGACAACGATACTAAGGGGCAACTCATCTCGAGTCATTGCACCTTGGCGAGATATTTCTAGGAAAAACTGAGCATCTTCCTGCCTGGTTTGATTCATCATGAAATCTTTCATGTAAGCAGTTGCCACTTCCAAGGCTTCGGAGGAAAGCATCGCTTTTTCCATGTAAGGAGTTACTGCATCATCATAGATTTTATTCCAAACAGGTCCCATAATAAAAAAAGTTAAAAAGAGACCTAATCCAATTATAATTTGACTGGATGGGGCCGCGTTTACACCAATCGCATTCCTAACAAATCCTAAGACGATAATAATACGCGTGAAGCAAGTCATCATCATAATCACCGAAGGACCAAGGGTAAGGATAGTCATAGCGATGACTAATTGAATCGCTAAACCTAAATCTCCTTCCTCATTCGCACCACTTACATCGATTCTTAATCCTGGGGAACCCGTGCCAGTAGTTTGGGCATAACCTTGACTGCCTAACAGTAAAAATACCAAGAGAAAAAGGAATATGCCTCTATAACGATGAAAAAGTTGTAAGGTGGTATACATGCAAACTTAGGAATTAGATTTATCAGAATCCAAAACCTTTTCAGCAGATTTATTCCCTAACTTAGAGAGAAGTTGAATGTTTCCAGAACTTATCCCTAATAAGAACTTTTCGTGATCATAGGAGGCGACAACCAAAAATTGTTTATTTCCCAATGAACGAGTGTCTGATAAGACGATTCCTTTTTGCCCTGAAGGGGCATGCTTTGTAATATTTCTATTGTTAACAAATTTTGAAAAAAAGTAAGCTGAAGCTGCTAATATTCCCAAAAAACCAATAACACGGAAGATTTGGCTAAACTCCCCGAGTTGCTCCATCTATCACTTCAGATATAGATTGAATAGAGGTGTAAGGATAGAAACAGAATCAAGATATAGAATCTACGATCTCGGTTATCTTTAACCCAAACCTGTCATCTATAACTACAACTTCACCAAGTGCGATAAGCTTTCCGTTAACAAGCAAACTGACAGGATCTTTCGCATTCTGTTTTAATTGAATTTGGGAACCTGGGCTTAATTCAACAATTTCCTTCATTGGGAGTTGAGCGGTGCCCAACTGAACGGTGACTTGGACTTTCACGTCCATAACTATGTCCATTTTTTTACTATCCATGAGATTTTCCTATTAAATTGAGACTTTCGGTCTTACATTCATTGACCTGATAAGCTACCTGGTCCCCTTCCAGACCGATTTCACCCAGAAAACAAGTACGATCTTCTATTCTTACTTTAGTCTTTGAAATAATTTCGGGATTCATTTCTATGATGTCATCCACTTCTAAATTGAAAAGATCTCGAACTGAAAGTTGGAAAGCATCCCACTCCACGGAAATGTCGACCGGTATTTCATCGTAAATTTCATGCCATTTAGGGGATAGAGTGCTTTTTGTTTTGGCAGGCACATTGGCTTGAGATAAAACGCCACTTAAAACTGGTTCCATCGTGTAATAGGGAACGGCAATACGAAGGGGACCCGAAACATCACCAAAAGAGGCTTCCATGCTTAAAATAAGCATCATAGCGTGAGGTGGCGAAGTTTGAAGAAATTTACCGGTTGTTTCAGTACCGATGACAACAGGATTGAGTTCCTTGATGGATTTCCACTGTTTGCACCACTCCTCTAAAATAATGAGGTTAAAATCTTCAACTAAAGCTTTTTCGATGTCCGTTAATCCGCGCTCTTCAGGATTGGTAGAGCCCCGACCACCCAATATCCGATCAACAACTGTGGCTGAAAGATGAGAATTCACATCAAGCAACCCAACACCGTTTAACTCTTGGAGTTTAAACAAGGTTACGCAAGAAGGAGAGTTGATCGAAGAAATGAAACTTTTGTAGAGATCCGCACTTAAGTCATCTAATTCCAAGTTGAATTCAGTACGGAGAAACATAGACAGATGACCTGCCAAGTAGTAAACAAATTGCTCGGATTTAGTCTTTAACAGAGCAAGGTCTGACTCAGACAAAATGATCGGATTTGTAAAGTCGTACTTTTTGATCTTCAAATCTGAAGTATCTGAAAGCTTGGTTCCGTCGTGCAAAAAAACAAAACATTTACCTGATGTAGACTCATTTAATTCATCAAGATCAAAACTTTCGTCTTCAAAATTTTCGCTATCAGCCATTTTATTATTGGACTACAAATTGTGTAAAATAAATCTGACGGATTAAATCACTTTCTCCATCTCGGTATTTTCTTAAAACCATTGAGAAAGATTTTTTAAGATCAATCCGTACTCTTTCCTGGAAACCATCCAATTGTGCATCCTCATAGGTGTACCCCCCCATTATGGAAAGTGCTTTGTCACGAATACGGTGTTCATTCATTTCTAAAACCTTTTCAAAATCACCAGCCAAACCCTCCAACCGAAGTTCCAGGTTTATATATCTGGATTTAATAGGACCACCGAGATTGGTAATCAATTGCTTAATCTCATAAAACTTTTCCTCTCCCGAAGGTTCCATATCCAAAGGTTGCCCACCTTCAATAACCTGATTGGTAACGACGGAATCAGGTTTGTTCATTTTGATCACAAAAGACATTGCCGCTACGGTTAATGCGGGGGCAAGTATAATAGCTATCAGGACAGGAACAAGGTTTCCACCACCTGATGACTTTTTGCCCTCGCTTGCTGGTAATTCATCTAATTGGTCTGCACTCATGAAGTAAAAATTAAGGGTTAGCGCTTGAGGTTGACTGCTTCAGTTAGAATTGCATCTGAGGTAGTTACAATTCTAGAACCTGCCTGAAAGGACCTTTGGTGACTTATCATAAAAGCAAATTCATTTGTTAAATCAACATTGGATAACTCAAGTGCATACTGCTTGATCTTTCCATTCGATCCAGTAGCCGGGACTGGATTTTCAACAATCCCAGCCAGATCTTCACCAGGATTCCCGTTAGAAAAAAGACTGTTTCCTGCACGCCTAAGATATTGAGGTGCACTAAAATTCGTTAATTTAATCTGTCCGGAATTTCGGATAGTATCTTGACCATCTTTAGAAACAATGAGACTGAGGACTCCATTTTGATCTACCCTTCTAGCGAGCAAATCCTCTCCCTCCTCTAAACCAACCTTCAGGGGTTCACCTGCCACATTAACCAATTGATATCTGTTCTGATCTCGGGTGACAACAAATCCATCAGCGGTAGATTCGAAAGATCCTGCACGGGTGTAGAAAAGTTCACCAGAAGTCGGATCTAAAACTTCAAAAAAGCCTCCTCCATTAGGAAGTGCCTCGCCCTCGATTGCAAAATCTAAATCCAATCCAGTGTTCTCGATAACACCTTGATTGAAGTTGGAAGATAAGGAACTAACATTGACTCCAGAACCGAAGTTTCGAGTATCGTTCTTGGGTTCACCATCAATAGCAAAACCGGGATTATTCTGCACGATGTAAGAATTATCAGAATAATTAGCTCGCGAAGACTTATAACCTAGGGAATTAACATTCGCTATATTGTTACTTAAAACCTGTAAACCTTCGGAAAAGCTTTTCAAAGCGGAAACCCCGTTATGTAAAGATGGTATCATAAAATTATTCTCGGTTGTTTGATGCAAGTTGTACGCGAGAAACATCTTTAGGATCGTAGGACTCGCCACCAACCTCCAAGCGAATCGTACCATCTTCAAGCTTCTCAACTGCGTCTACCTTACCCGAAATTTCTTTAATACCATTGTTTATGATAACATGATTACCGAGATAAGACTGAGCGAGCATCTCACCATGAGAATCAGCAAACTTAGAAAAACCTTGGGTAAATTGCTGCATTTGTTCCAACGAAGCAATATTGGCCATTTGGGAGATAAACTCAGTATCCTTCATTGGCTCAAGTGGATCTTGATTCGTAATTTGACTGGTTAAAAGCTGCAAGAAATCATCCATTTGTAACTGGCTATTATTCTCTGCTGCTTGCTTAGCAGACAAAGTTGGAGCACTACCTAATAAAGAAGATTGGGAAATTGTATCGATCATAACTGAGGACTAGGTTTGGAAAAAGCACGATCCATTTGGCTGTAAGAGTTAAAGAAATAAAAATTTAAAGAGCGTTGGCCCTCACTGCTTGGAACAAATTGGGGTGAGAAATTAAAGGACAAATCCTCAAGTAAGCGAACATCCTCAGAGACAAAACACACATTGGCAGAGTCTTCCATATTTTCGATCCTAACTGAAACTGAACTCCCATTGTCCAGAGTAACTGCAAACCGCACAACATTTTGGTTAGACGCGAATAATAAAGGTGCATCCAAGAGAAGATTTGTAACATTATCCGAGAACTGATCAAAAGAAAATGAACCTGATAGAGTTTGTGCAGATTCATTCTCTGACTTTTCAGGTAGCTCGCGAGATAAGTTATCATTAAGGAGATCAAAAGCACTTTTTGTGCCATCATTCCAAAATGACCTTTTTTTCAAAACTACAGGCTTTGTTGGGAGTTCTAAATTTAAATGAGTTGAAGACTTTTGGGCAATAATAGATAGGTTTGCAGGTAATGTTTTTGCGGAAACTGAAGAGTCTTTATAACTGAAGGGTGAAGGAATAGCCGTATTCGAAAAAGGCTTTGCAGTCACAAGGTTAGCTGCATTCTTAAGATTAACAGGAGAAAGTTTCCCCAATTTATTGAGGCTCACTCGGATCATACTAGATGGTTTTGATTTATCTAAAGAACCATTTGCAGAGGATTGAGAGATTAATTCTTTGAACGATTCATTTAAAACCCGATCTCCCCCAACGGAGCGAAGACTCTTAGAAGGAAAGCTTTTCTGCGAACTTGTCGAGTTACTGAATTGTTTAAGATTGGTTTCAAAATTCTCTGCCGACATTTTTTGGGGCAACCAAAATGAACCTCCCCTACCGATGGACTTGTGCCCGTCAGAGGATTTTTGACTAGGATTAAAGGAAACCGAATTCACCCTACATCATTCCAAGCTCACGCTTGGTAAAAGTCCTCTGTCACGCATAGCCAGAGCATCAGCTAATTCGATTAAATCATCTTGGTCGCTATTCAGCATAAAGGCAATTATGGGGGCCTTGTCTTCAGCTTTTAGCATCTCAAAAATACTAAGTGCTTCCTCAAACCTTCTTTTTTGGCGCCAATTTTGAATTTCAACACTCGCGACTTCTGGACCCATTTCAACCCAACGCTTAGCAGTATCCTTGTATTCTTTTAATTTTTCCTCACTAAGGTCTTTACCTTTCATAGACTCAAACTCAGCTAACTTGGATGAGAGGTCGTCTTGAATCCGGTTAAGTTCTCTTTTTTGCTTTTCTAAAGACTCCAAGTCCATGGACAAAGCAGACTCTCTGGAATCAAGGTCTTTTTCTCTTTCTAACAGCTTATCCTTTAACAAAGACAGCTCTTTGGATAACTGATTCATCGAATGGGTTTCAGCTGGTGAATAACTCGTGTCATCTGCATCAAACTCAACACTGGTAAACTCCGCTTTTACAACTGGTGCAGGTTTAAACAGATCATCATAGTTTAAAAAGAGCATGAGTCCTGCACTGGATACGGAAAGCAGAACGGCTAGGATAACGATAACGGATGCAGAGAATTTCATGGCTTAGGATTGATGATTAATTCTGTGGAATAAAAATCGGCTACTGATTACATCTTCAAGTTCAGTCTCTTCTTTTTTGATTTCTGTGAAGTAGTGGGCTTCTCTCTGTTTCTCACGCAATCTTTGGACTGCTTTGAACTGAGAGTCTTTTTCGAGAAATATTTTTCTTCTAGATTCTAGGATTCGGTCTGCTTCAGTTACTTTTTTTTCTATCCTAGAAATATTTTCCCGCTCTAACAGTAAACTCGTTTGTAGGGATTGGATCTGAGCGGACTGAAAGGTACCCCTTTGCATTTTATTCAGAATATCTACAACGGCATCTCTTTTATTCTGGGCATTAATTAAATCTAATTTCAACCTTTGTAGTTCTCGTGTAGAGGCAGCAAACTGTGAAAGTGCATGTTCTCGACGAGACTCCTTCAAGCGTAAAAGAGCATGGAGTTTAAAGCTGAAGGTTTTCAAATCATAACCTTTCTTAACTCGGAGAATGCATCGGACCTATTTGAGAGTGCGTCAAACCTCTGCCTGAGAAAAGCCTGGATGTCCGGAAATTTTTTTATGGCACGATCAATCTTAGCGTTACTATTTTTGACATACGCACCTACATTGATCATGTCTTCATTTTGGTGGTAAACCGAAAGAAGATCCCTAGCTTCTGAAATTAGGTTGATTTCATCTTCGCTACAAACAGAGCGATCGAGACGACTCACACTGCTTAAAACATCAATGGCAGGGAAATGATTTGCGTTAGCTAGCTTTCTGGAAAGCACAATATGTCCGTCTAAGAAACCACGCACTGCATCGGCTACGGGTTCATTCATATCGTCTCCTTCAACGAGAACAGTGTATATCGCAGTAATGGCACCTTGCTCACTTGTTCCAGTTCTTTCCAATAGTTTAGGCAGGAGGGAAAATACGGAGGGAACATAGCCACGGGAGGCAGGTGGTTCCCCTGAAGCCAGACCTATCTCGCGCTGAGCCATCGCGAAACGGGTTAAAGAGTCCATTAACAGCAAAACCTTTTGTCCTTCGTTCCTGAAACCTTCGGCTATCGCTGTAGCCAAAATAGAGGCCCGAATCCTCATTGGAGCAGGTTGGTCAGAAGTAGAAACGACCACGATGGACTTTTTCATCCCTTCTTCGCCAAGGTCATTTTCAACAAATTCTCGGAGTTCTCGACCACGCTCCCCCACAAGGGAAACAACATTTACATCTGCATCTGACCCGCGGGCAATCATCCCTAACAAAATTGATTTCCCTACCCCACTCCCGGCAAATATACCCATCCTCTGCCCCGTACCCATTGGAATAAAACTATCAATCGATTTAATTCCTGAGGCAAAAGGCGACTTAATCAGGGTTCGTGCCAGTGGGTTGGGTGGCTCAGCAAACAGACCATCGCGAACCGGTGCACTTAGAGGGCCCTTCCCATCCAAAGGACGCCCCATTCCATCAATAATTCTCCCAAGCAAAGAGTTCCCATAAGGTACTTCGTTGGAATTTCTCTTGGATACCACCTTACAACCTGGGTGAATTAGATGAACGCTATTTAAGGCCATCAATAAGACTGTATTTTCGCGAAAGCCAATAACCTGAGCTTCTATTTTCTCATTGGTTCTTTCAGAGGAAATAGCACAAACCTGCCCGATTGATACCTCGGGTCCCTCCGACTCAATCACCAGACCAATGACCCGACGAACCACTCCAATCTTGTCAAAAGTGCGAACGCCTCGAATCCCATTTTGGAGAAGCGAAAAACGATCTGCCAACGAATTAACCATGATTGGTCAGTTCTTCCCGAACCTTCCTCAATTTGGTAGCAACCCGGCCGTCTAAAAGTCCAAACCGGCTCTTAATCTGACAATCTCCTGAATTCAAGGAGGTATCCTCAAAAAATTTCACCCGCGGTAAATCAGGTAGGATAGAATCATCTCCATCTAAATTATCAAATATTCCAGCAATCGCACTGGCAAATCCATCCTCTCCAGAAGTGCTTTGATCACTGGCTGTATCTTCTTGAGGAGAAGGTTTTTTTCCCAAAGCTTTAAGAAGTTTTAAATCATCCGGGCATAGATAAACTTCAAGTTTCTCCTCTTTGTCTGAAAATTCTGCAATGAGCGATCGGACAATACCCTCCACATCCGTAGCACTTAAATCAACTTGAGGAAGGATCTTCTGGACAATCTCCATAACCAAGCTAGGAAGATTAGAATTTAACATTTCAAGAGCTTGATCAGCACGATCATTTAACTGATCCAATATGGTAGCCTGTTTTTGGGCGTAATCCCCTCTCAGCTTTGCAATTTCTGCAGTGTAAAACTCCTCTGCCTGCTTTTTTCCAGCTTCAAGTGAATTCAGTTCATTCTGCCTCTGATCTTCGATCGGGACAGGAGGTAAGCTTACAGACTTTACCCTGAATCCTTTAAGTGGTTCAGGGAATACAATTTTTTTATTGAACGACAACGTCGCTACCTCCGGTATCCAAGATGATCTCCTCATCCTCCTCAAGTTCGCGAACGATTTGGATAACCCGATCTTGTGCAGACTCAATTTCAGAGAGCCTTTTGGGCCCAAGAAAACCTAACTGCTCTTCCAGAGCTTCCACTGCTCTTTTAGACATCGTCGTATAAATTGCTTTCTTAAGTTCAGGAGAAGCATTCTTCATTGCGATGACCAAGTCGTCCTGGTCCACTTCTTTAGTGATTTTCGAAATATCGCCGGGGCTAAGACGAACAATATCTTCAAAGCGGAACATGCGTTGACGAATCGAACCACCCAACTTTGGATTTCTTTTCTCAATGCTTTTAAGAAGTTCTTTGCTTTGTTCTTTATCGAACCAATTCAAGAGGTCTGCTGCGGCTTTCACACCACCAGAAACAACCCGGGGGGATTGACCTTTTTGTCCAATTCTAGCCCCCAATGTATTGGCAACTAACTCCACCTGTGCAAGTGGTGTTGTTTCCATCGCACCGACTCTCTCAACCACCTGTTCCTGGATGTTTGGTGGCATCATAAGTAGGACTTCTGAGCCTTTATCAGCCTCTAAATTGGATAAAATAAAAGCAATCGTTTGAGGCTGTTCAAACCTAAGTACATTGTAGATTTGCCCAGGATCCATTTCTTTGATGTCTTCCATGAACTCAAGCGAGTCACGCACAGGAGAAATACGGTTCAGGATGTTATTCGCCTTAAAATCACCGTGAGCAAGTTCGAGTGTTTTGCGGGCGAAGGACAAACCACCCAGATTGGAATTAACACTAGATTCAATGATCTCCGAAAACTCGTCTAATACACAGTCTTTAAGTTCTTGGTTAACCAGTGGAAAATCAGCGATTTTTTTACAGATGCTGTCTGCATCTTTTTGGTCAAATCTCTTCAGTAAGGTCGAGGATGCATCAGGTCCCAACGCAATCATCAGCAAGGCCAGCTTTTCGTGCCTAGATAAGCGTGCGTAACGATCAGAAACGCTTTCTTCTTCCTCTACTTCGTCCATGATCAGGAAACAGATTAGCGAGTTGTTCCAGTTTCTAAGTAACGCTTCAGAGCAGTACCAACATTATCTGGCTTTTCCTGAATCAAATCATTCAGGAGTTCAGGAGTAAGACCACTCCCTAAACTTCTTGTACCAGATAAAAGCTGCTGATCATCCTCATTAAGGACTTGGACCTCTGCTTCGCTCGGTTTGAATTTTTTAAGCATTCTTAGAAAAACGATAAAGATGGCAAGTGCGAGAACGACTCCCAACAAATTCTTCAAATGCGGACCGTACGTATCAAGGATTTGTTGAAATTGGTTCAAAGTTTCGCCCGCAGGGCCTACGAATGCAGGTAAAAACTCAACCTCATGAACGGTCACATGAGTATCCAAATCTAATTGATCAAAACGGGCTCCAATAGCATTGACTACTGCATCACGTATCCCGTCGATTTCTTGTGTGGTACGGGGAGATTCTCCTTTGGCAATCAGAACCGCAGCACTTCGCCCAACAATAGAACCAGGTTCCTGAACTTCCTCCCGAAGAGTACGGCTAATTTCAAAGTCGGTGGTCTTACTTTCGCGTTTCTCATCGCTTTGAGCCATCAAGGGTTCTTCAGCTGTAGCATCCTGACTGACATTAGGCACATTAGCCGCCATACCCGTACCTTTGTTCTGAGGTTTAGTTTCAACGGTTGTGGCCGTATCCTTGTCGGATGTTTGCGTACGGGGAACCTGACCTTCGGGATCAAACTTCTCATCCAAAAGAGTGGATGACTTGGTGTTTAAGTTAACTGAGACTCGAGCAACCACATTGTTTTTACCGACGATACGAGCAAGCATCGTTTCAATTTTCTCCTCCAATCTCCGCTCTTGTGCTTGGTATGCCTTCATCATTTGCCCAACAACTCCAGCGGCCCCTTCAACCTCGCCCTCATCGGATAGTAAGTTTCCTTGGTTATCAAGGACTGCCACATTTGATTTATTGATACCTTTAACTGCTCTAGCCACAAGAAACTGGATCGCATTTACATTCCTACGATCCAAGGTATTCCCCCCCGTATCAACATATACCGAAGCACTTGGTCTGTCATTAGGGTCTTCGCTCAGCAATAAATTGTTCTCGGGTTTTACGACGAATACTTTAGCGGAACGGATAGCATCCATCATTGAAATTGTCCGAGCTAACTCACCTTGGATGGCACGGGTATGATTTGTTCTTTGTACAAAATCGCTGATCCCAAAGTTGCCCTCGTCAAAAATCTCGTAACCCACATCTCCGCTTTTAGGCAGGCCTTTCATAGCCAATTCCATACGAGCAGATGCGAGTTTATCGGCAGGCACAAGGATGGTATCTCCCCCTTGATTATACTCAAATTCGATCTGGTTAGACTTAAGAACTTCCGTCACTTCAGAAAGATCTTTTGCATCCGCACCGCTTACCAATGGGCGAAGATTGGTAGCCCCGCCCGAAAAGGAAAGAATACCGGCACTAAGTAAAAGAATACCAACAAAGGCACCAATAAGAGTAAACTTTTGAGATACACTAAGTGCACTCCATATTTCATTTAACCTGTTAAGTCTGTCTTTCATTAATTAAAGTCTCAGGTTCTATACTTGCATGCGCATGAGTTCCTTGTAGGAATCCACCAGTTTATTCCTCACTTCAATCATGAGATTAAATGCAACCTTTGCCTCCTCTGATTTGACTACGGCTTCATGGATATTATCTGAACGGCCAAGAATAAGATCCTGAGTTTCTTTGGCAGACACCTTCTTTTTGTAGTCAACCCCTCTTACAAATTTCTGGAACATATCAGCGAATCCTGGTGCGGTCACCCGATCCACAGGAGTTGTTTTATCTATAAGGGGAACGCCTGTGGTGGCCGAAGTAGATAGGCCATTCGCCGCTTGGGACTCAGAATTAAGTTTGGGCGAAAACTTCTGTGGGTTTAGGTTCGGGTTCTGCCTCAATAATTCATTGAGAGAAGGGAGTGAAGAAACAGCATCCATAATATAAATTTTTATCTACCAATAGCCAGAGCTTGCTGTGCCATACGCCTAGAAGTTTTGACAACAGAGAGATTTGCTTCGTATGCACGGGAAGCACTAATCAAATCAATCATTTCTCTGGAGACATCTACATTGGGCATCTCCACCATACCATCTTTGTTTGCGTGAGGATGCCCGGGATTAAAAATCATCCTACCAGGAGTTTGATCGTCATATACATCGACTACCTTAACACCTTGATATAGATTTTCATCTACATATCCAGGGACTCGTCTCTCAGGCATTTTTATGAATTCCTCAAAAGCAACCTCCTTACGCTTGTAAACATTCCCATTGGCATCTTGGGTTGTATTGGAATTCGCTATGTTTTGTGCAATAATTTCGAGCCTTATTTTTTCAGCAGATAAAGCACTGCCTGTGGACTCAACACCCGGTATTAAATTCATTGTCATAAATTACACCCTACCTTTAATTGCTAAGGTCAACTCCTTGAGGGTACCCCCAACAGAATTAGATAAATATTCGTAGTTAAGTGCATTCCTGTTCATAGCCAGTAATTCCTCATCTAATTGAACGGTATTTCCATCGATTCGCACTGGTTTTGCATTTCTATCTTCAACGCTTCGTGGATAGAGTTGCTTTACCCGCCTAAAATCATCTCGATCAACGGCTCTTCTCAATTCCACAGAAAAATTTTCAGGTAGATCCCTCCGTTTAAAACCAGGCGTCTCTACATTGGCCAAGTTATTAGATAATGCCTCGTGCCTAAGGTGTGTTGCATCTAATAGCTTCTTCGAAATTAAGTAATTTTCTTGGCTGTATAGATTATCAAGGATAGCTGTCATCGCCGGTTACAATGCAAAAGTCATGCCAAACCAGCCACAATATTAGGGCTTTGAAAAATTCTTATTGAGAAATCAAAGGATCGAAGATTGCCATTGGGATTGAAGTTTAAATATAAATATAAAATTGAAAATTCCTAATTTCGAAATAGCCCAAATTGCAGTTGATGGGAAAGGTTTGATCATTCAATCCATGGAATGCTTCAGTTCTTGGATCGGAAAAACTTGTGAACAGATAAAAGGCTTAAGCTTTTATCATCTCGTTCTAGAACTTGATCCCTCCTGGAAACTGGTTCTAAAGGAAGATTTCCATCAAGATTCCTTTGAGGAATTTTTGCCCTTATCATCTGAGCAACCTGGGTCTTCCTTAGGTCTTCAAATAGTATATTGCAGATATGAGGGTATCGGAGTGTTATCAATATCTCCAACTTTGGCACCCCATGAATCTCTCAAGAAAGCTTTCCTCGGGGATCTCATGAAAGACCCAAGAGCAATTGCTAGCACTCTCATTAGATTACAGAAAGCCGAGAGTCGCTTGTCTGATTACATTAGCAACTTTCCCGGTATCTTTTTCACCCAAAGGCCCGACTTTACCTTTAGCTATTTATCCAAAGGAGCACAGAAATTGTTCCCCCTTGATTTTCAGGAGTTGTATCGAAACGGCGGCCTATTTTTTGAAAAGATTGTTGGTCAAGACAAGGAATACTTTCAGAGAGAAATCAAGTCTCATGAGAACATTAAAGAGACTTTTAGTATGACTTACAGAATAACGATTTCTCCAGGAGATAAAATTATATACCTTTTGGACATTCGAACCCCAATTATTACAGCGACAAATAAAATCTTGGGATTCGATGGCGTTTTTATTGATGTAACAAGACAAGCCATCGCGGAACACCGACTGACAAATTCTGTTTGGAGAGAAGGACTTACAACCCTAACCAACGGATTAGTTCATGATTTTAGTAACTTGATGGCAGGAATCTTCTCAATCAGCGAGCTCTACTATTCGATGATGAAAAAAGATGACCCCATGGCAAATGGTATGGGACAAATCAAAAAAAGTGCCCTTCAGGCTCAGAAGCTGGTACGTAGAATCATCGATCTTCATCGGGATAAGCCAGCGGTAAGATCGCTCCACAACCTCACATCCCTATTAGGAGACCAAATGGACTTAGTTGGAATTTTACTTCCACCGAGCACCAGAGTCATAACCAAAATCTCCAAAGAACCCATTTATTCATACATGGAGGAAACTGGATTCAGGCAAGTCATCCTAAATTTGGTGATTAATGCACGCGATGTGATGGATAAAAAAGGAAAAATCAGGATTCAACTCAAGAAAGTTACCAAGGGAGATAGTCTAACCGCGAACCATCAGGGAAAAAAAATCAAAGTTCCCAAAGATGGTGCAGAAATCATAATTGCAGACAATGGATGTGGAATCGAAGAAAGTATTCACGAAAAAATATTCGATCCTTTTTTTACTACAAAGAACTCGGACTCTGGGTCAGGCTTTGGATTGTATAATTGCAAACTATTTGTGGAAGATCACAAGGGTATCATTGGCTTCAATACAAGAGTTGGCAAGGGCACGACTTTCTTCTTTTATCTTCCTGAAGCAGTCGAAGAGACTGATTCTTAATTCACCGCAGATTTCCCAAGCTTGCCATTTTGGTATTCGATCTCCGACCGGAGAGTTCCATCGGCTTTGTAAAATTTGATCGATCCATCAAGCTTTCCATTTATGTAGTTTGCTTCTACCCAAGAACCATCATCAGATTTTTTCACACTTTTCCCATGAAGTAAGCCGTTAGAAAAGTTTTGATTGGTGACACGCCCCACACCATTTCTTTCGATTTCTCCGGTGTAGGGTTTTCCAGTAGATTTATCGGTAAGCAAAATTGATTGGTTCGATTCTTCTGTGTCAATCTCTCTAAAGGTTTGCTTAAATTCTTCTTCGGAACCCGACCACTCCTTACCGATTGTTGGTTCGTTCACATCGCATCCGAACAACAAAAACAGGAATGACCCTAACCAGAGTAGATTCGCAGATTTGTTAAGATAAAAAGTCTTCCATTTCATATAATTCTGGGTCTCTGGTTAAAAGTATCCTTTTCCTATTCTTTCGTTGTTCCGATGCTTGTTTTGTATCTGGATGGGCGCAGTCCTCATCTCCATCTTCCATCGTAGATCCTAACTTTTCCTCTAATTCATCTGGGCTGTGCCCCTCCTCCAATTTTCGGACAACTTCTTCCATAACCCCATCGATCTTTTCCCCAGTCATTTCACACATCTTTCTCATCATCGCCCCCATTTGGCGAGGATCTGGATTCTCATCATCCATAGAACTCATAGCTTTTTCCATTTCTTTCATCACTTGAGCAGACTGAGATTCACTGAGGTTTGAAAAAGGATCCGTGTCTGAACCGGAGTTATTTTCTAGTTCGACTTGATCACTTTCAGCAGTTTTACCAGTAATGGAAAATGAACTTAATATTCTTAACATTTTTAGATGCTTCCCATCTGGACAAAGAGGTAATTTATGTGAATTACTAAGCGATCTGGAATAGAAAGAGTATATTTTTAGAGTATCGGGAGAATAAAATTCGTAGATAGGCATCTTGGGTTCAAAAAATTAATGAGACTAAATAACTTAAATAAAAATTTTTGGTTAATTGCACCAACTAACTCAAGAATTTTCATATTACTTCCCCTTTCCTACACCATAATCATTCAGATTTTAACCGGTTTCCCAAGATCAGAAACTCTGCGTGAAATTTCTGCAAGTGAGCTTCTCATAAGATTTTCAGAAGAACTTTTTGATTATCCATTTTGGTTGCAGGACTTAAGCCACTTCCCCCTATTCTTTGGCTTCTCATGGGTTTGGGCTTGGTATTTAAGGAGGGCAAATAGAGGCAAAAATCGTTTATTCCTCACGATTGCCTTGGCCTCGGGGTATGCAATATTGAACGAACTTACCCAAATATACATACCTCAAAGATTTCCTTCTTTGGGCGATATCGTAACTAACCTTTTGGGCGTTACAACAGCCATTTCGATTCACACTTTTGTGCTTAATCGATATTCACTTAACAGTAAGCAGTGATTCATTATCTATCCAGATGGGTTGAGATTAAGGTCTCTTTGTGGAAGGGATGGATGTGAATGATAAAAAACAGAAACAAGACGATGAGGAAGTGGGTAACTCAAATTCTCGGTACTTAACTTTTTTAATGCACTCAAAAGGCTTTGCCTGGAATCTACTGAATCTGCAGCAAACCGATCGGCTTCGTACTCATGCTTGTGGGAAAAATAGTTACTCAATGGACTAATCCAAAAAGTAAAAGCACCCCCAAACAAGATAACTGTAATCAAGACTGGGCTCAGTTCACCCGCGAAAACTGAAGGTAAGTTCAGTCCTGTTGTGAACCATGAAGAAACTAGGAGTTGATGGATGATCCAAAAGTACAATAGACCCAAAACAAAAGATACAAATAATCTTTTAGGAATATGCCCCAACCGGTAATGCCCAATTTCATGAGCGACCACTGCCACAATTTCTTCATGGTTTAATTGCTTGAGTAAGGTATCGTACAAAACAATTTTTCGGAATTTCCCAAAACCAGTAAAAAATGCATTGGAATGAGATGATCTTTTACTTCCATCGATCACTAAGATTTCCTGGCTTTTGAAACCAGTCTTCTGAGCAAGTGCTTGTAACTTATCTTCCAATTCACGGTCTTCCAATCGAGTGAGTTTGTTGAATAAGGGCAAAATAAAACGAGGCCATAAAACCATCAGGCAAATTTGGAAGAGAAATAAGGCAATAAATGCCAAGATCCACCAAAACTCTCCGACCAGCAGAGACAACTTCTCAAATAAAAAGAAGAGAATAAATATTACAGTCCCAAGAAGAACCAATCCCAAGATAAGTTCCTTGATTTTGTCAGATAGCCAAAGTCTGGTCGTTTGCTTGTTAAAATTAAAACTTTCTTCCAGTTTAAATTGCCTGTACCAATCAAAAGGCAAAGAAATCTGTTGTATCGCTAGTAAGAAAAGTGTGGTCAGGAAAGAGGACCACAAGAGACCAAAATTCCCTAGGGTTTCCAATTGGGAATAAAACCAAGGAAGTAAGATTAGTAGAACAAAAATCAGAAAAGCACTGGAAACAAAATTTTCAAACCGGCCGAATTTAGTTTTTGCAATGGTGTAATCTGTACATCTTTGCCAAACTATTGAATCCATGTAATTGGACAAAGCTTGTGGTGGTGAGGATCTTTGTTGGTATATTTTTTTTAGGCTCAAGCGAGAAATAAATACCTCAAACATAAGCTTGATTAATATCAGTGTGACTAGAGTGGTTTGGATAAATGCCATAAAGTTTAATGTTCATAACTAAATTTGTATCACCTGTCTACCAGCTACATCTGTCTTTCTAAGTTTGCTAGCCCTGATAAAACTTCCATAATGATTTCATGACTTCTAATCGTGAGGCTATACATTTTAACTTTGAAAAATCACTCGATGAACTGGAGGAATTAATTGCTCAGTCCGAAAATGGTGAGATCGACTTAAATTCAATGGTGGCTAATTACCAAAAAGGAATGAGTCTTATAAAATCTTGCAGAGCAGAATTAGAGAAAGCTGAGTTGCAAGTTAAAATATCCGAAGATCCAGCCCTCTCCCCTACCAAAAATGCTTGATTCCATACGAAGTCCATCAGACCTTAAGGGCTTAAACCCTGAGGAACTTCAACTACTTGCCTCTGAAATTCGTCAAAGAATCATAACAGCCACCTCGCAAAACGGTGGTCATGTGGGCCCAAATCTAGGCGTGGTTGAACTTACGATTGCTCTACATCTAGCTTTCGACTCCCCAAACGATTCTTTTTTGTGGGATGTATCTCACCAAGGCTATGTTCACAAACTTTTGACCGGCAGAAATGATTCACGCTTCGATAA
>CAXBQX010000029.1:0-26518 GCA_963978365.1 uncultured Opitutales bacterium | reverse complement strand
GGTCTCCAGTGGTGAAAGGGGCATGCGAATCATGGGAAGCGATGAAGAGGCAGAACGGTTGCTCCTTTTTCTCGCAGTCATCGAAGAATTTTTGCGAGCGTTGCAAAAGTTCTGGATTGGCATCGACTGCCTTGCTGACATCCCCCAGCATCTCGAAGGGATAGCATTCTTTGGGGCCAACATGTGATTTACCCAATAAGGCAACCTCATACCCCAGGGGCTTAAGATAATGAGCAATGCTTTTTGTTCCTGCAACCGACTTGGAATGATTCGGTAATGTACCCGTACGCCAAGGAGAACGCCCACTGTAAAGCTCCTGGCGAAAAGGTGCACACATCGCCACGGAGCAGTAAGCCCGCTCAAACCTTACTCCATCATTGGCTAGCCGATCGATATGCGGGGTCTTGCAGTCTTGATTCCCATAAGTTCCCCAACTATCCCGGTTCATATCATCAGCTAAAATAAAAACCACATTGAGCTTGGCCTCTGCGAAAGTAAGCAACGCGCAAAAGAGGACTAGAATAAGATAGGGTCTCATCGGATAGATCGAGTATTTAGGACTAACAAGATAATCAATAATAAATAGCGGAAACAATAACACATATTAGACCGCTACCGATGGAGACGAAATTAAACGAAAATACTATTCGGTGCCCAGACGGATGGACTTTCTAAATACTGAAGGAGAAGATCCATGCACCCGGTTAAAAACCACGGACATTCGTTCCGCATCATTAAAGCCACAAAGTTCCGCAATCAGAGCAATGGAATAATTGGTTTCCGCAAGCATCTGCCTCGCTCGGTTCACACGCATGCGGCAAAGCATTTCCCAGGGTGTTTTCTTAAAGTATTCCTTGAACCGACGCTCCAAGGTTCTACGGGCAATCCGCAAGTCATAGCACATCAGGCCCACAGTTATGGGTTCCTGCATCCTTTCATGAAGAAATGACATCGCCCTTCGCAAGATTGGATCCTCTACGGCAAGGTGGTTGGCCGAATGGCGAAGCGAAACACCCGTAGGGGGAATCCGAACTGACTTGGAGCCAACTTCCTGGTTTTTTAAAAGCAGATCCATTTCCATGCCCAACCTCTCTCCCAGAGCATCCCAGGGTATGGAAACACTGGAAAGGGTAGGATAAGTAAGGTTACAGACCAGGGGGTCGTCATTAGCTCCAATGACTGCAATATCGTGCGGGATTTCTATACCTAATTGCGAACAGGTTCCGCAAAGAAAGCGACCCAGGGGATCATGCACCGCAAAGACACCCGCAGGCTTGGGCAATTTCTGTAGCCACTGCTGGAGCTTTTTACTGGGTGGACGAAAAGATTCGCTGTACCGTGAATCCTCAAATCCTTCTTCGTTAAAAATAGAAAGAGGTACATCCAGATGGTTACTTGCCTTTGTAAATCCCTCGATTCGCTGGTCGGAATAAGGGGTACCATTTCCCAGGCAGGCGATACTTTTAAAACCTACCGAAGAGAAGGCGTCCGCCGCCTCTTTTCCCACTGCCCAGTCGTCGACATCTAACGAAACACATCCCTGATGCTGTTCATCCGTGGCCAATAAAATGGTTGGTACCTTGCCTGCGAGTTCCAGCAATTCCTCGCGATTGGGCAACCTCTCAAGGATTAAACCACGAGGATTGATCTGTTTAATTAATTCCTCCAATTCTTCCAGTTTACGATGAATGCTTAGAATACGATAGTCCTGCACCCGACCAGCAAAAGAAGCAAGCGACGGGGTAAGCCTGCGAAGAAAAACCTCGGTCATGACTATGGCAACTGGTTGACTCATCCAAATAAAAGATGCCAATTATTGGCGTAATACAACAGAAATTCTACGCAATTTGCGGATTTACCTAGGAAGGAATCTATCTAGCATAATTTCTTTTTCCTAAAATCGAACCCTCAACCTATTGATAGCTATGGCCCATTTCCCCTGTGATAAAGTTCAGTACGAAGGACCCTCTTCGAAAAACCCACTCGCATTCAAGCATTACAACCCAGAGGAAAAAATCGACGGCAAGTCGATGAAGGAACACCTTCGCTTTGCCGCACCTTACTGGCATGTAATGCGCAATGTGCTCGCCGATCCCTTTGGAGGAGGAACCGCCCAAATGCCCTGGGATGACGGCAGCGACTCCGTGGAAAATGCCCTCGCACGCGTGGATGTCTTTTTTGAATTCCTCGAAAAAATGGGGATCGATTATTACTGCTGGCACGATCGCGATATTGCTCCCGAGCTCAATGATCTATCTGCCTCCAATGCCGCCCTCGACCAGGTAGTTTCGAAATTGAAGCAGAAGCAGGAGGAAACCGGCGTGAAACTTCTCTGGGGAACCGCCTGTCTCTTTGCCCACGCCCGCTACTCCCAGGGTGCCGCCACTTCTCCCGATGCCAATGTCTATGCCTATGCGGGTGCTCAGGTCAAAAAGGCCCTCGAGGCAACCAAGGAACTCGACGGACTCGGGTACACTTTCTGGGGAGGCCGCGAGGGATACTCCACCCTGCTGAACACCAACATGAAACGGGAACTCGACCACTTGGCCGCCTTCCTGCACATGGCCGTCGCCCATGCGGATAAGATCGGATTTGACGGTCCCTTCTATATCGAACCCAAACCCCGCGAGCCCTCTACTCACCAGTATGACAGCGATTCTGCAGCCTGCCTGAATTTCCTCCGTGAATATGGATTGATGGACCGGTTCACCCTCAACATCGAAACCAACCACGCCACCCTCGCCGGTCATACGATGGAGCATGAACTGACTGTGGCCGCAAACGCGGGGAAGCTAGGCAGTATCGACGCCAACCGAGGTGATACCCTCATTGGGTGGGATACCGATCAATTCCCCACCGACCTTTACCTCACCACCCAGGTCATGCTGGTGGTTTTAGGAATGGGCGGTTTCACTACCGGAGGACTTAACTTTGACGCCAAGCGACGCCGTGAATCCCATGAACCCATCGACTTGATTCATGCCCATGTTGGCGGAATGGATACATTTGCACGAGGGCTGAAGATCGCTCACGCGATTCGTCAGGATGGCCGTCTGGCCGAATTTGTCCAGCAACGTTACTCCAGCTTTGATTCGGATATTGGAGCCAAGGTCGAAGCCGGCACCTGCAGTTTCGAGGACCTGGAAGCCCATGCCCTTGCCCAAGGTGAGCCCAGCTTAGCCAGCGGAAGACAGGAAATGCTGGAAAATCTGATCAACGAATTTATTTAAAGCGATGAACTGGCTCCCCTCTGTACCCGTTTTCCTTTCTTTAGTTTTGGCCTGCAGTTTCGGCTGCCTGCTTCAGGCCAAAACTCCTCAATCGATCAAGTTCGAGAGTTCGACGGACTGGAAGGAGCATGCTCAAGAGATCGATGGATTATCGGTCGAAGGCGGAGCCCTGCAGACAACTGGGAAGAAAGGGATTTACCGCAGCCGGCTGATTCCGTTCTCCAAAAAAAGTTCGCTTCAATCGATCACCCTCTCCTGCTCCCCTCGGTGGGATAATTGGGTGGCCACCCCCAAGAAAGTGGCCCCTCGGGCTCTGGGAGATGCTCCCATTTTTTTGGTCAAAGGGCCCAAGGATTATTGGCTCTTTGGTCGATACAAGGGAGGCAATCCAAAGTCCAAAGGATTTAAACCTCAAAAGGTTAATATGGAAGGGTTTGACATGCCGCTGCTCAGCACTCCTGACTCCAATCTTTTTACTGCCCCTGGCGGGTTGAAAAAAGATCTGGGTGGATATCATGCTTTTCAAAGCAGAGATATGAAAAACTGGGTACACCATGGTTCTGTAACTGATCGGCATGCCAAATGGTCCACCACCGCAGAGTTAGTCGACGGGAAAGCGTATATCTATTACGATTTCCCCAACGATCAGGACCCTCACCTATACATTGATGAAGACCTGACCGACGGGATGCCTGGGAAGGATATGGGATTGGCCTTCCTCGATCCCTCGGATGGATCGGACTGTGCCATCATTCGAGACCTCGACGGCAAGTTTCATTTGATTTACGAGGATCACAGCCCGATCAATGCCCGAAGCCATTCCTGGGACTCCCCTCTTGCCGGTCATGCGGTGAGCGATACCGGTATAGGAGGCTTTAAAATTCTCCCCCCGGCAGTTGACTACCGAACCAAACCCACCGGGGTGTTCGAGGAGTACTCCCACCCCCATTGGCATGCAGAACATCCCGAGAAGTTTCCTGCCAAGGAAGGAACCAAGCAGGCTTACGCCCGTTACGAGGTTCACGAACCGGTACAAGATGCCTATGGAGACTGGGGAGCGATTGCCATAGGCGGAAGGTACTATCTGGTCGGGGATTTTCATCCAGCCCACCAGTCCATCCGTACAGCGATCTTAACATCTCCAAGCCTAGATCAGAAATTTGAATTCATTGGGGAACTCGGAAATGGGCACCCAGACCCTGACATTGGATTTGCGGAAGGAAAGTTTTATCTGATCAACCAAACATCTAATGACTATATCAGTCCCGGCCCATGGGTCGAAAGAGTGGAGGTGCGTGTCGGCATCGATACCAGCAAGGATGGAAAAGCGGATACTTGGAGCGAATGGGCAGATGTGAAGGAGCAATATGATCACATTGCTGGTTTCTCCAAGCAGATCAAGCGCATCCCCGCATCGATGGACCTCAGTAAATTACCACACGGGCATGGGTTATCGTTCGAAATCCGCCTGACCGATACCACGGAGAATTCCTCCAAGCCCATGATCGAGCAGCTGGAAATATCTTTCAGAAAGTAATATTCAGGAATGCGATTTTCAGGACTCAAAAATTTCCTAGGTCTCCTTAGCACAATTATCATCTCTGGGGCTTGCCTTGGTCAAAGCCAGCCCAATATCGTTCTCATCATGTGTGACGATCTGGGGTACGGAGATGTGCAATGTCTCAATCCCGAGAATGGGAAAATCAAAACCCCCCATATCGACCAACTCGCCGCTGAAGGAATGATCTTTACTGATGCTCATTCCGGTTCATCCGTCTGCACCCCCACCCGTTACGGCCTTCTTACCGGCCGCTACTCCTGGAGAACCCGTTTACAGAAGGGAGTCGTTCAGGGTTTTGCTCCCTGCCTGATCGCACCCGACCGCATGACCATTGCTGGATTACTCAAAACTAAAGGGTATACGACTGCCATCATCGGAAAATGGCACCTAGATTTTCAGTATCAGGACCCCAAGAGCGGAAAAATTCTTCAGAAACAAAATCGGGCACCCATTGGAGCCGCCATTCCCGACGGTCCTATTCATCGGGGGTTTGATTATTTCCACGGCAACCACCATGCCGGCCATATGGATACGATCATTGAGAATGACCGGGTGATCGAACGGTTGGATGAGATCCTCAACCTCCCTCGGCTTACCGAGAAATCAGTCGCCTACATCGAGGAACGGGCAAAGACCCCGGAAAAGCCTTTCTTTCTCTATGTTCCCCTGGGCTCCCCACACACACCCATCGTGCCCACCAAAGAATGGCAGGGAAAAAGCGGGCTTGGCCCCTACGGGGACTTCGTTATGCAGACCGATGCCACCGTCGGGGCGATCACCTCTGCTTTGGCAAAGCATGGTTTTGCGGACAACACCCTCGTTCTTTTTACCAGTGACAACGGATGCTCCAAGGCCGCAAACATTCCAGATCTTAAGAAAAAGGGTCACCACGTTAGTGCTCATTACCGCGGGTCCAAGGCAGACAGCTGGGATGGCGGACACCGGGTTCCCTTCATCGTTCGCTGGCCTGGGCAGGTGAACGCAGGGTCTAAATCAGACCAGCTCATCACCTTGGTCGATGTATTTGCCACCGCTTCCGAAATCACTGGAGCCCAAGCCCCCGCCATGGGAGAGGACAGTGTCAGCTTTCTCCCTGCTCTCTCGGGCAAGCCCATTGTATCTACCCGTAAAGGAGTGATTCACCACTCCATCTCCGGCCACTTTGGATACCGCGAAGGAAAGTGGAAGTTGATCTTAGCCCGTGGATCAGGTGGGTGGACCTCACCGAAAGAAAACCAAGTCGACTCCAAAGCCCCCGAAGCACAGCTCTACAATATGCAAGAAGATCCAAGCGAGCAGAACAACCTTTACCTTGAACAGCCTAAACTTGCCCAACGCCTCCTTGCCCAACTCACTTCAGACATTGAACGGGGGCGCAGCACCAATGGACCTCCAGCCCAAAACGACATCTCAGAGATTAAGTTATGGAAGAGCGGGCAAGGACCCAAAATTCAAAACTCTCGGAGATAGTCATAGGCTTAATTTATTTTTACCACCGCCCTTCTTCAGAGGGGACTGTGAGTCCCTCTTGAACCTATTGGGTCGAAGTAAATTCCTTAAAATAAAGTAAGTCACTCCTCGCATTCAGTTCCGTTTAGTCCGGACGAAACTATTCCGTTCTATTTAGTGGTAATAAATTTTATTTCTTGCATATTCGTGTATTTATGTATTTAGTGTATTTGTATCATAAAACCCAAGTATCTTATGAAGAAATTCTTAATTCCCCTCACTCTCGCTCTTCTGCTCGCATTTTATATGAACTTCAATACCTCTCCTCATGAGTCGGTTGAAGAGGTAGTGCTCCAAAGTAAAAAGCAGGATATTGAAACTGAAGAACCCCGACAAACCACAGCACGGGTTGATAAGGTCGAGTCAAAATCAACCAAGCTTGAGGTTGAAGCGAAACCGGCTGATTCTCCTAAGGTTCCTGAATTAATCGAACCAGCAATGGAAGTAGCTCAAGAACCCAGAGTACTTCGGGCAAGGGAAATACTCGAAGAGGTGACCGTAAGAGTATTGGAAACTAAGCTCACGGAATCTCAAAACTCCAAAGGCCAGGCTACACGCACGAGATTGATCGAAACCAACATGAAGCATCCATTCATGGTGGTGAAAGAAAGCGGAAGTTTTTTCAACCAAGCAAACGAGCAAATAGATACAATCGAAGCTCAAGTAGCGAACCATCTCATTTTGCAGGTTAGGTCCAATGTCACTCAAAATGAATTCGAGGCTGGGCTGGCCTTACTTAATTGCTTTGTAAAAGAAAAACTTAGTGAAACCAGTTACATCGTCTCCCTCAAGGATTCTCTCACTTTGGATCAAATCGAACATAAAAAAGAATCCTTGGAAGCTTTGAGCGACTTGGTTGCGGTAGTCGAGCCTGACTATTTTGTCTATGCGATTGAAAATGCAAATGATCCAAGATTACTTGAACTCTGGGGTCTTCACAACACTGGGCAAACAGGAGGAAGCACAGATAAAGATATTGATGCACAAGAGGCTTGGGCACTGCAGACTGGCAGTAAAGATGTTTTAGTTGGTGTCATTGATACAGGTATTGATCGAGATCATGAAGATCTTCGTGAAAACATGTGGGTTAATCCAAATGAAATTGCCGGTAATGGTATTGATGATGATCAAAATGGTTATGTGGATGATCTCCACGGATGGGATTTCTATAATAACGACAACAACCCAGACGATGATAACTCACATGGTACTCACTGTGCCGGAACGATCGGAGCCGTTGGCAATAATGGGAAAGGAGTGGTCGGGGTTAACTGGAATGTTTCGATGGTTGGCTTAAAATTCCTTGGAGGATCAGGGGGCGGCTACCTTTCAGACGCAGTCAAAGCTATCTCCTACGCAACCAAGATCGGCGTTGATTTAACATCAAACTCCTGGGGAGGAGGCGGATTTTCCTCGTCCATGAAAAATGCCATTGATGAGGCCTCAAATGCAGGAATTGGATTTGTGGCCGCTGCGGGAAATCATGCTGGAGATAATGATGCTTACCCAAGCTACCCTGCTTCTTATGAGTCCGCCAATGTGATCTCAGTCGGGGCTCATAATCATTTTGGTAAAAGTGCTTATTTTTCATGTTATGGTAAAAACAGCGTAGACCTCTTTGCACCAGGAGTGAATATTCTCAGCACAACTCCAGGAAACAGCTATGCCAGCTATTCCGGTACTTCCATGGCCACGCCACATGTTGCCGGTGCCTATGCTCTCCTGCTCGCATCCAATCCGCAATGGCAATCCGCTCAGGTAAAAGATGCCCTGATGGAAAGCACAGACCCTGAAGATACCCTAACCGAAAAATGTGTGACCGGAGGGCGGTTGAATATTCTCAAAGCACTATCGAATGAACCGCCTCAGGAAAACCTCATTTCAGCTAATCCATCCTCCATCGATTTTGGTGAGGTAGGAAAAAATGAAACCCATAAAATTGAATTTATTTTAAGCAATACTGGAAACGCTGATACAACCGTAACAGAAGCACTTTTGGTAAATGAAAGTGAATCAGAACTCCCCTTTTCCGTTTCCTTACCAACACCATTTGTGCTTGAGCCTAATATGGCTCAAGCTGGACATATCAGCTTTTTTGCCGATATGGACGGAAATTATCAGGCTTCCTTACATGTCAAAAGTGATGCCAGTAATGAGCCAACCTTGACCATTCCTTTGATGGCACGGCTTATCTCACAGCCTCAAATTGTAGTCGAACCATCGGATCTTCACTTCGGTCTCAACGAAAATGAATCCCAAACTCAAATCTTAACCATCCGAAACCTAGGAGATGGAGACCTTGTTTACTCTTTAAGCAAAACTGAGCAAACGGGCTGGCTCATATGTAATGAGGTAAGTGAATCTATTTTACCTGCGGGTCAGAATATAGAAATTGAAGTATTGGTAGATGCGAATCAAATGCCCACCAGTTTTGAGCAAAGTGGTTTACAGATTGAATCAAATGACCCAAATGCACCTTTAATTTTGACCCAGGTCTCCGCTGAAAGACTTTCGGAAAATGGAGGATTAGTATTCCGCCCGGCAAACCTTGATTTTGGTCATGTTTATGTGGGACATTCTGCAGAGAAAACAGTTGAAGCATATAATTCAGGTACCAATCCGATTTCTATTAGTCGGATCGCCTTTGCTGATTCTTCTTTTTCGCATCATTTGACGCTGCCAATAACTCTCCACCCCGGAGAAAAATCTACCACAAAGTTGTACTTCACTCCCCTTCAGGCAGGGAGTGTGGTCACAGATATGATGGTCATGACAGATGAAAATGGGTTTTCCATACGCAGCTTTCCGTTGTCTGGGGATGCTGGATTTGCCCCACAACTTTCCCACAGCCCAGGCAACCTCGATGCCAATCTCAATATGAATGAAGACAAAACCTTACAGATTCACTTACAGAATCTGGGAGGAAGCTCGCTCAGTTGGTCATTAAAAGGAGCCAATGGGCTGGCGGGGAGCTCCTTTTCTTTGGGAAATGTATTTTCAGCAAGCCATTTTGCTCCGCTTGATAAGGGAATGAAAGATTTGAGAAGCGGGGCACCCGTCTCGAAATTGGGTGGAGGCCCTGATTACCACGGGTACTCATGGAGTGATTCCAACGATCATGCAGGCCCTACCCATAATTGGAGTGATATTTCAAGCAACGGAGAATTGCTCGAAGAGCTTTCTTCCACGGATGATGGGTTTGCAAAAATTGCACTGCCCTTTGGTTTTGATTTTTACGATCAATCCTTCAGGGAAGTCTTTGTTAGTTCCAATGGTTACCTAACCCTAGGAAGTGGTTCCTCTCTACACGGTCATTTCCCCCTTCCCACTACCATGATGCCAGCTAACCTTGTTGCAGCATTTGCAACAGATCTGGACCCATCCCAGGGAGGAAATATTTATTACACCATAGATCAAGAAGGTCTGACCGTACAATACGACAGAGTTCGGGATTTCGGGGGACTCGGAGAGTATACCTTCCAGATCAATATCAATGCAGGAGGTGCGATTCGCTTCCGCTATGAAAATATGAACGGCTTGATCGAAAGAGCTACAACCGGGATCCAAAATTCATCTGCAGATGTGGGTCTGCTGGTTGGCTACAATAACCAGCAGATCGAATCAAATTCGACGATCCGTTTGTCCACTGCACCAAAATGGCTTCATATATCCAAGCTGCAGGGAGAGATCGAAGCCGGACAAAAAGAATCCCTCGATCTTACCTTAAAGGCTGGATCTATTCGTGCTGGATCCTATCAGGCTGAAATTGAAATCAGCACCAACGACCCTGAACAAAAACAAGTAACGATCCCCATTACTCTAAACATCGAAGAAGCAAAGTCCTTGGTGATTACTCCGTCCAATGTAGATTTTGGGTTACTTGAAGTCGGTTTATCTGAAACTAAGACCACACGTTTAGAGAATAATGGAAATGCTCCTGTTATTCTCGAAAGTATCAACATTTCCGATAACGGCTTTAGTACAAACTTCCAACCCACGACACTTCTGCCCGGTCAATCCTCAGAAGTAAAGGTTACCTTCCAACCTGACCGAGGCGGACTTTTTCAGGAAACAATCTCCGTACTTTCAAATGCGGACAATTCTCCCTCAACTATTCTTTTGAATGGAGAGGGCTTAGCTACCCCAAAATTAAATGTGAATCCAGAGGTAGTAAATGTCACTGTAAAAGCAGGAAGTTCAACAATTGAAAAGGTTGCCCTAGAAAACTATGCCGGACTGGCCGATGGAACTTTTACAGTTCAATCCATTCGGAGTTCATCACAAAGCTCACAGGCAAAAAGATTGAATGAACAAAACAACCAATCCGGAGAAATTATCCCTGAAGATCCATTTGCCAACGAACATGCACCCAACCAGTTGATCGTCAGTTTTAAGACCGGTAAATCAAATTTCGAAAATGCAAGCGGACTGGGTGAATCCTTTACGGTTGAAAGATCATTAGGTTCAGCACTCAAACCAGGCACATCGGGTAAAGCCCTCTCGTCTTCAAACATGATTCTTGTGCAAGCAAAGGATGGATCATCCTTATCGGAGTTAGCCAGCAAATTAGCCAGTGATCCAGCAGTCGCATATGCAGAACCCAATTATGTGGTTCGCCGAAGCGGAGCACCCAATGACCCTCAATTTTCGGATCAATGGGCCTTAGAAAAAATTCAGGCTACCCAAGCATGGGAATTAGCAAAAGGTTCCTATGATGTAAAAGTCGGAGTCATAGATACCGGTATTGATTACATGCACCCAGACCTGCAGGGAAATATCTGGAAAAACCCTGGAGAAACCCCTGCAAACGGTATCGACGATGATGGGAATGGTTATATCGATGATGTATACGGCTGGGATTTTGTTAACGCTGACAACGACCCAATGGATGGTCACAACCACGGGACTCATGTGGCAGGTACAATCGCTGCGGCCACCAATAACAGCAAACAGGTTTCTGGAGTTGCCTGGCACACAAAATTGGTCGCACTTAAGTTTCTTTCCGATGGGGGATGGGGATACACTTCTGATGCCATTGATGCCATCGCTTACTGCGTGGCAATGGATATCCCAATCAGTAACAACAGTTGGGGAGGTGGCGGTTATAGCCAGGCCCTAAAAGATGTAATCAATGAGTCAGGGGATGCTGGTCACCTATTCTGTGCTGCTGCAGGAAATAGTGGAACAGATAACGACCAGTCCCCTCACTACCCAGCAAACTACGATTCACCTAATGTAGTTTCGGTAGCAGCATCCGACCCTAGTGATCAGTTGGCATACTTTTCCTGCTTCGGAGAAATCAGCGTTGATTTAGCTGCGCCAGGGACTGGCATTTTAAACCTCACAGCCAATGGCGGCACTGCTTACATGAGTGGAACCTCTATGGCCACTCCGCATGTTGCAGGTGCAGCTGCAGTATTGCTGAGCCAAAACCCAAATGCGCGGCACCAAGAACTCAAAAATTTATTGATGAATTCAACGGATCCAATCGAGGCGTTCCAAGGTAAGATGGTATCTGGAGGAAGATTAAATTTATTCGAAGCCGTCCAATCCTCCTCCCCAAATTGGTTAACGGTAAGCCCTCAATCAGGAAGCGTCCCTGCAGGTGGGAAATTTGATATGGATTTTTCAATCAATGCAGAGAACTTTGTAGCAGGCAAGAAGAGTGCCATCGTTTCTCTTGAGACCAACGACCCATTAGCTAGCTTAATTGAAGTACCTGTAAACCTTACGATTACTGGGACTCCAGAAATCGCAGTCTACCCAAGAGAGCTCAATTTTGGAGATGTTTGGACTGAAGATAGTAAAGGATTAACTATCACCTTAAGCAACCTTGGTACCGACACCTTGCAGATCAATAGCTTGGACTTTGGGCATGATGCTTTTTCAACAAACACCAATCAATTATCAATAGCACCAGGCGAGGAACGATTGGTTGAGATTGTTGGAAGTCCAGTCTCCAGTGAAAGCATTCGAACTTCCCTGAGGGTCAACTCAAACGATCCAGCCCATTCCTCAACAGATGTTGTGTTAGTAATGAATGCGATCACCCCACCTTCCCTCTCCTACTCACCAAGTTCTATTCGTGTAAACCTGGAGCCTGGACAATCAACCAAAGACCATGTGACCATTACAAATGCTGGGGAGGCAAGAGGTACATGGGATGCACGAGTTGTGGAAACTAATATGAAAAGAGCTCGGAATTTTGACTTCGACCAAGTGGTAGCAGGTCTCAATGCAGATGGACGCACACCTGACTTTTCAAACCCAGGCCATGCTCTTTTTCTTAATCAGAATCCTACAGCCAGAGAAGAAGACGCACCCACTGCCGTTCGATATGAAGGTTCAAACACGACCAGTGGGTTGGAAATTGCAGTTCTTGGTGGAGAAGCATCAAGCGAATTGGAAAGCTTTGGGCTAGGATTATCAGAATTGGATAATATCTCCGGTGTAACCACTGTAGATGTTTCTGGTCTTACCCCGCTATTGGATGAAATTAGTGCTTTTGATGCGGTCATTGTTTACAGTAATTATTCTTACTGGGACAACGAGGCTCTAGGAAACTTAGTTTACGAGTATTCAGCCACCGGAGGGGCCGTGATCACGATGCCTGGTGAGAATCTCTTCTTTGCCGAGTCGGATGATTGGTCGCTCGCTGGCAACTGGAGAACTCAAGGTTTGTCGCTCTTTGATATGCAGCCCTCTTTTGATGATTTTGAAAATCATTTAGGCGAAATTCACTTATCAAACCATCCTCTGCTCGAAGGAGTAAACGCATTTTCAGGGACCCTTCGAATCTTGCATGAAGCACCTACTGAAGGCGGAGTAGTTGCTGCGTCTTGGGCAGACGGAACACCCTTGGTAACTTTTCGTACCGAACCCAATCTCGTGGTTGATTTAAATTTCTTCCCTACCCATGGTCAATGGGATCAAGCGACTGATGGGTGGGTTCTTATTCAAAATGCCCTCCATTGGTCCACTCGCTCCTTCCAGCCTTCTTGGTTAAGCGCATCTCCCACATCAGGAGAGGTTCCAGGAGGAGCAGCAGCCAATATGGAATTATCTGTCGACGCAACTGGTCTTGCAGAAGGAAACTACACGGCTGAGATTCATTTCTCCAGTAATGATCCCAAACAGTCTTTCTTTGCCGTGGAAGTATCCTTAGAGGTTTTGGAAAATCAGGCTCCCGTAGCTACATCTAAAACAGTAAAGGTAAAAGAAGACGGTAGCATCGAATTTATGCTGGAGGGCACAGATCCAGACGGAGATGAGCTTACTTTCATCGTTACTGAGTTTCCTAATTATGGTTCGCACAATAATGAAAATGATCTTTTCATCTACTCACCTGCAAGAGATTATAACGGGCAGGACCGCCTTGTTTATAAAGTTTCCGATGGTAGAAAAGAAAGCGATCTTGCAATCGTTACCATCGAAGTGGAGCCCCAAAACGATGCACCCTGGGCCAAGTCTTTTGACATTAATGCAACCGAAGACCAATTTTTCTTCGTCGACTTTGATTATGGAGACATCGATGGGGATACCCTCACCCTTCAGTTAACAAAATTACCCACCAATGGATTCCTCTGGGAAGAAAGTGGACAATGGCTCTATTTTCCCAACAACCACTTCAACGGTGAAGATAGTTTTCGCTACCTTGTTACAGACGGTGTTCTTAATAGCCAAGAAGCAACCGTATTGGTTCGGCTTGAGGCAACAAACGACGCTCCCGTTGCTCAAAACCTTAATCTTGAAACCAATGAAGACACATCTGTCTCTTTTGAACTTCTCGCAAACGATGTTGATGGAGACATCCTGTCCTTTGACATCGTGAGCAACCCTCGCCACGGCACACTCATCCAAAATGGAAGCAACCAATGGATATACACCCCCTTCGAACAGTTCTCAGGTACAGATCGTTTTACCTATCGTCCTTTTGATGGTTCTGTTCATGGAAATCATGGATCGGTTCAAGTGAGTATACTTGAGGTTAATGATGCTCCTATTGTTCAATCATCCACCTTTCACCTCAAGGAGGATGGCAATATTGCAATCAAGTTAATTGCATCTGACCCAGAAGGAGACAGCTTAACATTCGCCATCACTTCAGAACCTGCGAATGGAATACTATTGGGAAATGGTCCCAATTACACCTACACACCTTCCAAGGATTTCAATGGCATAGATGCTTTTACCGTGACCGCAACCGATGGGTCATTAACCAGCATGCCAGCCGAAATCAATCTGGTGGTCGAATCTCAAAATGATGCACCATATTTCGAATACAACCTATCTGCCCTATCTGGTGGAATTCGTGAAACGCCATTGAGGATTCAATTCACCACCAAAGATGCAGATGAAGACGAATTAATTGTCTCACTTGGTGCTCAACCAACCAATGGAGATTGCTACCTGGATGACGGAGAACTTGTCTTTCTTCCAGCACCAGGATTTGAAGGATCCGATAAAATAGAGCTTCTCCTAAACGATGGAACCATGACGATTAAAGAAGAACTCAGCGTCATGATCCAAGCACACCAAGACCCCTTCAAGATAAGCTTTGATAAGGATAGTGACCCACTCTTGGTAAACATGCTTTATCAGGTGAATGAAATTCTTTTGCAGGAAATGAAGGCTGTTTTTCAATTAGAAACCAATCAAACTGAAAACGCCGTAGTCGCATCTATGGGTACCAGCGACTCCTCCAATGCAATCAATTTAAATGAATGGCTCCAAGATGTGGAATCTCTACCCGGTGCTTCCTATGTCTTCCATGCCGAAGAAATTGAAAATCGTTTAAACTGGAAAGTGTCTTCTTTTTTGGATCCAATATCTAGTGTAGATACAGATAGCAATACTTCTGCAAGTAATTCCGGAGGGACAAAGCCTTCTGATGAGGAAAACACAGAGGAGGTTAACGAGAATAACGGAGATCTAAACGAAGATGGCAAGGCGGATGAAGTTTCTAATGAACCCAGTATTGAAAAGCTCCCCATGATCGAAGTGCTAGGCTCCAACTGGTATAATGCCCAAGGGATCGGACTCTTTTTTGATGCAGGGAACGGATGGATCTACCACATCGATATGGGTTGGTGCTTCCTTAAAATTTGCGAGGACCAAGCCTCTTTTTGGATGTTCCACGACAAATTGGGCTGGTTTTGGATGAACCAAGAAATGCCCAATATGCTCTTCCTTGTTAATGAGTCGGCTGAAGGGTGGTATTATTTTCCTCAAAATACTTTAGCCGAGAGTAAGTACATCTATGGCTACAACAGCAGTACCTGGTATCAGTGGAACCAATAACCTTAACCAATAAAAGAAAATAAAATCAGATGAGAGATTACAAAAATTTCAAAAGCACACCCAATTTCACTATCTTTGAATCCCTTGCTTTTTACCTAAAAGGATCCGACCTTATTGTTCACTGATATTGAGCTCCAAAATAAAGGTTGAAATGAGAATTTTGATTTTTGCACTAGGTACCCAGTTGGTTTCCTGTGCCTTAATCAATTCTCATCACCACATTACCCTAGATCATAATATTACTCTTAAAATAGAAAAAGAAGTGAGCCAATTCATTGACGAACTTTACAGCGAATGAACCTTTTCAAGTCACCTATTTTTACCGCCCGCTTTGCTATTGGTAAGGAAATAAAATATTGATCTCGCTGGGATAGGGTTTTCCATTTGGAATGGATGCGTGGATATTGAACTGTCTGATTTTGGAAAACGCTTCGCCGGTAGGATCGGGATCGCCGAATTGATGGAGGACCTCGGGTCGGCCCTCGCCACGGACCCAGCTCCACTCATGCTAGGAGGTGGCAACCCCGCCCATGTTCCCGAAGTGCAGGCACTTGCCCGTAGACGCATGATGGAGATTCTCGACCGACCAGGGGAATTCGAGCGACTGATCGGAAATTACGATACACCCCAGGGTGCCGCTCCCTTTCTTGAAGCCTTGGCGGACATGCTCAACCGCGAGTACGGTTGGGGAATTGGGAGGGAAAACATTGCCCTGACTAATGGAAGCCAAAATGCCTTTGTCTCCCTTTTTAATTTATTCGCCGGTCGCTTTGAGGGTTCCCGGAAAAAACAGATCATGCTCCCCCTCACTCCCGAATACATCGGGTATACCGAAGTGGGCTTGGAGCCAGACTTCTTTCTCGCACGCAGACCAAAAATCGAATCCCTTGAAGCCCCCTTTTTCAAGTACCGAATCGATTTCGATGACCTGCATATTAGCAGAGAAGTCGGTGCTCTGTGCCTGTCCCGCCCAACCAACCCAACTGGTAATGTAGCCACCGATGAGGAAGTTGAAAAACTTAGAACACTCGCACGCCGTGCCGGAGTTCCCCTGATTCTCGATAACGCTTACGGTGCCCCCTTTCCGAGTATCATCCAAAGTGAAGTAACCCCGGTTTGGGACGAGGATATGGTTCTTTGCCTAAGCCTCTCCAAGTTTGGACTACCCACCCTCCGCACCGGTATCGTCATCGCCCGAAAGGAAATCATACAATTGGTCTCCAGGATAACCTCCGTTTTCAGCCTTGCCCCCGGCAGTCTTGGCCCAGCCCTTGCCCTGGAACTGGTCCGTAGCGGAGAGATTTTGGAAGTTAGCAGGAAGGTCATTCGACCCTTCTATGCAGAAAAATCGAAACGGGCAGTCACACAACTGCAGGAGGAACTGAATGGTCTGCCCTATGCCATTCATAAACCGGAGGGTGCTCTTTTCCTATGGCTCTGGCTGAAGGACTTGCCCATAACCACCGAAGAACTGTACCAAAGATTAAAAGCAAAAGGTGTGCTGGTGGTACCCGGACATTACTTTTTTCCCGGACTGAATGAACCTTGGCAACATAAGGACGAATGCATCCGCATCACCTTTTCTCAGAGTGAAGGAGTGGTGTCCGAGGGATTGTCAATCATCGTGCAGGAAGTGAGGTCTCTCTATTGATTTTAGCTTTCCCTAGGCTCCATCCTGCCGTAATTCTCGATCAACGAAACGATCCTATTTTTTAATTTAAATCATTCCCATGAATCGTCGATCCTTCCTCCGTGCCTCTGCAACCAGCAGTCTAGTTCTGCCCCATCTTCTCCTTGGCAAAAAATCGGGCAACAACCCTATGGTGATTGGCGAAGGACCTCATCAATTTGAGGTCACTCACGACTGGGCCCAACTTCCTGACCAATATAACTGGCAGACCACCCACAACCTCGCGGTGGACAAGGCAGGATTCATCTATGTCATTCACGAGGGCAGGAGACACCTAAAGGACCATCCGTCCATCTTCGTCTTCGACCCGAGGGGTAAATTTGTCCGGGCTTTTGGAAACCAGTTCCAGGGCGGGGGCCACGGGATCGAGGTGCACCGGGAAGGCAACGAGGAGTTTCTCTATGTCTGTGCCTACCAAAACATCAAGGCCTTCGCCAAGCTCACCCTCACTGGCGAAACCGTCTGGGAAAAATATGCCCCCATGGAAAGCGGGATCTACCTAAAGGGAGAAAATGAACCCGGGGCGGTACGGTTTGAGGGGAAGGGTAAGCCCCGCTGGGGAAGAGACGCCTTTTTGCCGACCAACTTCGCCTTTCTGGAGGATGGCGGGTTTTTGCTCGCTGATGGCTACGGTTCTTTCTGGATTCATCGCTACGACAAAGAAGGTAACTGGGTATCGAAATTCGGCGGACCAGGGGGCGGGAAAGGCACCTTCAGCACACCTCATGGCATCTGGGTGGATCGCAGAAAAGGCGAAGAAACCGTAGTCATTTGCGACCGAGCTCACCACACCATCCAGTTTCTCAACCTCGACGGATCGCACCGGGAAACCCTTTCCGGATACGGCATGCCCGCCAACGCGGACACATGGGAGAACCTACTAATGATTCCCGAACTTCACGCCCGTATCTCCTTGCTCGACGAAAACAATCAGGTAGTCGCAAGGTTGGGGGATGATGTCGACAATGTGGTCACCAAGAAAAAGGTTAGCCGGGGGAACTCCAAAACCTGGAAGGAAGGTAAGTTTATTCATCCGCATGATGCCTGCTTTGCTCCCAACGGGGATATTTTTGTGGCGGAGTGGGTGCAGACTGGGCGGATTTCAAAATTGAAGAGAGTCGCCTAAAGCAAACGAAAGATGCGCCATCATCCCATTGAACCGAGACTTTTCGCTCATAACCGCAAGCAACTGTTCGAACGGTTGCCGGATGACTGCCTAATCGTCCTCAATGCCAATGACCTCATGCCGAGCAATGCGGACGGCACCCTGCCCTATCACCCCAATTCTGACCTTTTCTACCTTTCAGGCATTGAGCAGGAGGAATCGATCCTCCTCCTTCATCCGGGAGCCAGCAAGGCTAGCGAACGGGCTCATCTCTTCATCCGCAAACCCAATCCCACCCTGCTCATTTGGGAAGGGTACAAACTGAACAAAACCGACGCCCGAAAAATCTCAGGAATTTCTCAAGTGCACTGGGTGGAAGACTTCAACGCGGTATTCGCCAAGCTGGCCCGCAAGGTTCAAGGTCCCTTCTACCTCAACGACAACGAGCACCAACGAGCCAACAATCCGGTGGAAACCAGGGATCAAAGGTTTAGGAACTCCCTACGCAATCGCTATCCCAAAAGAAAGTTTCTTCGTCTCGCACCCCACATGCATGCCTTGCGGTTTGTTAAAGAACCAAGAGAAATCGAGTTAATCAAAAAGGCAGTCGAGGTAACGACGAATACTTTCAAGGATGTACTCCCATGCATTAAACCTGGGGTTATGGAATATGAAATTGAGGCGGAGTGGGCTCGTGCCTTTATCTCAAAACGATGCAAGTTTGCTTACGGTCCGATTATCGCCTCAGGCAAGAATGCCTGCGTGCTCCACTACCTCCAAAACGACCAAGCCTGTAAAAAGGGAGACCTGCTTTTAATGGATGTGGGCGCATGCTATGCAAACTACAACGCCGACCTCACCCGCACCGTACCCGTCAGCGGAAAATTTTCCCGCCGGCAAAAACAGGTCTATCAAGCGGTGCTGCGAGTTCTGCAAAAATCTATCACGGGTGCCACAGCAGGTAAGGAAATCAAGGAATGGAGGAGTGAGGCTCATGAGATGATGAATGAGGAATTGGTCCGTCTTAAACTCATCAGCCTCAGGGACATCAAGAATCACAAGCCAGGCAAACCAGCCTGCCACAAGTATTTCATGCACGGACTCGGTCACTCCCTAGGGCTGGATGTCCATGATGTATCCAACGGACAAACTCACTTAACTGAAGGTGCAGTCTTTACGGTGGAACCTGGGATTTATATTCCTGAAGAGGGAATCGGTATTCGCTTGGAAGACGACATCGTCATATCGGGTGACCAACCAATCAACCTGATGACCGACGCCCCTCTGGATCCAAATGAGATCGAAGAGCGGATGAACCCTTGAACTCATTGCTCTTTCTGTCCACATTACAGATTTATGAAATTTAATCTTTTATCAGCCTTTTTCATCTCCAATTTAACCTGCCTTGCTTTTCTACACGCAGACACGCCCAACATAGTCGTCATTATGGCAGACGATCTCGGGTATGGAGATTTGGGGTGTTACGGAGCCAAACCCAAGAATCTAAAAACTCCCCATATTGACCAACTCGCCAAAGAAGGCCTGCGCTTTACCAGTGGATATTGTTCGGCTTCCACCTGCACACCCACGCGCTATTCCTTCCTTACAGGGAACTATGCCTTTCGTAGAGAAGGTACCGGAATCGCCCCACCCAATGGGCCATCGATTATCCAACCTGGCGAAACTACAATAGGAGATCTGCTTAAAAAAGCAGGATATAAAACAGCGGTGATTGGCAAGTGGCACCTTGGGCTCGGAGCTCCTGGCAAAGGGCCAGACTGGAATGGACAGCTCAAACCTGGACCCAATGAGATTGGGTTTGATTATAATTTCCTCCTCCCCACCACCAATGACCGTGTGCCCCAAGTGTATGTTGAAAATGATCGCGTACTCAACCTCGACCCTAAAGATCCACTTTGGGTAGGTAACAAAAAGCCAACCCCAGAACACCCCACTGGCATCAGCCATCGGGATACCCTCAAAATGGATTGGTCTCACGGCCATAACGGAACCATCCATAATGGCATCAGCCGAATTGGGTTCTACACCGGCGGTCATGCCGCTCGTTTTCGCGATGAAGACCTCGCCGATAAGTGGGTAGAGAAATCGGAGGAATGGATCAAAGAAAATAAAGATTCTCCCTTCTTCCTCTTTTTTGCCTCCCATGACCTTCATGTTCCCCGCATTCCTCATGAGCGTTTTCAAGGAAAGTCAGCCCTGAGCTACCGGGGGGATGCCATCGTACAATTGGACTGGTGTGTCGGTGAACTCGTTCGTATCCTTAAAGAACAAAACCTGGAGGAGAATACCATGGTTATTTTCTGCTCGGACAATGGTCCTGTTGGGGATGATGGTTATAAAGACGGGGCCTTAGAATACATGGGAGATCACAAATCCGCCGGACCCTACAAAGGTGGGAAGTATAGTATCTTCGAGGGAGGCACAAGAACCCCCTTTATAACATGGTGGCCTGGGAAAATTAAACCCGGAGTATCCGATGAAATCGTATGCACCATCGACCTAGCCACCAGCCTGGTTTCTCAGGCTGGGGTTTCCATCCCGGAAGAAGCCTTTGTGGACAGCCAAAACATTATGGCAGCCCTCATCGGTGAGAATGGAGCTAAGGGGCGTGAACACCTAATTCAACAAGACAATGGTGGAAGGGGCAATTTTGGCTTCCGCAAAGGAAACTGGAAACTACTGCGTCATGCAAAAAAAATGGCACGCAATGTAGAAGTAGAAGAAACGCTGGCGAATACAAATGTGGAAAAACTTACCTTGGTTGACTTGGTCAATGATCCAAGTGAATCGAAAAATTTGGCTAAGTCCAATCCCGACCTAGTCGAAAAGCTGAATGCGGAACTTCAGGCAATCTTGGATGCGGGCCGTAGTCGAGAAACCGACTCGGTCTCCCAGTAGCATCAATGCTCCTCACTCTCTTTTCTTTCTTCTCTATATGTGCATCTATCTCGGCTAGCGACGAACAGCCAAACATTCTCTATATTTTCACCGACGATCAATCGATCCGATCGGTATCTGCTTATGAGAATGCACGACCATGGGTAAACACTCCTCATATCGACCAGTTGGCAAAATCTGGGATGCGTTTCACCCAGTGCTACACCGGCACCTGGTGTCAACCTTCCCGTGCCTCCGCCCTGACCGGTCTCTTGCAGCACCGGCTGGATTCGATCCAAATCACCAAATACCCAATGGCATCGTACGATCCCAAGAGACTGCCATTTTTCCCAAAGGTACTCCGAAGCAATGGCTACGAGACTGCCTGCATTGGTAAGTGGCATTTGGGAGAAGATGTGGGACATGGAAGGGACTGGGATTACTCGGTCATCTGGGATCGAGGCAGTGCTAACGGAAGAAAAAACTCTAATGCTTATTACCACGGCACCCTAGTTCGAACAAATGGAGGGCCCAGAGAACCCCTAGGTGGATACAGCAATGACCGCTTCACCGAAATCGCCGAGGAGTATGTTCGAAAGCAAGCGGCTAGCCCAAAGCCGTGGTTTCTTTGGCTCTGTTACCCGGGAGTGCACGGTCCATACACCCCAGCGGACCGTCACCTCAATGATTATGCGGATGCACCCGATGCCCGTGTGCCATTGGATATTTTTGGCCCCCGCCCAACCAAGCCCGAGCACCTTACAAACCTCACCCGGTGGAAAAAAGATGCAAATGGACGCCCGGTTGGCTACGAGACCATCGTAAAAAAATATCACAGGGCCATACGGTCTCTCGATGATGGAGTCGGTTCCATGCTCAACGCTCTAAAAGAAACCGACCAGTTTAAAAACACCGTAGTCATCTTTACCTCCGACCAGGGATTTGCCTGGGGACATCATGGGATGCAGGAAAAATGGGCTCCTTACGATGCCAATCTTCTCGCCCCGCTGATTTTTTCGGCTCCTGGCACAATACCGGAAAACACAGTCTGCACCGAGCCGGTTAATGGGGTAGATATTACCCGAACCATCCATTCCCTGACCGGAATCAAGCCTGCTTGGAAAATGCATGGTCGAGATCTTTCTAATCTACTCAATAATCCTGAATCCTCGCTGGACGATCCCATGCTGATGATCAATACGACATACGAATATGGGGATCAGATTACGGAACATCTTAAAAATAAGAATTACGATATTTTTAAAAGGAGAGATTTATATGCGTGGATGATGATGCGTCTGGAACAATACAAATATATCCGACACTTCAAGGATGGCATCATTGAAGAACTCTACGATTTAAACGAAGACCCTGAGGAGTTGAATAATTTAGCCGCAAGTCACCAACATCATGAATTGCTCAAAAAACTGCGAATCAGGATGGTTGAAGAGATGCAAAAAAAGGATGGTGACTTTGTTCAATATCTACCAGCACCCAAAGAACCGTTTTGATTTGGGGCCGTTTTTCCGCAGGTGGATCGGGTGTGGTTCGCTATGTTTTGCTGTCATTTGCCTATCCTGCTGTAATCAAGAAGATAGTCAGGTAAAACCTAATCTCACCGAACTTTCGGGCAGTGCATTAGGCACAACTTGGTCAATCAAAGTACTGGCCCGTAAAGAGTTTGATGCGGAACAGTTAAGGAGGGAAATTGTTCAAAAATTAGAACAAGCTGAAAAAATCTTTTCCCACTGGCGACCCGACTCCGAGTTGTCTCTGTGGAATGCCAATAAAAGCACGACTCCCTTGCAAGTGAACCCGCAACTCTATGAGTTAGTCCAACATGCCCAGTGGATGCATCGTGAGACCGGTGGTGCTTTTGACCCAACCATCGCACCGTTAGTCAACCTCTGGGGATTTGGGCCAACCAGTGGCACACGATCCACAATCCCAAAGGATGAAGAAATTGCAGAGATCAAGAAGCTCACAGGAATGGAAAATTTAGAGGTGTTACCAAAAAACAGGGTTCGAAAAAAATTCTCTAAACTACAATTAGATTTTTCCGGGTCAGCCAAAGGAGAAATCATAGATCAGGTCTGTCTTCTTCTCAACCGATGGACTTTCAAAAATCATCTGGTTGAAATTGGAGGAGAAGTCAGGGCCCATGGACAAGGAAAGAAATGTCATAATGGGTGGATCGTCGGATTAGAGAGCGGAGAATTTGATCGGGACGGATTGGTGTCGGTAGCTCTTCGCGATTATGCAGTAGCCACATCGGGTACTTACCGACTAAACAAAACAAATCCTAAGTCGCCCCGAAATGCGTCTCACTTACTCAACCCCCAAACGGGGAAACCTGTGGAAAATAACCTGATCGCAGTAAATGCTTTTGCACCCACTGCCAGAGATGCGGATGCTTGGGCTACTGCCCTTATGATTATGGGATTAGAAAAAGGGATGCAGAAAGCTGAGGAGATGAACCTAGCCGTACGATTTTGTGTAAACGGTGGCAAAGGAGTTGAATTTGTACACACACAAACTTACCTTCGCATTTTCCAGCATTAATAATGAAAGCTCTCTTGTTACAAAATATTCTAATCCTGTTTTGTGCCAAATTCCTCATCCTGGCTCCCATGTTGGCTAAAACAACGCCGTCCGATCCATTCGACGTGGTTGTCTATGGTTCGACTCCAGGAGGTATATTTGCCGCGATTGCAGCAGCCAGAGAGGGAGCCAATACCCTATTGCTTGAGCCAACCTCTCACATGGGAGGATTGGTAACCGGGGGGTTAAGCTTTTCCGACTCCAATCAAATGCACCGTGACACCCTCATGGGATTGTTTCATGAATTCCATACCCGCATGGTTGCTGATTACCAAAAAAGAGGGCAGCCTGCCCCCTACAACCCCCAAATAAAGAATCAGGCAAGGTGGACCTATGAACCCCATGTTGCCATGCGGATTTACAAGCAGATGCTGGAGGAATCGGGAGTGACCGTGTATCTCGAAAAATACCTTGAAGATGTGTCTATGGATCATGGTCGAATCAATGCGATTGAGACCAGCGGGGGAACCTTTTCCGGGAATATCTTTGTCGACGCTACCTATGAAGGAGATCTAATGGCTGCATCGGGAGTGGAATGGACCATAGGTCGCGAAGGGAGAACCGATTTCGGAGAATCTTTGGCTGGGAAACAGTACCCCAAGAAAGAATTGCCCATCAACGGATTTGATGAAGAAGGAAACTTGCTTCCTCTGCTGACGGGGCAAGATGCCGGCCCACTGGAAGATGGAGATGATAATATAATGACTTACAGTTTTCGGCTCTGCCTGACCAATGATCCACAGAACTTGGTACCGATGCCCAAGCCTGAAAAGTACGATCCTGCAAGGTTTGAAATTATGAGGAGAGCGATTAAGGCAGGTTTTGCCGACAGTATCTGGTTCGACCCTTACCCCTTGCCCAACCGAAAATTCGACGGGAACAATGCCATATCCAAATTGTTTTCCCTGGGGTTGATCGGAGGAGCGAAGAACTGGCACAGTTCAGATAAAGAGGGTCGGCAAAAAATCTGGGAGGATCACAAGCAATACACCTTGGAGTTCATTCATTTTCTTAGCACGGACCCAACTGTCCCGAAAAACATGCAACGCAGATACGCCCAATGGGGACTTTGCAAAGACGAGTTTCAAGATACTGGGCATTTCTCCCCCGCACTCTACGTCCGTGAATCCAGAAGAATGAAAGGAATGTACGTTCTCTCGCAAAAGGACATCCGCAGGCATCCGGTCAAAGATGACCCCATCGCCATCTCCTCCTTCCCCATCGACTCCCATGACTGCCAGAGGGTCGCACTCCCCGGAGGAGGGGTGGTTCATGAAGGCACGATCTATCCGGTCAAGCCTCCGGGGCATGGACGCGGATATGCATACCATGTTCCCTATCGGGCGATTTTACCCCAGCCTACCCAATGTAAAAACCTGCTTGTGCCCGTGGCCTTATCCTCCACTCATGTGGCCATCTCCTCCTTGCGGATCGAAGCCGCCTGGATGGTCATTGGCCAGGGTGCTGGCGTGGCTGCAGCAATTGCCGCGGATCAAGGATTGGATGTTCAACAAGTGCCCTACCCCAAACTTCGCGAGCGGTTGTTGGAGCAAAAACAGGTTTTGGATCTTTCCGAAGACAAAATTCAGTGGAGGGAAAAATAACATTCAGGCGAAAGAGATTGCTGAAGATTCTTTCATCCAAATCTCCAATATAGCTTATTTTAGGACTATCTACGGAGCCTAACAGATTACCGGCTAAAGATTGGAACCGTTAAAAAAAGAGGTTACTTGCGCTTCCAGTAGAACATTCGTTCTTCTCTTTCCCTGCCCTCAAAGTTTCGGGGTTCCCATTCTTCGATGAGTTCAAAACTGTCCGAGAATCGATCGATGATTTCCTCTCGGCTTGCGCCAAAGGGTGGGCCCTCTTCGGTCAGCGGGAAGGTAAAGTGGATCGCCAGAAAAAGACCATCCGGTTTTAACCACCGCGTCAAAGCTTGGGCATATTCACCCCGGCGGTCCGGATCGATCGCACAGTAAAGGGTGTGCTCAAAAATTAGATCGTAGGGTTCATAGGGTTCATCTTCCAAAAAATTACCCGGGAAAAAAGCAAGCCCGGGAATCGACTGATATTTTTCACCTGCTTGGTTCAGGGCAAGCTCGGATAAATCCACTCCAGTCGTCTCAAATTCTGCCTTGGCCCAAGCGGCGGCATCGTGGCCACCACCGCAACCGGGAACTAAGACCCGGGTGTCGGGATCCAGGTTTTGATTTTTCAACCAATCCACCAAACCTGGAGCAGGCTCCCCTTTATCCCAGGGAGTATCCTTTTCGATATATCTCTTTTCCCAATCAGTCTCTGGCATGACTTTTCTTTATCTAAATTATTTGCCTGGCCAACGGCTCGAAACCGCATCGAGCCAGGAACGGGCAATGACTTCATGACCGGCAGGCATTGGATGAATGCCGTCCCAAATCCAATGAACTGCAGGAGCTTCAGAAATGGCCTCGTCAAAAATATCCTGCATCGGAATATGAACCGCTTCGAACTCCTTGGCCAGACGGGCAACAACCATACGCATTTGATCTGTGGCAGTCTTTCTTTTCTGCCATACATCCTGGTGATCCAGTTTTCCAGATCTCAAAACAAAGGGATCCAATAGGACGAGTTTTAGCTCTGGATTT
>CAXBQX010000028.1:0-26585 GCA_963978365.1 uncultured Opitutales bacterium | reverse complement strand
CCCGGCATTGAGGTTACCCGCCCGCAGGCAGTCACCGGGAAAGCCCTCGAGAAAAATGCTGTCATCTTTGCCCTGTCCGGAGAAAACGAGATCAAGTATGCGGGATCGACCGTGCAACTGGATGAAATTCCCGGACTGGTGGAACAGGCGAGCAAGGACCGGGGGAAACCCGTTGTTATCCAGGTCGATCAATGGGCGGATGCTTCGGTACTGGCCAAGATCGTCGCTCAGGCACGGAAAAAGTCCACGGATGTTTCCATCGCCACCCGCAAGCCACGAGCATGAAAAGAAGACTGAACCAGGAACCGGAGCGTACCGAGATCAATGTCTCCCCCCTGATCGACTTGGTCTTTATTCTGCTGATCTTTTTTATTGTCGCCACTTCCTTTGTCAATGAGGTGGGCATCACCCCCAAGCATAAGGATACCGCTTCGTCCTCCTCCAACCTGGAGGAACCTCTCTCCTTTGACTTACCCGCGTCTGGCCAATTATTGCAGGATGGTATGGTGATCGGACTGGAGCAGGTCGCTCCCCTGGTTCGGTCCAATTCTTCGGACAAAGCACCCTCCGTAGTGGTTCGGGTATCGCCCGGTGCCCGTGCGGGACTCGCCACTCAGGTGATGGACCAGGCCATGCTTGCTGGTGCACAGGCCGTCAAACTCAGCCCCCTTGCCCAATGAAGGAAGGTATGGTGATCGAATGGACCCCGGGAGTGGAAACAGAGCCACTGCCTCACCTGCGGACGAAAAGTCTCCTACTCGCTGCCTTGGTCTCGTTCGGGTTATTCTGCCTGCTTCCCCTCTCCGAATTTGTACGACCCGACGAGTGGATTGTACGCCCTGTCGAAGTACCCACCTATTCTCCTCCCCCTCCGCCGAAGACGGAAATGGAAAAAGAAGTGGTCCAGAAGCTCGACCTGCCCGCCCCCGCCCTCGACACTCCGCAGGTCCGCCTGATCAACGAGCCCAGTGCCGCCACCCTCGAAGTGGGTCCAGGCGACTTCAAAGCCGCTTTCTCCCTTGCCAATTATAACCCTGCACCCACTGGGCTTGCCGGGGAAATGGTTTTTTCGATGCACGACCTCGACCGCAATCCAGCGGTTCTGAAGCGGGGTTCCCTGATTTACCCATCCCATCTTCGCCGTAAAGGCCTGGAAGGAGAGGTCAAATTGCTGGTGCAAATCAACGAGCAGGGACGGGTAAAGGTATTGGAAACAGTATCCTCCACTCATCCAGATTTTATTGAACCTTCCCGCAAGGCAGCGGAGGGTTCGGTTTACGAACCACCCACCCGCAACGGCAAAGCAGTGAAGGTGGAGTTCTATCTCCCTGTACGATTTTCTATGCTCAAATGAAAGCAAACTTCTCTTTTCTCATTTTTCTTTCTGTCATATTGCAGGCATTATTTGCCAAGGCTCCCTTACCCGAACTGACGCAGGATTTCTGGAACGACCCTGCCTTTGTCCGCGGATTTATGGGAGACTATGGATTTCGTAGTGAGGTTGAGCCCAGGGTAGACAAGGCAGAACAATTCATTCTCCGGGAAGTGGTGGCCAAGGCAGAAAACCAAATGGAACAGGCGATTGTTTATCTTGAGGAAAAAATCACCAACGAAACAAGTGCTGCTCTCGATTTTGCTCTCGGCACAATGTATTACCAATTGGGAAGGCTCACTCCCTCTGAACAAACCTATGAAAAAGCACTGAAGAAATTTCCTTCTTTTTTACGAGCCCGAAAGAATCTTGGATTTGTGCAACTTAGTCTTGGAAAGTTGGATGCGGCTTCACGCAACCTCGCCCAAGCGATCAGCCTGGGAGAAGCGGATGGTATATCCTATGTGGCCCTAGGTTATTGTCATCTTTCCCTGGGCCGGGTGGTGTCCGCGGAAAATGCTTACCGCATGGGCATTTTACTGCATCCCGAAAGCACAGATGCAAGGAACGGGTTGGTCAATTGTCTGCTGACCACCAACCGCTTTGCCGAAGCCCTTGCATTGCTCGACGAATTACTGGAAACCAAACCCAACGACCTCTTTTGTCACAAGGCAAGAGCTTCTGCCCTGCAGGGACTTGGCCGGGAAGAGGACGCGGCAGTCGCATTGGAAACTCTCCGACGGATGAACCAGCTGGATGCTGCCGGGACGCTTTCCCTGGGAGACATCTACCACAACCTCGGACTGCACGAACACTCCCTTGCCTCCTACCAGCAGGCCTTGGCGAAGAAAGAAACGCTCAGCCTCAATCGTTATGCACGGGCAGCCAAAGTTTTGATTAGTCGTGGTTCTTACGGTGCCGGATTTAAATATTTGGAAGAGATCGAGAAAATCTTTGGCCAAGGATTTTCGGAAGACGATGAACGAATCATACGCATGTTACAAGCAGAGGTGCGTATTGCTACTGGTAAAAGAAAAGAGGCCGCTCAAATCCTCGAAGGTGTCATCCAAAAGCGTCCCCTTGATGGAGAAGCTCTGATCCTTTCGGCCCGATTAGCCAGCGAGGAGCTCGACTATGCCCAAGCAGCCATTCGCTTCGAACGGGCGGCCAAGCTGCCCAACTTCGAAGTAGAAGCACTGATCGGGCATGCCCGCATGCTGGTGGGAGCGAAAGACTACCAACAAGCCGCCGATCTACTCGAGCGCGCCCAGTCCCTGGAGCCACAGCCCCGGGTTGCCCGCTATCTCCAGGCAATCAATAACCTCAACCTCAGTGCCCGCAAGAGCATCTGATCCACCTCAAAGTTATCTTGTACATATCAACGCATCATGATACGTTGATACGTATATGAGCATAGGCCGGTCCATCAAAGAGCGTTTCGAGCAGGGTAAGCCCCTTTTTTCCGTAGAGTTTTTTCCACCCAAGGATGATGCGGGCGGAGAAAGAATGCTTGAGACAGCGGCACAGATTCAGCCTCACCAACCAGATTTTGTATCCATCACCTACGGGGCGGGCGGAGGCACCCGGGCGACCACCATGCGCTATGCAAGGCTGCTCAAGGAAGAGCATGGGTTTGAAGTAATGCCCCACCTGACCTGCGTGGGGCATACCCGCGAAGAACTGCTGGAAATTCTGGAGGAATTTTCGGAGGCCGGTTTTCGTAATGTGATGGCTCTGCGTGGCGATCCTCCAAAGGGTGAGACCACCTTCAAACCGGTACCAGGAGGGCTTTCCTATGGGTCCGATCTGGTTGCCCTGATCCGGGAAAACTTTCCCGACTTTGGCATCGGCGTGGGTGGGTACCCCGAAAAGCACCCCGAAGCAAGCGACTTCGACAGCGACCTCAACCATTTAAAGATTAAAGTGGATGCAGGAGCGGACTTTATTACCACCCAGTTATTTTTCGACAATTCTGTCTACTTCGACTTTGTTAGCCGATGCCGAAACCGTGGCATCGACATTCCTGTTTTACCGGGCCTGCTCCCGGTGCTATCCATCGGACAGGTCCGCCGCTTTTGCACCATGTGCGAGGCTGGACTACCCTCTGCTTTGGAACAGGGGTTGGAAGCCGCCCCTGAAGACGAGCAGCCCGTTGTCGGTGCCGACTGGGCCCTCTCACAAACCAAAGCACTCCTGGCCGGAGGAGCTCCTGGCTATCATCTCTACGCCCTCAATAAATCGGACAGCACCCTGCGAATCCTTGAAGGATTGCGGGCAAACGGGTAAATTTAAATCCCCGCCACCTCCTCGATGGTGGCTTCTGCTTTGAGGCGGTCGAGAAAAGCCTCAAATACTTTGTCTTTCTTTCGTTCGGTCAGGTATTCGATCACTTTTTCTTTTATATCCTCAAAAGGAGTAACCTTGGGTGCAATGCGATCGTGCAACTGAATGAGGTGCCAGCCAAACTGGGTCTTAACGGGCTGGCTCAATTCACCTGGCTTCAAGGCATAGGCGGCCTGTTCAAACTCGGGAACCATGCGGCCCTTACCAAAAGTGCCGAGGTTACCGTCATTGCCCTTATCGTCTGACTCCGCCCGGACCAACTCGGTAAAGTCCTCCCCCTTTTCCAGACGCAGGCGGATTGATTTTACTGCCTCAAGGGCCTGGTCGAACTCTTCCTCTGTCTTACCCATTTTCAGGAAGTGGGAGGCGGCGAGAAGTTCCTCCGTCCGGAAAAGTTCCGGCCTGTCCTGGTAGTATTGTAAAGCTTCGGCTTCGGAGATTTGCTCGCACTGAGACTCCTCTTCGAGCAATTGATTGAACCTCATCTGATCGGATAGCTCACGCTTGAGGTCGTCGTGGTTACGGATCATGGGGTTCTTGATCTTTTCAAACGCCTTCTTACCCCCGTTTTGCTTCATCCACTGCTTAATTCTTTTTTGCAGATCAACAGAATCGACTTTATATTTTCTTCTCCGGCTCTCCTGTGCCATCAGGGCCTGATCGATCAACCGGTCCTTCGCCAGATCCAAAGCAGACATCATAATGATTTCTCTTGGCTTACCGGGCATTCCCCGGGCTACATTTTCAAAGAGAGCTTCAGCCTGACGCTCGATCGCCCAGTCCGGAATCACTTGATCATTGATCTTAATCGACATCACCTACCCCTACCTTTTTTGGTCTGAACTGCCAAGGTTCAACAGATGAGAAATCAATTCTCAAAATCGTCTCAATACAATTGACCTCCTGGTGGACAACAGGCATAAAAAGGTAATTCCTTCAACCATGACCAAGCCCGATCGAGCCAGCTGGGAAAATTTCTCTGATTATTTAATCACCCAGGGCTTGCGCATGACCGGGCAGCGCAAGGCGGTCTTTGATGCCCTCTTCCGCCAGTCCGGCCATTTTACAGCTGACCAATTGTTACAGGACGCCCGCAAGATGGACGATTCCGTCTCCCGGGCTACTGTCTACCGCTGCCTTCCCCTCTTGGTTGAGAGCGGCACGGTGCGCAAGATTGATGTAGGGCAGGACAACAAATTTTACGCCCTCAATGAATCCAGTGCCACCTTCAAGGCCCAGGTAATATGCTCCGATTGCGACCGTATTTTCGATGTCGATGCCCCGTTTATGGAATGGTACGGGCGCACCGTTTCCGAAAAACTTGGGCTTGAGGTTAACGACCAGCGCCTTCAGGTCCATGCGAGCTGCCCGACCTTTGCGGATAAAGGGGCCTGTTCCAAAGCCAACTAATTATTTGCATTTCATGACCCCGATCACTCCCCCACCCCTGCAAGTTTTCCGCCGAGCGGATGCACCCACCTCTCTCAATGCAGAGCAGGAGGAAATCATCCGTCTTAAAAAAGAAAAGAATGCGGTTTTACTCTGCCACAATTATCAGATCGATCCGATCCAGGAGGTCGCTGACTATGTGGGCGATTCGCTCGGACTCGCTCGTCAAGCCGCCCAGACCGATGCAGAAATTATTGTATTTTGCGGGGTACACTTCATGGCGGAAACCGCCAAGATCCTCAATCCATCCAAAACCGTCCTGCTACCTGACCTGGATGCAGGATGCTCTCTTTCTGACTCCTGCCCAGCTGATCAACTGGCCAAGTATCGGGAGGAGAACCCAGACCTCTATGTCGTCGCCTATGTCAACTGCTCGGCAGCAGTCAAGGGCCTCAGCGATGTCATCTGTACCAGTGGCAACGCGGTTAGTATCGTAAACCGGGTGCCCAAGGACCGGGAAATCCTCTTTGTGCCCGACCAGAATCTGGGGCAATGGGTCATGGGGCAGACCGGTCGAAAAATGAGGCTATGGCCAGGTAGTTGTTATGCCCATGTACTCTTTACCAGGGAATCGATCGAACGTTGTCGGCTGGAATACCCCGATGCTCCTGTGGTTGCCCACCCCGAATGCATTCAATCGGTGCGGGATCTGGCCGATGAGGTATGCAGCACCGAGAAGATGGTCTCTTACTGCCAAAACCATTCCTCCGATACCTTTATCATTCTGACCGAGTCTGGTATGATGCACCGGCTGACCCGAGAACTACCCGACCGACAATTTATTGCGGGTCCCACAGGTCATTGTGCCTGCAATGACTGCCGTTACATGAAAATGAACACCCTGCCCAAACTATTAGACTGCCTTAAAACAGGGAGTCCTGAAATTTCTTTGGATGAGGAATTGATCGAACGATCCAGGCTTCCAATCGAGAGAATGCTTGAGTGGAGCTTGTAGCTCCATTTTGGAATTCAGACGAGCACCTCAATTTGATTGGGGAAGAACGACTCTCCCAAAGCCGCCCAATGGCTTTGAATTGACTGCAGATACGACGAATTGACAATCGCGCCTACCGGAGCCAGCAATTTTCCGTCTGAAAGAACAAGCTCTTCCAGTAGGCGCATCCCAGGCTTCAATTCATTGGGTGAAATATGACTGGGCTCCAAAAAACTTCCCCCAAGCTCGCGGGTATTGGCCAAAGCATCTATGCTCCCTGGAACAAAAGAGGATTCCATCGAGCGAATTTTTTCAAAAACCTCTCCTTTGTTACAGCCTTTGGATTCCCAGAGGTCATAAACCTGTGCTAAATGAATGATGGAAGCGATCACTCGCTCCTCAGAATATTCATCATTCCGTTCTTTATAATCCGAACCGATCAACTCAATGATTTTACGGATTTTACCCAAGCGGGGGATATCTTTGATCAGGGTGCTGACAAACTCTGGAAAACCAGAAACCACATCCTGCATTTCTGGGCTCAGATCTTCTCCCTTATACACCTTTCGCTGGGCGTCATCTGGAAGGGTCAAATATCCCAGATAGCAAAAATCGCATGCAACTTCCAAACGCCATTCATGAGAGACTCTGATTTCCCTGGCAATATCCTTGGCTAAAACTTTCACCCGTTGAGCTCTCCCAAAAAACATAGGATTCGCAGCTGAAAGAAGAGAGGTTATCGCAGCAATGGCCCCATTGAGGGTTTTTTCCAAAAGTTCTTTTTCGGCAGATAATAACTGATACTGGCGAAGGGCTTGTTGGATATTCTTATCCAATAGTTCTGGCGAACAGGGTTTCCCAAGAAGACGGAAAATCTCACCCCTTCGAACCACTTCACAAAGATCATCAAAATTTGCCTGACCGGTGAGAAGCATGGTGACCACTTCCTTATCCTGCTCCCTTACTTTTTCTAAGAAATCTGCCCCGTTCATTCGGGGCATCGCGAAATCAGATACGATAACCTGGATCGGTCCTTCTTCTTCAAGGATACGCAATCCTTCGCTTCCAGAATCTGCGGTAAAAACCTCGTATTTTCGACCGAGGTTGAGTTTGAATCCCTTGAGGATCGAAACTTCATCATCAACGAATAGAACCTTGGGCTTAGTAGTATCCATTATTTAAGCTATTAGATACTCAAAATTAAAATTGTCAAATTCCCAGATAATGGATGGTTTACAACGAATTCCTGGTTAATCGATCCATTGGAGGTTACGAAATTCGGGAGGTGTCCCCTCCCAATTGCCACCAACCTGAACGGGTTTTGTTTTGCTCCCAGGGTTGATGCCCAGTTTATCTGAATGATCGAGGCGCAATTCCCTTACCATCGACCAATCCTGAAGACTGGCACCATCCGAGTTTTTAAAGCTCTCCTTGGGCAGATTAAATCGCTGCCAAAGGTTATTCCCCACCAAATCAATCTCGGTTCCATAGCCATCCAACCAAACAATCAATGGATTGGGTTGAGTGCTCTGGACTTCTAGGCTCAGTCGGCTTGATGGGGTTTGGGCAGACCACCTGGGTTCATGCAGTTTATTTGTACGAATCCCCCATTTTTGCGGGTTATAAGTAAACCAATCCTTCCGCCAGGATCCTCGAAAATTCTCAATCGTAGAAGTTTTTTGAGAATCATATAAAACGCCAAATTTTGCTAAATCCGTACTCGAAGCCGTTTGCAAGAGTGAAGATAAGGTAAAATGGTTCGCTTTGTAGGTGCCGTAATAGTACCCCGCCCCCTCAATCGCTTTATCCAATCGGTATTGCACATTGGCGTATACCCAAAGAGGTCGTTCTATCGAAAAAATCGGGATTTCTGCAACCCATTGGTTTTGCTTCGGACCCAAACTGGGTTGAACAAACTTCCAAAAGCGATGCTTCGTATTTTGGGAGTTATCCTTGGCCCCTTTTTCTTGAAGCACGCCTTGCTGGGTAAAGTAGATCGCAACACTTTCAATTTCTTTGCTTGGATCTACTGTCACGGAAAGCATCGGAAAACTTCTTTCTTTAAGAGTTAAGTGAGCTTTCGGTGTACTAGGTAATTCGAAGGCATTTTTTAAATACTGATCAAACCAAAGTTGTGTCCCCACCTCATACTCTGCGGTATCCTGATGATTGTGGTGAGGCGAGCTTGAAATCCGCCAATGCTTGGACTGAATTTCTCCAATTGCAGATTCCAAGTCATTAATTCTTCCATGAAAATCATTGGACGGGCTAAGAAACATGATTGGAGCTGATATTCCCTTCAAACTAGGAGGGTCACTCACGGTGGCCAGATGCATATCATCATCTGAGTACCTGTCACTAATGCCACCGCATGAAGGGACGGCTGCTTTTACTCTTTGGTCTGCCCCGCTTATCAGAACCGTTAGCTTCCCACCCATGGAATGACCATAAACTCCCAGCTTATTTGGATCTACTTCCGGTTGTCTTTCCAAAAATGTTAGGCCTCGCCGACCAGCCAATGCGATCAAAAACCAGGAATTGTTGCGGGGGGATTTCACAGGATCTATCGACCACTCGTAGGCGGGAATGGTCGGAAATGCATCTTGACCATACCTGCTCGGAGCATGGTAAGCATCCAATGCCCCCCAATCCGTAGTTAATTTATATTTCGGATCACTTTTGTTTCCATCCCAAAAGCATTGTACTTCATTTGGACCAACTTGATACCCGGGAGCAGATAACCGACCGGCCCAGGCGATCGATAAAGTGGCATATCCTCTCTTCGCATTTGTGAGCACCGCATTATGGTGAGCATATTGCCCACCCCCATGAACCTGAAGCAATCCAGGCAGTTGCTTTTGGCCCTTAGGAAAACCATAGATACCTGCCATCATCGCTTTTTGTCCTTTAAAAATACCGATTCGATAACGAATGACCCGCAAGACCACATCTTCTTGCACCCATTCCTTAAGAGTTTCTACCTCTAACTGCTCTGCTCTTGGATCAAACCCTGCCCACATCTGGGAAAAAGTAGACGGAACATCATTCCCTTTCAGCATCGGGATCGTCTCCGCCCCCAAAGATGAAAAACATAAAAAGAAGGCATAAATGCCAATCGTAAGCTTAGAAATCGTTTGCATTAAGCAACTCTTACCAACTTCAAATCATTCCATCAACTTTCTTACAGGTGGTTAAAGATTATTTTATTTAATCATAAAAATCCCCATGATGTACACTTCTCAACGTTTACAAGTCTAAGTAGACCAAATAATAGATTACTTATAGAAAAACATCATGAACGAAGTAACCATTACCGGAAAAGTAAAATTTGTGGATGAAGTAAGGGAATTTGGCAGCAATGGTTTCCGAAAACACCAAGTTGTGGTGGAAACGGGAGATGGTCGTTGGGACAACCCAATTCCAGTTGAATTCACCAAAGATAACATCGAATTAAGCAAAGAATTAAAAGTGGGAGACCAAGTGCAAATCCAATCCAGAATCAACGGAAGAGAGTGGCAGGGTAAAGATGGCACAACCAAGTGGTTCACCTCCATTAGCGGTTACAAAGTTACTAAGGAAAACTCTGGAGAAGCGAGCGAACCAAGTTCTTCTTTTGATACTTATGATGAGTATGCCGAAGACTTGGAAGAAGATGTTTTTTAAGTTATTTTTATATCTAAATAATATATATTATACGGACCCAAAATAGGTTTTAAAATAAAACTTTAAAAGCTTTGGTTTTTTAGATTTTTTTCTGCTAATTTAATACAAATTTAAAAGTCTATTCGCTTAATTTATTTTGGATTAGCCTCCAAAATTTTACCTCATAGTTCAATCTTTAGGTATATTTAGTATACTCATTACCCTCTCTCCCTATATATAACTTACTCACATGCGCAGGTAAGTTTGATTTATGGGCATTAATTCTGCTATATTATGAATGGATGTGCCTTCATAAACTGATCAGCCCGATTGTATGCCTTGCTTTGCTTGCGTTTAGCAATTTGGCGGGTGTGGTTAAGAAAGAAGAACTCCTGGCTAGATGGACATTCGATGAAGGCAATGGATCCATTGCCAGCGATTCCCTGAATGGAGGAAGTCCCCTCTTCATGCAGGGAAGTAATTGGGGCCAAGAAAAAGATGGACATGCTCTCTCCAAATTTTCCATGGATATCAGCACTGGGGAGGGTTTCGCGTTGGTGGAAGCGAACCGAAAATTTCAAGTCACCTCCTCGTACAGCATCATGCTTTGGTTTAAAACCAATGGCTTACCGGATGATTATGCCCAACTTCTAAGCAAGCGGGAATCCACCACATACTCCTATCTTTTTCAGATTAATCCTGGGGGAACCAGTTTAGAGGCACTTTACCGTGCAACTGGACAGGAATCTCAATATGCCACGACCGGGCCAGTATACTTCAATTTGAACCAATGGAACTGTTTCCTTTCCACCTATGATGGAAATTATCTCCGATCCTACTTAAATGGAAAGCCCACTGGCATACTAGAATTGCCCAATACGCCGCTTAAAGACGATGCTGATTTTGGAGTTGGTGGATCTGTAGATGGCAGTAACTTGTTCAAAGGTTGGATCGATGAATTTCGATTTTACTCTGTTCCCCTGGATCGGGATGATGCGGTGGCAGTCTATGGCGAGGGCTTCGGGGATTTGGGTGCACGCCCTGTCATCGTAGCCCCTGCAGTCAACGCAGACGCCAACTCAACCGTCTATGTCTCCTTCGAAAAATCGGATGGAACATGGTCGAGTGTGACTCAATTTCAGGCAAGCGATATCGAGGTTTCTGGAGCTGAACTCAGCGGCTTTCAGGAGCATAATGCTACCCATTACCGTTTCTATGTTTTAGCCGACAAAAAGCCCCAGCGAATCAAGATCCGTATACCAGCTGGTTCGGCGAAGGATGATGGCAATTTTTCCACCTCTAGTGGTTCAGCACGTATCCAACACCTTGAACCCATCACCTCCGCAAAGAACCTCGTTGGATGGTGGACTTTCGATGAAGCATCCACCCAGTCCTGGGAGAGTAACAGCACTCCCCCCGCAAATACGGATGCATGGACTCCCCTCACTTTATCCCCCAAAGTCTGGTTGGATGCCTATGACTTAAGCAGCCTCGATAAAGGGACTGACCAAGGACAATTGGGTCAGCCAACAGACGGGGAATCGATTCAGTTTTGGGCAGACAAAAGTGGAAATGGCTATCACGCTAAAAAACGAGCGGGAAACCCAACATATCGTTCCACTGACTTTAATTCCAAACCAACGGTAAAACTTACCAGTGCATCTATGTATTTGGAAGACTCCAAGACCGATTTTGATGGATGGTCTGAGTTAACAGTCATTGCAGCTCTCTCCCACGACGATGCAAACTTCGCCACCCTGATTGGGAAAAGTAACCATGCCGGATGGATGGGTAATGATAGCGATTTGGCATGGGCCATTTTCACTCACAGGCTCGATGGAAATTATAACCTCTGGGGACCAGGTATCATTACAGACACCCCTGCAAATTATTACGGCAACAATACTGGAACAAAAGAACTGCAAACCCAAGACGGTGGAAGTCCAGGGCTTTTAGTTTTTTCTTACAAACCCGAAAGTTTCGTTCTTAAGGTAAATGGAGTGGTAAGGATCAACCATACAGGTTTATCTGGGAACATTCAGGAAAAGCCTAATTTGGATGTGATGATTGGCGGATATCACAACGGCGGTAATAACAACAAAATGCAAATTTCTGAATTACTCCTTTTCGATCGAGTATTGGATGGAAACGAGCTGACTCTTACTGAAATTTCGCTCATGGATAAATGGGACATTGGATCGAGTGATAGACTGAATCTTTTGGATTCTAACCAATCCACATTTGTTTTCGAGGATCAGTCTGGAGGAGACCGGCCCATGTTTTTTTACGGAGAGGCTCAAAATAACCAGAATCTATTTGGATCAACCCTGGGATTTGATGGCGGCTCCAATTTCGGAAAGATCGATCTGCTTGATCGCAATCAAAGCACGATCAAATTAGCAGATGTAACCTTATCTAATCTCCTACATGCCTGGTGGACCTTTGATGGAGATTCTATGGATTACTCAGGAAATGAAAGGCATGGTCAAATGGTCGGAAATGGAGCTTTTGGCACGGGCCGGTTTGATCAGGCTTTAGATTTACAGAATGGTGGGGTTTTCCGAGTGCCAGAGGAAAAAGATCCTGGGATCTACGAAAACTTCCCACGCACCCTTTCCATGTGGGTTAAAACACTCACCCCTTCTGGAAATCTGGTAAAGTGGGGCATTCAGGAAGACGGTAAACTATGGAACTGGTCTATAACCAGTTCAAATGGGATGGGTGGTTGGATGAAACTGGGTATCTATGGTGCCAATCAAACTGGAATGCATTATATGATATCTGATGGAAAGTGGCGACACCTTGCGGTTTCGATGTCCCCCCTTGGAGAAAGTTCATTTTCATTGAACTTGTATGTGGATGGCAGACAAGAAACCAAGTTTTTATCCACCATTAACAAAGATAATTTTGAGATTAATACACAACCTTCAGACCTATTTGTTGGAGGTGAGGGATTTAGCGGGTGGATAGACGACCTCCGCATCTATTCGACTGTGCTGAACAGCGGAGAGATCTCTATGATTTTGGAGGAGAAAATAAGCGACGACTTAGCCATTACCCGTGAAAACTACTCCCTCTCTGCGTGGATCAAACCGACTGATTTGCCGGAAAGCAATCGGTTCAACTTCGCGAATGCCCGTTTTTTCTGGAGAGACTGGGCTGGAGATGTCCGCATCGATACCTGGCCGCATGACATGAGAAAAACAGGTATTCCCCAATTGGACCCAAGCAGCGATCGTTTATCGGAACTGTTTGAGGAACCGGTCAGCTTTTATGCTCTGGCCGTGGACAATAATCCCAACACTGACGCTGGATGGGATGAAAATTACATCGGCTATTTATCCACCTCCATTTCTGAATCGAGTGGATTCTTTTCAGACACCAACCTGACCGATGGCCCCTGGCTTCTTGAAAATGATAATGGAGGTACAGCTTACAGCCCAGACTTTCTATCCAGTCTCTCTGAATCGCCGAATTCTTATGCCTCTTCTTTTGGTACATCTTTTTATGATTACGGTACGCAACCCCGTGGATTTACCATTGCCCATGGATCTTTAGCTTTTGAACCAGGCGGCTCCTTTGCCCCTGGGATTTTTTATCTTCGGGCAGGAGGCCCTGGCAGGAATACCTTTTGGTTGGATAGAAACCAAAACCTTACTTTTGACGAGGTGGATTCCGGAGAGCGAATTATACGGGCGGATGCTACGACCGAACACGAAAAAGTTTTATTCCTTGGCCATCAAATACCCATTATCGCAACTCCGGGAATTGAAAATGACCGAGGCTTGGCAATCACCGGTAAAAGATCGATCAGTTCCTGGGAGCAAAATGGAGATGAGCCCATCTCTTCTCTCTTTGAGTATTCATTGAATCAAGGAGAGTGGGCCCATGTTGTGATGACCGTAAACCGGAACACCCATCAGCTATCCACCTTTGTGAACGGCCGAATGGTGGCCACCTCCGCCTTGCAGGAAAACGAGGTCGCAGAACCGAGATTGGGAGACTGGTTTATTGGGGGACCAGGACCTTTTAACAGCAGTCAATACTTTGCCGGGCAAATCGATGACCTACGAATGTATGACGATGCCCTTACTCCAGAAGAGATTTCACGGATTTACAACGGGGGCGAGGGAGATATAGGATTGGTCGGTACAGTATCCGCTCCGGTTGTTACCAATGAAGAGACTGTTACCTTCCGGATTGCCTTCGAGAAATTTGAAGAAGGAATCGAAATTAGCGGAATCACCGAGGCCGAGATCAATGCCAGCCTCACCAACGGAGAAATTGTAGGGGGAAGTTTAGTCTCCCTGGGGTCCGGTATTTTTGAATTCAACGCATCCTTTACCTCCTACCAGCAGATGATCCTGGACTTACCCCGTGGTACAGGTAGTTCCGATACGGAAGACACCTTGCGGGTTCTGCACAAAATATCTCGCGTTCCCGAAGTTCCTCAAAAAGAAGATTTGGTCCATTGGTGGTGGCTGGATGAATCGATTGGGAAATCTGTTTCCGATAGCATGGGCACAAGCGATGGTACGATCCAGGGAGGTGCTTCATGGACTGCAGACTCGATCTTCGGAACAGCGGTCAGTTTTCGTAATGTGGGAGATTTTATAACCCTCGGTTCGCCAGATGCCAACCTCAGCAAGGAGGAGTTCACGGTGTCTCTATGGTTTAAAAGAGTCGCCAATAGTTCTTACCGATCCCCTGAACTCATTGGAAATATCATGCTTTCGCTAGGCGGAACCAATGGAGAGTCGATTCAGATCGGTACGGGAACCTCCAACCTGGAAGTGTACATGAATACTTTAATCGCCTCCGGAAATGTACAGATGGGAAGAGGTATTGAAGAAGGTGTATGGAACCACTTACTTTTATCCTACGATGCAAATTCACCGGATGGGTATGAACTCAAATTTTATTTAAATGGGCAACTGGAAGGAGAAAGTGGAGACTTTGGTAGTAGCCTGGTAATTCCTGGAAATAGCTCCTGGAAGATTGGTCGTTCTTCCGAGGGAAGGTTTATCGGTGAGATCGACGATGTTCGCATTTATTCTGCTGTTTTGGGATCATCGATGGCTGCTGATTTGTACAATGATGGTTTGAGTGACCATGGTCTCACCGTGGAACCCTATGCTTTTGACCCAGTCCAAGATCCTGAACTTCAAAAAGAGGTCTCGGTTGAAGTTAAGTTCAAAAGATACGGGGACTACCTCAGCCTCAATGATTTATTGATCGAGGACTTAAACTTTTCTCTGCCAACTCCAGATCAAGTGGAAGGGGTCACTCTGTGGGTCGATGCATCGGATGCAGACAGCATCACCTTAGCTTCGGGGAACGAAATCGACTCGATATCGAACAAGGTGAACGGGTCGGTTAGCTTGTACGGGCATTCCACCAATAAGCCGGACACGGGTGGGGAAATCAATGGTCTCAATGCCATCGACTTCGATAAACGCAGCGACAACAACATAGAAACAATCACGGCTTACGAAGATGGCAGGGATAACCAAACCTGGACTCCTGCCACCGCAGATGGCAGACCGGGCGAGGTCAGAGATATTTTCGTGATCATGGTTGGTCGTCTCGACACGCAACTTCGCAACACCTTTCCTTTTAGTTTTGGATGGGGAGACCACTTCCCTTGGAGTAACGGATCTATTTTCTGGAATTTCTCCGATAATCGTAAGGCGGCGAGCATGATCAAAGCAGGAGAAACCGCTCTTTTAGGATTGAGGTTTTCGGTTACCGAAGGGTTTCAGAGTGTTTTCAAGAATGGAGTATCCATACTGAGTGGACCTCGGTCCTCCCCAACCAATGCAGGAGGCTCTTTCTTTTTTCCGGCAAATAACGCATCAAGCGGTTGGGGGTCTGATTGGACTCTTGGGGAAATGATTGTATCCCGAGGAGAGTTGAGCCTGGACACCCGTCAAAAAATGGAAGGGTATCTTGCCCAAAAATGGAAGCTCAAAGATTTGATGCCTATTTCCCACCCCTATCTGTCCGCTTATCCTAATTTTCGTCTACTGGACAAGAATGGAGAGGATGTGGATGATTTTACATTTTCCAAAAATGAGGATAATTCCAGCCTGGTTATTCGATTCACCCCATCGGAATCTCCAAACCGTTTTTCCTTCCAGCTTGGTGGAAGCTTTAGTGAATCCAGCGATGGTGCAGTCAGTCAACCCATTAGCTTCAATCTGGCATACGGTCGCCCCTTAACCCGGTTGGATCACCTTCAGGCATGGTGGGATTTCGATGACGAAAACCCCGAAGTTGTCAGCGAATACTTTGGGCGCTTCCCAGGTGCTTTTATCGACAATAATATTTCTGGCACATTGTATGAAGTCACTTACGCCCCCGGCTTATCTGGTTTTGCCCTTAGTTTTCCAGGTAATGCATGGGTCCGGACGACTGCCTCTGCCAGCAGTCTGGGTATTCCATCGAACCGGCCCAGAACCATTTCTCTTTGGATCCAGGCCCAGGAAAACGAAATGAATGATGCGGTGATTTATGGAATGGGAAATCTAAGCGGGAATTCGGGTGGAAACTGGACAGGGTGGGGATTGCGAAACATTTGGTACAATCGACTAAGCTCTTTTTACAATAATCAAAATGTAAAGAATGACTTCTATTCTTCAACCGGAGATTTCGGGGGTGCGTGGAAGCACATCGCACATGTATACGACGGCGACCGAGTCAAAGCCTATGTAGACGGACTGGAAGTTCTTAATACCCAACAAACCGATGTATCGACCATGAGCCGGATTCCTCTAAGTTTTGGATATTTTGATCAAAACCGAACAAACTGGTATGCCACAAACTTTGTTGGGTTGATGGACGATTTCCGGGTCTACAACATTGCCCTTACCCAATCTGAAATCGATCAACTTTATGGAAATGGTGCAGGGGATGTCGCCCTGGTCCCACAAATATCAATTGATCCGGTGATCGAAGGTTCTACTGGTCAAGGATCCATAAGTTTTACCCGCGGGGGAAAGCCCTTCCCCGCCTCTGCAATCACTTCATCCAATTTCACGGTTACCAACGGTGCTATGGTGGAAAACTCCGTCTACACCGAGGATAACATGACTTGGTTTTTCTCTTTTGAACTTCTGGAGGAAAATAAGCAATCCTCCGTCATCTTTCATCCCAATGTTTTTGAAGATGGGTATGGGCAACCCAATGTGAGCGGCTTTGCTAACTCCAAAAAGCTTTTCCGTGCCACCACGCGACCTGATTTATTGGATGCCTGGTGGTCCTTTGATCGGGAAACTCCTCGTTCCACCCAACTACGTAGTGATGACACCAATCTGTGGTTGGCCACCCTTTATGATGCCTGGGTAACTGTAAAAGGAAAATTCGGCCAAGGGCTTGCTTTTGATAAATCAAGTGATGATGGAAGAATGAAAGTGGAACCGAACGGGATCCCGCTTAGCGATAATGGATGGACTCTTTCCTTATGGTGCAAAAATTTACTTCCTCCATCTCAGGCCGGTAAATCCACCCTCTTTCGTGGGCAGGACAAACAAAACGAAACAGAATTTGATCACTACCTGGTCCTTCGTGGATCCGACCAACTTTTGGGATTTATCGACGGAGATGAACCAGTAACCGACCAGCAGTTCCGAAGTTCTGGCTACAGTTTGGATCCATTTCAACGACGGGACTGGTTCCACTTGGCCGTAATGGGTGAAGGTGAAAAAACTAAATTCTTTGTGAATGGCATCTTTGTTGGACAAACAAATCGTAGGGACCAAAGCGATGTATATTATATTGGAAACTCGAGCGGAAACGAGGTCTTTGCCGAGTTCATGGATGATGTACGAATCTACAAAGCCTCTCTCTCGCACAGTGAAATTGGGGCGATCTACGGTGGAGGGTTTGGAGATATGTTTGCCTCCATTCAAGCCGATGAGAACTCTACATCGGGCGACGATCCTCGAATCTTCGATTTCACCATCGGAAAAGACTCCAAGACGCTAGCACTTACCGGGTTAAACTCTGAACTCAATGTTACCCATGGTCAAATCGACAGTTTTACTGCTTCTGAGAATAACCAAAGCTACCGACTCTCCGTTCACCCTGATACTGAAAGAACTCTGCATGCATTGACTATTCCCACAAGACCCCCTGTTCGTTTTGAAAGCTTAAGTCTGTGGTTGGATGCCAGTGACACGCAGGGGGGTACCTACACCGCCCAATCTTCCAATGAGTTAACCCTATGGTTGGATGCATCCGATGGCGATTCTGTCACCAAAGATCCTTCGACCGGCGAACTAATTAGCTGGCAAAACAAAATCAACCCTACCGTGGAAATGAAGGGTTGGAATTACAAACCAACTTTCATCGACAATAACTTAAGCGGCCGAACCGGCTTGCGTCTCTATTCAGAGCAAGGCAGACGACAAGGGTTTACGGCCTATCAAAATGGCAGAGGCTGGAATCCAGCTGGAGAAAAAGGAGCTACAAGTGGGGCCATTGAAGATGTGGTCCTTATGCTCATTTGGAGAATCGAAGAATTCACCCGCACAACTTTTCCATTTAACTTTGGCTGGGGAGATCATTTCCCCTGGGAGAACGGATCTATTTTCTGGCGTTTTTCAGATGACCGAAAAAGCGTCTGGGTAGGAAACACAGGAATCCCCCTCCTGACCACGCTTGAATTTTCTGTGACCAAGGGACAGCAAGTTGTTTACAGAAATGGGTCCAATGTTCTGAGTGGTCCCAGAACAGATGTGAGATACATTGGCGGATCGTTTTTCTTCCCAGGCAATGGAGGCGACTCAACCTACAATCCAAGATTTACTCTTGGTGAAATGCTCGTCCTTCGGGGAACCATGACCGATCAAGAAAGAGAGGTACACGAAGGCTATCTTGCTCACAAATGGGGTATTGGAAATACGCTTTCCAGTAGCCATTCCTACAGAAATTCGCGGCCCAGTACTTTCGATGGTCAGAATTGGGAACCCAGTGATTCCATGGCCAAGCTCTACTGGCTGGATAAGAGCAACCAAAGAAACCATGCCACAGCATACGGATCTCCAAGTTTGGATCAGAACACTCAAAATGGCTTAAAACTGATGACCTACAGTGGTGCGAACGGAGAGTTTCATGAGTGGGAGAAAATTAACGACATCCGCACGGTCTTCTGGGTCGTCCGCAAAAATGGAACGGACTCCAACCGTTTTCTTCTCGGAAGTCGGGATGATTACAACTTCCACGCAAATGGAAACAATTACTTCCATAGTGGACATGCAAGTACCGCCGCGAATGCGGATATTCGTGAAAACGGGAATTCAATCACAAATCCCCAGAGTACTGCCCTTCCTCAGAGCCTCAGTATCATATCCTTACGATCCTACACTGATTTAAAAGCTACAAACTTTACCAACGACCGAAATATTGGTGGGCGTACCTGGAAGGGAGACCTTGGGGAATTACTCATTTTCAATGAAGCATTGGAGGACGATGAAATCGAATCCATCGAGGGCTACCTAGCCCACAAGTGGGATTTACAGGGATCACTTAATGGGGCACACCCGTACAAATCAACTCCCCCGGACTTTGAATTTGGGGAGGCTTTTGTCTCTGATAACGGACATGAATTGGAACCTCTGTATTTTGAATTCCTGCATTCCATACCCGCTTACCTGGAAGAGGATTTGATCAGCCGATGGGACTTTGAGGAATTCACCGAAGACAGAAGTGGTCTTTTACGCATTCGGGATTTGGGTCCGGCTCGAAACGATGGCTTCATCGTTGGCAACGCCCATCTGGTCAGCGGAAAATTTGGTAAAGCACTCAAACTCGATGGAAATGGCGACTACCTGAACCTGCCCAAACTTCGTGGAGCCCGCCAGGCAAAAAACTTGTCCTTCACTGCCTGGATCAATTTAGCCCAGACCGGTTCATCCGATGACACGGATGATGCCACCATCTTTTCTACCGCTGGTCTTTCCAACACGCATGCACGGCTGTGGTATGATATCAATACAGATATCACCGGCAGCCGGACCTACTCCCTCACCTTGGGATCGACGGCTGCATTGTTTAACCGAACCAGTGGACCTGCTGGGCTGGGTGTGGCTAACCAATGGCAGTTCCTGGTTGGGGTCATGAATGAAGATAGCCGCACTCTTTATCTCAATGGAAATTCCATCAAGTCGGCCAGCTCTCCCACCTCTTCGATCACCTTACAAGGCAACACCGGCCGTATTGGCTCGTGGGATCAGGATGACGAATCGGACTTTCATGGGATGATTGATGAGGTAAGAATTTACGGAACCTCTTTGACCCAATCAGATATCTCCGCTCTGTGGAATTCCGGCTCAGGAGATCTTGGTATCATTCCGGTCATTGTTATGGATAAAAACCATGCCGCTACCGAAGTAAATGGAACCATTCAGTTCTTTCAGGTTGGCAACAAAGTAAATGTAACAGGTTTTAATTCATCGGACCTCACCATTGAGGGTGCGACCCTTGCTTCTTTTACCGATGACAGTAACGGGACTTTCGGCATTTCACTCATTCCAAACCACCCCGGTGCCCCGATTCACATCTCCATTGCAACCAACTCAGCCACAGGGCCTGACAGTTCTACTGCTACCGGGCCCACCTCCATACGATTCCATCAATCTCCGACTCCTACTGCAGAGGAAAGCCTCGTCTTATGGTATAACTTTGAGGGAAATGACTCCAAAAAGATTTATGATCTTTCTCCCCGAAAAATAGATGCTACCCGAACCGGGGGAAGCATCGTGCCTGGAAAGTTTTCCCAGTCCCTCAGTCTGCAACCGGGGGAAAACCTGCAGGTTCCTGGGTCTGACTTTTTATTCAATCAATCCTTCACTCTCTCTTTGTGGGCAAAGATTCTGGACGATGAAGAAGGTATCCTTTTCACAAACAGTCAGGCTAAGCTCGAATACCGGGATGATTTAAAAATTTATGGCTCTGTTTACAGTGGAGATGACTGGCAGGATATTTACTCCGAGTCCAACCCTGGTCAATGGGCACACTACGCCCTTACCCTGGATTCAACCGAGCTTGCTCTATTTATCAATGGGAACCGGAAGGCCGTGCTCAACCTGGGTAGTTCATTGGGTATGGAATTTTCCGATGACCCAAATCTTTATTTTGGGACAAACCCAAATCAACCCTTCTCCATGGGGGCAAAAATACTTCTGGATGAGGTGCGGATTTTTGACCGTGAGCTCACCAATACAGAGATCGCAAAGCTCTATGGATCAGGCAGTGGAGATATCGGCATACGCCCGCAAATAAGTGGAGTCTCCCCCACCCCAAGCTCCCCTACCTCACAATCGATTCACTTTCTGGAGGACAATTTGACCCTGTCCGTAACTGGTTTAGATGCCAGCGAGATCAATGCATCCAGCGGAGATATCCTAAGCTTTGATTCTTCCGAACTTACTTATGACTTAAACTTTTCGCACCAGCCCTCAATAGTTCGGGTTTCCCTGCCTTATGGTGCTATTAGTCAGGACGGAAACCAAAGCCAGGCAGGTGCCTATGAGTTTCACCACCGCACCCTTACCTCGGTGGAAGATGGGTTGGTGGCATGGTATAATTTTGATCAAAATTCCTCCTCGGTTGTGTACGACCAGTCAGGAAACCTGCGACACGGGTATTACCAATCGAGCGATCTTTCAACAACAGACAACTCCAAGATAAGCACATCGGAATCAAGTACTACCAGTTATACCAAATCCAATGCATTTGATAATAACATCGAGACCGCCAACGACAAATGGTTAGCTAAATGGGAGGGGACAGATCTTTGGATCCAGTACGATTTTGGTACCCCGACCGAGATTTCCAGTTATTCGGTTTACTCTCAAAATGCGGACGAGGAAACCAAGTCGCCCAAAGCCTGGGTACTCCAAGGTTCCAATAATAACACGGACTGGGGCTCAATTCCTTCTCTCGACTCAAGATCTAATCAAGTGAATTGGGCAGAATGGGAAAAACGGACTTACACTTTAACCAAGACTGAAAACTACCGGTATTACCGTCTGAATTTCACTGAAACCACTGGCTATGCAACTCCCACCGACTTCGATGATTTAGAGGTTTGGTTTGATGCAACTGACCTCGATGCAGATGGTCTCGAAGATACAACTGCATCGGGTACGATAACTTCATGGTTTGACAAAGGCCCAAACCAGTACCACGCGGACACTGCAAATGGCACGCCTCACTTAAATACTTCGGGCGGCCCGAATAATAAACCCACCATCGAGATTAGAAGTGGCGATTATTTGCCAGTAAATGGCAGTTTTTTTGCCAAGGATCATTTCTATGTTTTTCGCTCTCCACCAGCAAACACGGTCTGGAGTTTCTACGGTGGTGTCCTGGGGCATAATCCCTCTTCCGGAAATATTCAAAGAGATTCGAATTACATAACTCAGCACAATCAAACTTACTTTCATGGTAACCAATACCCCTCAGCCGTTTGGAGATTCGGTAGCCAATTAAGTTCACCTTTCGACTTAGATCCGATCACTGATTACATGGTCGTACGCTTGCAGGTAAACGACAATGCCCCCATCCCTTACTCGAGCTATCAAATCGGCCGAGCAACCGGCTTACAGTGTAATTTGGATATTTGCGAAATTATTGCCTTCAGTTCGGTTCTTTCCAATGCCGATGCCGATAAAGTCGAAGGCTACCTTGCCCACAAGTGGGGCTTATCCGACTCCCTTTCCAGCAGCCACCCTCTTCGTCACTTATCCATTGGAGAAATTGAGTTCTTCCCTCCATTTGAGCAGGATACGGGTACCCTTGGGCAAGCCATTAAGCTGACTGGCAATCCGGTGGAACTCCCCTTCCGGGTGGATCAATCGATACGCTCATCCGGGTTCAGCACCGCGATGTGGGTACAAGCTAATCAGGTGGAAGGAAATGGAAACAACCCCCTTATTTTATTGAGTTCAAATGATGGTGGAAATGATTGGTCACTCGGGATCAAGGCGGGGCTTCCATTCATCCGCACAGGAGAGCTTGAGCTTTCTACCCCACAACAGCTCTTTTCCTCCCAGTGGATCCACTTGGTCGCCGTCTTTGATCCCAATCGGGATCAATGCCAAGTCTATGTGGATGGTGTGCCTGCCCTGCTCAAATCCATGGACCTTGATGTCTCCAGCTCCCGGTTCGTGGTTGGTGCCGATCCCGATGGTTCCAATCCCTTCGATGGACTGCTGGATGACCTGCGTATCTGGAACCGCCCCATTAGCCAAAATGAAGTACATCTTCTTTACGGCAATGGCATGGGAGACTTGGGTCCACAAGCCTCCTTTGTCGTCACCTCACCCACTTACGGTGATAACATTGAGGTGGTGCTTTCCTTTAACCAACCGGTTTCCGGTTTTGAAGCAACCGACCTCACCCACACGAACTTAGTTTTGGCGAGTCCTCCAACTACTGAAGATAATCAAACCTTCCGGCTTAGCTTCACTCCCACCTCATACAGTCCAGATACTTTTACTATCACTCTCAATCCTGATTCTGTATCGGACTCTTCGGGTTCCACCAACTCCGAGAAAACTCAACCCATCGAATACCGTCCACATCGAGTTGCTGAGTCAGAACTTTTGGTATGGTGGGAACTCAATGGAACCACAACGGATTCATCGGGCAATGGAAACAATGCGATCCCCTCCAACCCAGACTGGAACAGCACTGGTAAGTTTGGCTCCTCTCTATCCCTAAATTCTGCAGATGGCAGGCATCTCACCCATGGTGGACTGAGCTCGGATGCACCCGAAATCACCCTCTCGGCATGGATCTACCCACGGGACGAAAACTTTCATATTTTTGCCATAGATACTGCTGGGCTATCCTGGACGATTGAGAGACTCCGCCCACTATTCTCCTTCACCAACCTTTCCCAGACTTACCTGAAAGGAGGACCTGCAGACCAAGTTCATGGACGCGGTTACCTAGACTTATACAAATGGACGCACCTCGCCCTCACCTATGACCTGGAAGCAAGAAGGGTACGAATGTATATCGATGGAGCATTGGATATGGAATCCAGTTTCTCTGCTTCATCCTTGTTCCCAGCATCTTCGGAATCCAGGCTGGGTGCAGCCAACGGAATCAACGATTCCAATGGAGAGATTGATGATTTCAGGATTTATAACCGTGCTCTTTCCCAGGATGAAATTGCCAGGATCTACGGGGGTGGGCATGGAGACTTCTACAGCCACAACCTTGAATTCTCTTACCCCGAAGAGTATCAACTCCCCATCCCTCTGACCGTAAAATTTTTAAGGGATGGATACCCAGTAAATGTGGATGGAACCTTCACTGATGCAGATATTACCATCACCTCCGGGGATGACAGTATGGATTCTCCAATCAAAGTATCCGACGGGATTTATCTGATTTCGGTGTATCCGGACGATAATACAACCGACGCCAATATAACAGTTACTGTGAATGGCACTTTGGTCTCCACCCCCCATTTTAGTGAAACCTTCTCTTTGGAGAACAAGGTGATCGAGTACCGCTCAGAGACTCCCCAATTCTTGTCGGAGGATCATTCCTATTGGGTACGAAATCAATATTCACAATTTCAGGTTGTAGCTAAGAACCATTTAACCCTTTCTGCAACCGGCCTACCCGATTGGATGGACTTCAATGCCACTACGGGTCTGCTCAGTGGTACACCGGATGATAATATCACTTTGAGAGAAATCACTATCTCCGCAACCAACCCGGCATTTACCGAAAATCAAACTCATCAGGTTCATCTTTTTGATCCAACTGAGTTTGTTGCCCGGATGGAATTATCAACCAGAGGAATTCTCTCCAAAGAAACTCCCCGCAACCTGCCCGGACTTCTCTTGCAATTGGATGCATCCACCCTCGCGGAAGGAAATGGAAGTCAAATTACCCTTTGGTCTGATTCCTCCGGGAATGGACGGGATTTCGATCAGTACCGTGGACGACCAATCGTTCGCTTTAATCCAGATTTGGATGATCAGAAAGTGGTTTCTTTCGATGGATACTCGCAACTCTATTCTACAGTGGATTTCGGTTCTTTAATCGATTCCTACTCAGTCTCTGCCTTGATTAGGCACACCGGTGGAGAAAACAAAACTGTGATTGGTTCGATTGGCACATCCTGGGCATTTGGGCTGGGAGATAATTCCTCCTCTTTTTGGAAAATGGGGACCAACTTGGTGAGCCCTGCCCAATCGGCCGATCAGAACTGGCATATATTTACTGGAACCGTCAAAGCTGACCAATCCCTTGAATTATGGAGGGATGGTTTCTTAGTACTGCAGGGAAGCATTCCAAACCGAACCGATAGTAAGCCCAGACTGCTCTCCCTTGGGGGTGCCCAAGCCAATGCCGATTTCTCCAAGTCTGAGATCGCAGAAGTACTTCTTTACGACCGTGCGCTCAAAGATTCCGAGAGAAGGGACATAGAGGATCACTTGCGTTTAAAATGGATGAGAAAAGGGCTCGAAAACTTCCCCTTACTTGTTCGCCTGAGTGACGGACTGCATCCTGATTTTGCACTTTCCAGTTTTGCAGATCCTGAGCAAGGGGGAGATCTCAGAATCTATAATGAAATGGGAAAAGCATTTCCTTACGAAGTAGACCAATGGAATGGAATCAACGGAGAATCCACACTCTGGGTAAAGGTCGATCAAATGTCTCCAGATCTTAAACTTTTTGCCTATTGGGGCAACGAAAGCAACTTCACAGAATCCCCCCTTACAGATTGCTGTGACGGCATGACTTACGAGATAAAAACGACTGGTACCCAGGATGATCAATTACCACTAGCCGGTCTATCCACAGGTGGTTTCGCTTTAGGTTCTTTCCAACAAACTATAACAAATACATTCGAGTATCTTGTAGATTCCCAGGGTAATGGTAAATTGTGCTACCCAGCAGTGAATCAATCACCATCCGCTGTTAGAACAATAGGAATTGCATGGTCTGTTATCTTGAAGAATAGATTTGGCCAGTTTGTGGAAGGAGATGGTTTAACAATTCAACAAATACCTGGCCCTGTCGGTAGAATTCAAATGACAAGACCGTGGGTCTCAAACTCCGACAGTGGTAATGAAGCGGTATATGTAACACCAAATGGTAAATGCTTTAGAGGCAAACTCGATGAAGGTGCACCAGGTCTGGTAATTTGGGATGAGGTGGTAAAACCAGACAACCCAAATAACCCAACCTACCGTACGGATGGTTCGGTTTGGGAAAACTTTGCGGGTGCTTGGCACTATTCAAACCTGAATGATTCAACCGCGAATGACCGAAACTTAACCATGAATGGTAATCCACAAGCAGATACAAGTGGAGTGATCGGGACAGCGATGAAATTTGATGGGACCGATGATTATCTTACCACGATTAATTATAAAGCGATTGGAGGAGATTCTGCCCGAACAATTGAGACTTGGGTAAAGTCGAATCAATCCACCTCTGGAATACTTGATTGGGGAGCAAGTGGAAACCACTGGAGTTTTGGATGGAATGCACAGGGGCCTTTTATCAAAACCGATAATGCAAATGGCAAAAGACAGGGCAATGGAACTGTTGGAAACAGCACCTGGAATCATTTGCTAGTGAACTACCCTGGTGAAAATAATGATATTAATTCCACAAGGTTATACATCAATGGTCGCTTAGTGGATGCACCGGCATCGTCCACAAATGGAGTTGTGAATACTGGAAGCGATCTAGATTTGATTATTGGTGGTTTAAGCGGAGGTACTTCGCTTCTCAATGGATGGCTCGATGAGACCCGTATCTCCACAGTTAGCAGAAGTCACGCATGGGCCAGACTCTCGTATGAAT
>CAXBQX010000027.1:0-26628 GCA_963978365.1 uncultured Opitutales bacterium | reverse complement strand
AGGTGAGGATCGGCTTGCTCGCGAAGAAAACCTCCTACCAGTTTCCTCAAGCGACTCTCTGCCATATATCGTTCCCTGCGGTCACCTGGTGCAAAAACGGAAGAAACTGCACCCAATTGGCGCAAAGCACGCAGGCCCTGACTGGCTGAACCTTTGCTGATTTGGAGAAATTCCATCACCTCATCCATCGCCAAGGGCTGGTCTCGGCAAAATAAGAGCCCGTAAATTTGACCATAGGACTTGGGCAACCCAAATGAATTGGCCGCGTTGAGAAAAAGATCAATAACTGCAACTTCCCAATCATCCAAAGTATCCAACGGTTTACTTGTTGTTGGATCGGCGACTGTAAATGCATTCACATTGTCAAAAATGGACAAAAGCTTAGGTATGTTCAAGAAAATTTGAACAAAGTGAATCAATCCTCTTTAACCTGTAAATTAAAGACTCCAATAAATGCAGATAAAAAATTGAAGATTTAATGTTTGGTTAAAAAGAATTTACTGCAGCGGCAGCAACCGCCATTTGATAAATGATTTGAGATGTATAACTGAGTTGTTCTAGAACACGAGATTGCTTTACATCTATAGGCACAACAATCACATCACCGGGATCAATTTGGGTCATGCTTCCCTTGCTTGATGAAAACCACTTATTCCCAGATTTAGTTTCAACTGAGCCGTTGGCTTTAACTACAAAAATTCGATCCTGATCGGCGTTAGGGGTAAATCCACCGCTCCGTTTCAAATAATCCTCTAAATTCAGGTCTTGAGAATGCAAATGGGAAGTAGGAAACTGAACCTCTCCTGCAACGCTCACGGAGGAGGGTTGATCCGGAACATGAAGCTTATCTCCGTTTTTAACCGTGAACTGATTTTGTGGATTATCTAATATGCTTGATAGATTAATAACCAATCTCCCAACGGACTCAGTGTTTTGAAGACGCTTAAGCATTGAATCAGCAGCTGTTTCAGAACGAGCTGCCTCCTGTGCATTAAGTGCCTGTAGAGCAGCATCAGCGAGGTCCGCTTCCAGCCTGGCAATGAGCCGATCTCTTTGCTCAGATTCTTTCTCAGCAAGTGACTTTCTTGTAAACATTGCACCCTCCGGGAACGCCCTTTCGGTTAATCCACCTGCACGTTTGATAATTTCGCTGAGCTTTTCCCCTGGGCGGATTACATAAGTTCCAGGAAAATTTACTTCTCCAGAAATCTCAATAGACTCTCCTGCACGCCAAGATGGAATTGGTTTGATTGACAAAGAATCATAAGGTTTGAGAAAGAAGGGTTTTGTACCGTTAAAATCCTTTAAGGAGGTGGAGCTTACACGGATATGTTCAACTGTGGCATATTTTTGCTCATCCAATCCGAGACGAGTGAGTTCAGCACCAAGGGAAAAGGATGCATCTGTGAGTCCACCGCTTGCCAATACAAGATCCCGGGCAGTCATATTTTCAGACAAAGGATACTCTCCAGGATAATGTACTTCTCCCGATATCGATACAAACAAAGCTAAACTGGCATTGGGTGTGTGCTTTTTAAGTTCTAAAACAAGTCTTCGTATATCCTTGAACCTTGCTGTGGAAGACTCCATTGAAAGAATATAAACTCGATCATCTTTCTGAAGAGGGATTGTGTTTTCGCCCTTAATAATTTGACGGGGTTCAAAATGGAGCACGGAAAGTTCCCGTGCCTCATTTTGACGAACAATGTAACCAAAACGAAGATCTGCATTCTTGAGAAAAGAGCCAAACTCGGAGAAAAGATCAAATAAGTTCATTTCCTTTCTCCATTGATATGGACCTGGTCGCTCAACCGGTCCAAATACTTCAACAACCTCAACAAACCGATCCTCTGATTTGGCCACATTTATGGAGTCTCCACCTTCTAAGGTGAATTTACCATCTGTTGAAAGATCTAAAGTGATAAGATCAAACCGACCATACTGATTTCTCCTTTTAAGAGAGATCAGTTTATCGAATCCATGCTGGGTGGTACCGCCTGCCATATCAACCATTTGTTCTAATTTTGTTTGATCAGATAACTCATATATCGCTTCCACATGGACCTCACCCGAAATGGTGATCTGGGGACCAACAACTGGAACAAAGACAACATCACCTGCCTCTAAGGGTAGGTCATCTTCGCTACTTCCTTCAAGCAGGAGATCATACAAATCTAACTTGGATTTAACTTCTCCATCCCTCTTTAAGACAATCTTCCGCATGCTCCCCTTCGTAGCAACTCCTCCTGCTGCACGTAGTGCAGCAGTTATCGAAGCATGTGGAGGAAGAAGATAGGCACCCGGACGATCAACCTGCCCAAGAACAAAAATAGAAATTGAACGAAGCGCACCCAATGTAATCGAGGATTGGACGCCTTCGCCGAGATGTTCTTTAATCTTTCGATTAATCGCATTTTTGAGATTAATAAATTCCCTACCCTGCTCAAATACATTTACAGGTCCGATGTTTGGGAATTGGATGATACCATCCCGGTTAATTAATAGGTTGAAAGCTTCGTTTTTTTGACCAAACAACATAACCTCAAGCACATCCCCAGGGCCGACCTGATAGTCGGTAGGAACGAAGCTCATTTCATTAAGTTCATAGTTAGATCTTTCCTGAAAAAAATCATGCCCAAATGGGGCAAGATTTGTGTCCTTATCATCGGATAGTTTTATGGACTGCCTTTCAATTTCATCTCTTTGCTTTTGTTTAACCTCAAAGATCAATCGTTTGGTCTGCTCCAGTGATTCGATCATTCTTAGTTGATCATTTGCACTTAATTTTTCTATTTTTTGCTCTTTCTGCTGTTCCTCTTCAAGTGCACTTAGATCGTTGAGAAGGAGTTGCTCCAAGAAAAGAAGTTGTTGCAAAGTATCTTCTTCTTTCTCTTCTTCATCCAAGTCATTTATGCTTTTATCCGATTCCTCATCAGTAACCAAAACATCTTCATCTGCCTTGAGCCCAGCCTCTGGCTTGGTGTTTGTTCTTTGGTTCATCATACCCACACTTGAAGCGAGCATTTGCTTTTGTTGTGGGGAAAGGTTACCCAAAACGGATGCAATACGCGGATCGAGTTGGCCTTGCAAGAGCTGCCCCCAAAAGAGCAATAGGATGAGATAGAGTGAGTTGGATTTAGTCATTTATAAAATCTACGATTTAAAAAGTTCTAGTGATCGATAAGGAAGCAGAAATACCAGCTTCTTTCGAAGAATCAAATGGCTTTAATCTTTCCCAACCAAGAGAAGTGTATACCGATAAATCATAAACTGGATATTCTCGTGAATTATCTATTTGAAAAGAAAAATAGTCTATACTGGTAAGATCTGAAACAGTACTTCTTCCAGCACCATCTTGGTTCAATTTACCGGATCTAAGAGTAGTTCCCCAACCGATACCATCTTTTTTCTGTAGTAATCCCCCCAGACTAAGAATTTGGGAATCCTGGTCTGACCAATGCCCGATGGGGCGACCGCGATAACGGTATCCATCGCTGTAAATGTGGTGTCCATAGGAAATATTATGAGTCCGCGGATCATCGGTCCACCAGTAGGATGTAAGATCCGCGTATTCTGCAAAAACTCGAAGAGTGGAGTCTCCTAAATTGTGCCAACCTTCTACTCCATACTGAAACATCAAACAGTTGGGCAAAAACTTATCCTCATCCTCTCCTACCACCTGCCCATACAAGGCAACTGGAAGATCTAATACTTTCCATCGAAGATCAATTCCAGCTAACTGGTTTCCAGGTTCCAGCGACCTGTTATTGTTACCCGTATTAGCACCGTAATTGTCCTGACTAAAAAAAGCATCCGCCCAGGTGCTGAATCCTTCAGGACGACCTTCTCCTCCAAGTTGAATCATTCGAAAGAAACCAACTTCCAACCCATCAATCAAAGAGGGGCGAATCTCTCCCCGCATTCCCCAAAGGTAGGGATTGGGTATGGTTCTCTCCTCCTCCAATCTTCCAATAAAAGAATGAAAGCTCCAAGGCCCGAGCCAGGATAGCCACTTCGTGTCAAAAGGCTCAGGAACCCGGCGGTCGATGGAAATGGCAGGGATAGGACGGGCATTGGTGGAAAGGATTAAACTGCCATCCCAACCTGGACCCCACCAGCGCTCGACCTGCCCAAAACTGGCCGACCAGTTGCCTAGGCGTGCAGCAATGTAAGAACCATCCAAAGCAAAACCTTCATCTTTTCGACCCTTCCAGTCGGTTTCCATTCCATAAAAAGCATTCAAGGAGAGTTTTGCTGCAAAACGGTCATTCATCCAGGAAACCGATGCATTGGTGGAAAAACTGGAGCGTGGTTCCGGACCAAATCCGCGGGCGGTCACCCGGTCATCCGAAATACCAAGGGTAGTGAAGATGGGCGACCAACCGGATTGCGACTCCAAGGAAATTCGGTCATCCAAAAGGCTATGAGGAAGTGAGGAGGACTGCTCGGCACGCATGGCACTAAGCCCACCCAGATCCAAGGGCCAAGTGTTTTGCAAACCAGTTAATTCCCCCGAATCACCAAGGAGGCGAATCTCGTGACGAAGAAAAGGATCGTTTGGAGCAAGAAATGGTTCAGCAAATAAGAATGAGGCACCGAATAAGAATAAAAATAAGGAGAAAATTTTTCGCATTTGAATTTATCTCTTCTAACAATTTAAAAGGATCGATCAATGAGAAAGGATTTGGCTCGCACCTGCATTGGTAATCTTCTAAGCAAAGAAATACTTTGATAGAAGACGATCCACTCTTTCGCAGAACCCGCCAGCATGCTGAAAAACGCCTGGTTTTTCATTCGGGACAGAGCGATTCGAGCAGGCTCGAAATGATCAAGGAGTTTGTGCGATTAGAGAAAGAGATGCTCCATCGCTACCACCTAAAGGGTGATTCTGGTCTGCGTCTCACCCGTGCCCGGGCCATCATCATCGATGTGTTAATCCAAAACCTTTTTTCCTATGCACTAAGGGTTGCGGAGGAGAGCCTTGTGCGAGTCAAACCCATGTGCGTACTGGCCACAGGCGGGTATGGTCGTGGAGAGTTAAGCCCGCACAGTGATATTGATCTAATGTTTCTTTACCCAAGAAGCTCCATGGGGAAACCCCTCGATCTGCTCAAAGAAACCATGACCAAAGAAATTCTCTACCCTCTTTGGGACACGGGTATGAAAGTGGGTCATGCTTCCCGGGAAATCAAGGAAGCCTTGATCGAAGCCCAGCGCGATATTCGAAACAAAAACTCGATGTTGGATGCCCGTTTTATCTGCGGAGATCGAAAAGTAGCCAATAAATTCATCGCCAAATTTTTGAGATATTGCCGAAAAAAGAAGCCAGGAGACTACCTCAATGAATTGCTTGGGCACCAACAGGAAAGGAGGAGCGAGAAAGGAAACACCGTCTTTTTACAGGCCCCCGACCTGAAAAACGGGATGGGTGGGTTACGCGACTACCAAGGAGTTTTGTGGATGGCCAAGGTCAAATTTGAGGATGATGCCCTGGGCTCCTTGGTAAAGAGGGGGTATCTCAATGAACATGAAGTAAAATCGTATCAGGAAGCTTATTCCTTCCTGCTTCGGGTAAGGAATGAATTGCACTTCCGTAGTAAAAGACCCGTGGATATTTTGCATCTCGAGAAACAACCAGAAGTTGCCCTAGGACTAGGGTATATGGATGAGGATATCTTTCCCCGGGTGGAAAAATTTATGGGGGATTTTTATGCCCGGGCCAACACCATCCACCAAATATCTAACCTCCTGGAACAAAGGCTAGTGGGATCCTCCAGTGGCAATACATCCTCCATTAGTTTTCGTTCCGTCCTCAATGCCTACCGGGCGAATCCAGCTGAAAAGGTGGATGGTTTTGAGTTGCAGGACGGAGTTTTACACACGGACAATGCAAAGGTTTTTGATGAAGATCCGGAACGGATTTTAAGATTATTTCGGCATGCCCAAAGACTTGGTGCAAAACTTTCTCCGACTTTACGCTCCCTGGTACGCAACCGCCTATCCCTGATCGATGCAGGCTTGATTAATTCTCCATCTGCCAATGTATCCTTCCGCTCGATTTTACAGGAGGTTGGGAATGTGGCCCCTACCCTGGTGGAGATGCATGATTTGGGAGTGCTTGGGAGGTTTGTACCGGAGTTTGGACGATTAACCTGCAGGGTTCAGCACGACCTCTATCACCGCTTTACTGCAGATGTACATGTCTTGAGATGCATTGAAATTCTGGATCAAGTCTTTCAGGGAAATCGACCCGGATCTGAGCCCTATCTGGAAGCACTGCGAAAAAATGAAGTTCCAGGCCTTCTCTACTTGATTCTATTCATTCATGATCTTGGAAAAGATAGAGGGCCCAAAGGACACTGCGAACGGGGTGTGGAACTGGGAAAAACCCTGATGGTTAGGCTGGGGATTTCCGAAGAAATGCATGATCGGGTGCTTTTTGTGGTTCGTAACCACCTGGAAATGGTCCGGTTTGCTAATAAATTTGATTTGGATGACCCCGAAGTGATTGACTCCTTTGCCTCGTTTACGGAAGGAGAGCAACGATTGCGCTTCCTCTATGTCCATACCTACTGCGATGCCAATGGAACCGCACCCGATCTCTGGAACTCGCACAAAGAAGAACTGCATACCCATTTGTATACCAACACCATTAAAGTGCTGGAGGGCAAGCGTGCCCGCAAAGACCCAGATGAACTACGAGATTCCTTTAAAGATTTGGAAGTAAAGGGTGTGCCCAAAGAATCGATCCTCGAACATTTGGATCAGGTACCGGTGCGTTACTTCTCTCATACCGGTAGGGAAGAAGTCGCTCTCCATATCGATATGGTCGAAAAGTATGCCAATAAAAACAAGCCCGAGCACCAACCCGTGGTGAGTTGGCGAAATGACCTCAGAAGAACGATGACGGTGGTGGATGTGGTCATCACCGACCAAACCGGACTTTTTGAAAAAATAACCGGAGCCCTTGCCGTGACCGGTTTAAATATCCTGGGTGCACGGGCGATCACGCGTAAGGACGACTTGGCAATCGATGTCTTTTATGTCGAAGGAGAAACTGGTGGCATTGTCGAAGACCCAACCATCCGGAGGTTTTTCGAGGATACTCTGGAAAGCTTTCTAGCGGGCAAGGATTGTCCGGTTGAGAAAATCTCTGCCCATCGTAAGAGAAAGGAAAAATCCAAAACTTTTTCCACCTCCGATAAATTTGGAACCACCATTCCCCCACAAGTCGATGTGTATCGGGATATTTCCCTGGGTCGAACGATTGTAGAGGTACGGGCCGCGGATCGCATTGGTTTATTGCACCTTATTTCCAAGCATATTGCCGATGCTGGATTTAGTATCCTATTTGCCCGAATTGCCACTGAACAAGGGGTAGCGACGGATGTATTTAATATCGAACCCCTGGATAAATCTGAGGTGCCTTCTCCAAAAACCTTTCTTGATCTTAGAGAAAACCTAGGGAATGCCCTCCTCGAAGGGAAATACTACCACGAGGTATAACCGGCTAACTAACCAGTCCCTTCATTAGCCAGCGGAAGACTTAGGCAAAAAGTGGAGCCATCTGCACCACTCTGAATCAATTCCAGATCTCCGTCGTGCGCACGCATAATTCTTTTGGATATAGTGAGCCCGAGACCAGTGCCATCTCTTTTCCCAGTAAGAAAAGACTCAAAGATACGCCCCTGTAAATCCTCTGGTATTCCACATCCCTGATCACGAATATACGTGAGTGCGCGGCCGTCTTGTAATACCGTGGAAATAAACAAGTCCCCCCCGTCCGGCATAACTTCCACTGCATTGAGCATAAGATTGAGCAGAACCTGCTGGATCTGTCCTTTATCCACAAAGACAAGCTCATCCTTGGAAAGATCTCCCCAGGATAGATTGATTTGAGATTGCTCCAGTTTTAAACGAACCAGGACAGCGGCATCCTCCAGAATTTCGCGCAGGCAGACCATTTTGCGAAAAGATTCGCGACTTTTTCCAAACTCAAGAATACGGCCCGCAATTTGTTCCAAGTGGTTCAATTTTTCTCGAATCACTGAAATATCCTTCAATTTATTATCATCCTCCTGATCCCCTAATTTAAGAGAATCAAAGAGCAAGCGAACCACCATCAAGGGATTGCGTATTTCATGGGCAATTTCTGCAGCCAGGGTACCCAGAGTGGTCAGCCTTTCACTTTTGCGCATACTTTCCTCGGAATCAAAGACCCGCCCATAAAGCCGGGCATTTTCGATCGCAATCGCCCCAAGGTCGGCCAAGGCCCGGGCAATCATCCGTTCATCATCATGAAAGCGGTGAGGTTGATCGGTATAGTGAGTAATCAAACCGATGGGGACATCTTCAAAAATCACTGGAGTGACCAGCATGGATACTAAGTTTTCTGAACGAATCAGATCGATAAAATGATGCTCCTCCGTTCGTAAAAGATCTCGGGTTTGTACCTGCCTATGGCCACGCAATGCACTGCCAAGCAAACTATCTGCTGGCTTTAGGGATTCGGAGTAAGTTCTTTGACCATTCCCATCCTGCAGGCACTGGAGGTGTAAGAGGTCCTGTTTTTCATCGTAAAGAAAAAAGGCCGACAACCTGCAGCCAAGGAGTAAAAGACCTTCCCGGGAGATGGTATTTAAAACATCATCAAATTTGCGGGTCCCGGAGATATCCTGACTCAATAAAACCAGACTTTGTAACTGATCTGCTTTTTTTCGAAGCTGTTGAATCATCCACATATTTTCCAATACCCGGCTGGCCTCATTTGCCATCAAAACGAGCAGCCTTAGATCCTCTTCGTTAAAAGCACCCAAATCACAGGAATCCACATTGAGGGCACCGACTGTTCGACCACCCTCCGTTAATGGAGCGGCCATTTCCGCACGAACCCGTTCATCCAACTGAAAATATTTTTCCTCTTTGGATACATCGGGACATAACAGGGGTTCCCCTTGGGCCGCAACCCAACCCGTGATGCCCACACCCACGGGTAATTCAAAACCACGGCTTTCCTCAGGTAACCCTCTGGAAACCTCGATGAGTAAGGTATCGGAACTGGCATTGAGTAGAGAAATGGATGCCGAATTAGCCGAAAAAACCTGCATCACTTCATCGAGGATCGATTCGAGAGCACGGACCGAATTGATCTGTTTGCCCGATAGGGTACTGATTCGGTACAGGGCATCAATCGCCCGGGTCTGTTGTTTTTTTTCTGTGATCGAATCCTGCACTGCCCAAGAAATAAAATACTTTTGGTAAAGATGCGAGGGAGGAAAAGTTTGTAAGCTTGATTGAAATTTAGACCCACAAGAGCCGAAACCTTAAATTAAACTGGGTTATTTTTCGCCTGCAAAAAATGTTCCCATGTTTTTTCGACTGGTTTTCCGTACAGGGAACTGACAAAGGGTCGGCGGGCAGGACGCTTGGGTTCTTTCAATAGTTTCATACCTGCTTCATTGGGTAAGCGGTTGCTTTTTCGACTATTGCAACGGATGCAGGAAGTAACCACATTTTCCCAGGAGGTTCCCCCACCCCGGTCTCTGGGGAGAACATGATCCATATTCAATTCTTTGGGAGCAAAGACTTTACCGCAGTACTGGCACCTGAAATCGTCGCGTTCCAATAAGTTTTGCCGGTTAAACTTCATATCCTGAAGCAAAATCCGGTCGTATCCACGAAGGAGCAGTACACTTGGGACAATGACGGACTGGTTTACCGTGTGCACAATCCTGGCACCCCTGGAACCTTCAGAACTCCGACAAAATTCAAACCAGGTGATCGAATCAAATACCCGAAAACTTTCATCCTCTGCATAGATGACCTGGGCGTGATCCAGGGAGAGCAAACTGAAGGCCCGCTCAAAACCGACCACATTAACCGGTTGCCATAAACGATTAAGTACGAGGGTTTGGTATCCTGTATCCATCCACCCCGACTATAACTGCGGGGTGAGTAGGTACGTCAAAGATTTTTTTGCTCTTTTTGTGCTTCAGTCATTCAACGGTCGTGTAACCGATCAATAACTACGCCCGTCCTTGTTCTCGTAAAAGTTGAGAAATGCTTTGTGAGCGACCCGATATCCGCCTGGTGTTGGATAATCTCCGGTGAAATACCAGTCCCCTGGATGATCCGGTAAAGCCTCATGCAAATTCTCCACGCTTTGATAAAGAATCTCCACTTTAGTTTTCTCTTTCAAGGATTCTGGAGCCACAAGCTCTGCAACACGCTCGGATATTTGATCGATCGAGAAATTCTCGTATACCCGTTTTACATGATTAACCGGTTTGGAAACCTCGGTGTTGAGGGCCTCCTTACACTGCTCAGCCACTTCCTTGAGCAGACCCCGGTATCCATGGTCCTGAATCAAGGACACCGCCGCCTGAAAGGCGATAAATTTGCCCAACTCGGACATATCGATCCCATAACAATCGGGGTAGCGTATTTGGGGAGCAGTCGATGCAATGACCAACTTCCTTGGCTTGGACCGGCCCAGAATTTTGAGGATGCTTTTCTTTAGAGTGGTTCCACGAACAATCGAATCATCAATACATACCAATGCATCATGCCCTTCTCGCACGACCCCATAAGTAATATCGTAGACATGGGAAACCAGTTGGGCACGTCCAGATTCCTGGCTGATAAAAGTGCGCAGCTTGATATCCTTATTGGCAATTTTTTCGCCCTTGGGCCAATTATCCATCACCAGTTCATCAATCAGGGCATCGGTTAACTCACCCGATTGGCGGGCATCCATCAACCTTTGCTTTACCTCGGCCCGACGAACCAGGCGCAGTTGCTCCATGAACCCATAATATGCACTCTCAGCCGTATTGGGTACATAACTGAATACACTTTTGGAAAAATCGCTGCCTACCGACTGGACAACTTGAGGAACAAGCAGGGCACCCAGAGTTTTTCGCTCGGCATAAATATCGGGGTCATTTCCCCGGGAAAAATAAATGCGCTCGAACGAGCAGCCGGAAGTCTTTTTGGGGGATTCAATAAATTGGTCTTCGATCAAAGTTCCATTTGGACGCATCACCAGAATGCCCCCAGGCTGAATTTCCGAGATCTCATCCACTCCTTTATCAAAAACTGTCATCAGGGGGGCCCGCTCAGATGCGACCGCAAATACTTCGTCATCCTCAAAGTAATACCCCGGACGAATCCCATCGGGATCGCGCATCGCAAAACAATCTCCCGTGCCTAAAATCCCAGCCAGTGCATAACCGCCGTCCCAATTTTTGGACGCTTCCCGAAAAATAGAAACGGGATCGATTTGATCGGAAATCCAACGGGTATGCTCCTCTCCTTCCACCCCTTCGGTAGAAGCTTTTCTAGCCAATTCATCCACTGCACAATCGAGGTGATATCCAGACTCCTCCAAAATTGCCTGCGTATCGGTATCGAAAACCGGGTGCTGACCACGCTGAACCAACTGCTTATTCAATTCCTCCACATTGGTAAGATTGAAATTTCCGGCAATCATGAGGTTTTTACTCGGCCAGTTACTTTTTCGAAAATAAGGATGGCAGGTATTGGAACCATATTCTCCCGATGTACCATAGCGCAAATGGCCCAGGAGGATTTCCCCACCATAATCAAAGTTTTGTTTAATGGTTTCGGGAAACTCATAAAATGCACGACCTTTTTTCACCATTTTCCCAAGGGCTTTGTGCTGGGCACCAAAAATTTTGGCCAAGGCTTTACTACTGGTGCTGCGCTCCCGAAACATGAAGGATTCCCCAACTGGCATATCCAGTTTCATCGAACCAATTCCGGCTCCATCCTGCCCACGGTTGTGCTGCTTTTCCATCAATAGAAAAAGCTGATTGAATGCCCAGAGCGGGGTGCCGTATTTTTCGTTGAAGTAGGATAGTGACTTTTTCAGCCGGATCATAGCGATCCCACAATGATGTCCGATTTCGTCACTCATTTAAAAATATCCTGGGTTCGCAAGGGCTAGGAATGATCCATGTGTTTAGGAATCGCACTTTCCCATGCATCCTTCAAGACCGAAACCTTGGCACTTAGAACAGAATCACCCGCAACTTCTATGTTCAATTGGTCAGAATCATTGATCTGTCCTAACTTATGCACGGGCAGGTTCGATTTTTGTGCTGCTTCCGTAATTCTTTCTACATCTTCAGAACGGACTGCCACCACTGCCCTCGCCTGGCTTTCTCCAAATAATAAAGCATCCAAACGGCCCGACTGACCAAGCTCGCCCAAGGAAATGTTTGCCCCCAGGCCTTCTTTATCGAAGAGCATCTCAGCTATACAAACCAGCAAACCACCTTCTGAGATATCATGAGCGGCATGAACCTTACCATCCTCGATTTGAGCGATGAGGAAATCCTGCAGAGATTTCTCTGCGGCCAAATCCACCGATGGACAAGTCCCTTCTTTTTTACCGTACTGAGTTTGTAAGAAATAACTACCTCCCAGTTCATGAGGTAACCCCCCAAGCAATAAGAGTTCGACCCCAGTTTGTTGAACCGCACTACGGGTCACATGGTTGGATTGATCAATCAACCCAACCATGGATACCACAGGAGTTGGATCAATCGCACCCTCTCCGTGTTCGTTATACAAGCTGACATTTCCACCCACCACAGGAACATCAAAATAGGAACAGGCATCCGCTAACCCGGTCACACAATGCTTAAGCATGTGATAAGCCTCGGGCTTATTGGGATTCCCAAAGTTCAGGTTGTCGGTGACTGCAAGGGCACGGGCACCAGAGCACGCCAGGTTACGCATACACTCTGCAAAGGCAATTTGAGCACCAGCATAGGGGTCGAGATAACAAAACCGATTGTTACAATCGTTGGCAATGGCGAGGAATTTATTAATCCCGGCAATGCTCAGCTTAACCACGCCGGCATCGCTGCCTGGCTCAACCTTACACCCAGACATCACCATATGATCATACTGCTGCCATACCCACCTCTTGGATGCAATAGTGGGATGGGTCAGCAAACCGAGCAGTGCCTCCTCTACACCCCCAGTTTGCAATTGAGGGATGGAATCGACTTTCCAATCACGAGCTTGTGCCAAGTGGGCAGGTTCACTGGTGGGTTGATCATAAACCGGTGCCTCATCGGTCAGGGATTTCGCAGGTAAATCCGCCACCACCACACCCTTGTGGCGAACTACCATACGATCTCCCTCTTTGACTTCACCAATATGGGCGGCGTGCAGATCCCATTTCTCGAATACTTCCTCGAGTTCACGCTCACGCCCCTTGGCCACGATCACCAACATACGCTCCTGGCTCTCCGAGAGCATAATTTCATAAGAATTCATTCCTGTTTCGCGCTGAGGCACGAGGTCGAGATCGATCTCAATACCGGAATCTCCACGCGATGCGGTCTCACAGGTCGAGCAGGTTAGCCCAGCTGCTCCCATATCCTGAATACCCACAACCAAACCGGGAATAGACATCATTTCCAGGCAGGCTTCGAGGAGCAGTTTTTCCATAAACGGATCTCCTTTTTGTACAGCTGGTCGATCCTCCGCACTTTCCTCGGTTAATTCACGGGAAGCAAAACTGGCCCCACCTAGGCCATCACGACCCGTGCCTGGACCCACATAATAAACGGGATTCCCCACACCGGTGGCTGCCCCCTTCTGAATCTCTTCGTGACGGAGAATCCCTGCACACAGGGCATTGACCAACGGGTTGCCCTCGTAGCAGTCATCAAAATACACATCTCCGCCCATATTAGGGATACCGAGACAGTTTCCATAGTGGGAAATCCCACTGACCACCCCACGGAATAGGCGTTTGACCTGGCTGGACTCTAAAGATCCAAAGCGTAAGGAATTCGTCAGTAGGACTGGGCGTGCACCCATGGTGAAAATATCGCGAACAATGCCCCCCACTCCGGTAGCAGCCCCCTCAAAGGGTTCAATCGCACTGGGGTGATTATGGGACTCGATCTTAAAGGCAACACCCCAGCCCTCACCGACATCGATCACTCCAGCATTCTCCTCGCCTGCTTTGACCAAAACCTGCCCAATGGCATTTTTATCCTTTTTCTCGGTAGGGAATAATTTCAGCAGCTTTCGGGTATTCTTATAAGCACAATGCTCCGACCACATCACCGAGAAAATCCCCAACTCCGTAAGGTTGGGCGTGCGTCCAAGGATCTTCAGGATTTGATCATATTCCTCGGGCAGTAGACCATGCTGAGCAACAAGCTCAGGGGTGATTTCTACATTTAAACAGGGATCGGGGTTGGGTGGAAGGGGGGCGGTTGTGGTTTCCATAACTAAGCAGAAAGTTCGACTGGGGAAGAATGAAGAAGGGGTTGAAGGAAGGCACGCAGAACCGGAAGACCATCCATGCAGGGATGGTGGTCTTCCACCGCACGCTCCGGATGGGGCATCATCCCATAGACATTCCCAGCCCGGTTGCGGATACCGGCAATATCGTTGAGGGAGCCATTGGGGTTGGGTTGGTAGCGGAGTAATACCTGTTGGTTCGCCTCTAAATCGGCCAACACGGAATCATCGGCCCGGTAGTTTCCTTCTCCATGTGCAATGGGTAAGGAGAGGTGATCGCCCAAGACCTCCCGGTTAAATCGGTCGTTTGAATTTTCCACCTTGAGAGCTTGGTTGATGCAGCGGAATTCCATGCAGTTATTGCGGACTAATGCCCCTGGCAGGAGGCCCGATTCGCAGAGGATCTGAAATCCATTGCAGATGCCCAGTACCTGGCCACCCTGCTCGGCAAAGCGTTTCAGGTCGGTCATGATCGGGGAAAAGCGGGCAATCGCACCACAGCGCAAATAATCCCCAAAAGAAAACCCGCCAGGTACAATGACTGCCTCCACCTCTTCTGGCAGTTTGTCTTTGTGCCAGACTCTCCCGGCGGACAGACCGATTACATCCTTAACTGAGTGTTCCGCATCCCAATCGCAATTGGACCCCGGAAATTGAATAATAGCTACCTTCACGATTTTTTTTCCTCCTTGGATGGTTCATCCCCAAAAACTTCTTCCACAACGGGATTGGTTAACAGACCAATCCCTTCGATTTCCACCGTCACCTCGTCTCCAGGAACCAGGAACCTTTTGGGATCCCGTGCTTCCCCCACCCCACTGGGAGTGCCCGTTAATATAAGAGTGCCGGGAAGCAGAGTGGTACTGCCGCTTAGAAAAGAAATAAGGGTGGGTACATCAAAAATCATGTCTGAAGTGGAAGAGTCCTGCATCTTATCTTCATTTACATAAGTACGCAGAGTAAGATTCGAAGGGTCAGGCAATTCATCGATGGTCACCAGACAGGGACCGACCGGACAAAAAGTATCAAAGCTTTTTCCCCGGCAAAATTGGCCACCCCCTTTTTCTTTCTGCCAATCCCGGGCACTTACATCATTAGCTGCCACAAACCCGAGCACATAGGATAAGGCTTCCTCTGGAGAGACATTTTTACAAGGTCTGCCAATGACCACACCAAGCTCTCCCTCGTAGTCCACCTTATCACTGCGTAGAAACCTCGGGATCACGATGGGATCTCCCGGATTTTGCACGGTGGTGGGTGCCTTCATAAAAATCATCGGATGCTTCGGAATCTCCGCACCGGTCTCCTTTGCATGAGCCCGGTAATTATGGCCCACTGCATAGATGCAGCGAAAGTCTATGGGAGTGAGGAGTTGAAAAGGGGTGATTGCCTGATCGGTCGCCTCAAAGGACCCATCCGGTTTTTGGACGATCAGAAAGGTCCTGCCTTCCTCATCGAACCGACCAAAGCCCATTTTCCCGGCTTGGTCGAGGTGACGGAAGATCTTCACTCCGCAGAGATCTCGAATCGATAATCTTCGATGACTGGATTGCTCAGCAACCCGTCGCAAAGCCGATCGATCTCCTCTCGGATTTCTGGAGTGTCGGAACCCTCCATTTCAAAGGTCACCGTCTTGCCGACGCGCACTCCTTCGATTGAATGGTGGCCCAAGCTTTTAATCGCTTGCTGAACTGCCGCGCCCTGGGGGTCCAAAACTGTGGTTTTGGGGGAAACAAATACCGTTACCTTCACGCCTTATTCTAAAGACATCGAAAGGGGCATGGTTACAACCCTTAGTTGCGCACGTGAGAAAATATAACCCACTTACCCGACTTAAAAAGACAACCGATGAACCAGCTGTGCCGTTTTTTATTTATCCAGAGGATGAAAACAGCGCACTTCCCTTCCCTGGTTTTCGGTAATGCCTGGCATTTGCTGGCATTGATCGGAACGATGGAGGCAACGGTTTTGAAAACTGCAACCCACGGGCATATTAGTAAAGGAAGGGACTTCACCCTCAAGGATGGCCGGGGGTTTGCTTCGATCGAGCGTCGGTACGGCCTCGATCAGGGCTCGGGTGTAGGGATGGCGCGGGTGAGATAAGACATCTTCTGTACCCCCAGACTCCACAATTTTACCGAGATACATCACATAGAGCCGGTCCGATAAGGTTTTTACCAAGGACAAGTCATGAGCAATAAACAGCAGGGCCAAGCCTAGCTCTTTTCTCAATTCGAGAAGAAGTTCCACCATTTGTGCCTGAATCGATACATCGAGAGAGGAAACGATTTCATCGCAGATCATCAAATCTGGTTTCATCCCAATTGCCCGGGCAATCGATATCCTCTGGCGCTGCCCTCCGCTAAAAGAGTGGGGGTAGCGATTCATGTAATCGGGAGGCATCCCCACCTGCTGGAGCAGGTGGGCAATCATATCCTCTACCTCTGAACGCTTACAAATTTCGTGATAGAGCAAGGGAAAGGAGAGTATTTCGTATACGGTGTGCTTGGGATTGAGGCAGGAATAGGGATCCTGAAAAATAACCTGCACTTTATTTTGAAAAACGGATCGTTGCAGACGGTTCTTTCTCAGGGCTGCATTTCCCTGATAAAAAAGCTCCCCCCCCTGAATGGGTAACAAACCAGCGAGCGAATTCCCCAGAGTACTTTTCCCGCAACCAGACTCTCCGACCAAGGCAACGATTTCTCCTGGATTTACCCGCAGGCTGACACCATCAACCGCTTTAATGTAATGAGATGTCTTTCCCCACAATCCTTGCTTCACTGGAAACCAAGTGCACAGATTCCTGACCTCGATTACCGGAGTTTGAACAGAGGGATCCTTTAGTAATGACATCTATACCTCCCCTCTTTGGGCATGGTTTTTTCTGGCGGATCACTCAGGCATAGATCCGTGGCATGTATGCACCTGGACTTAAATCGGCACCCTTGCTGGTATTTCCCAGGTTCTGGGACCTGACCGGGTATGGATATAATTTTTCTCTGCTGTTGATCCAAGGTGGGAATTGCATGCATTAAGCCTTTGGAATATGGGTGCTTAGGCTCTTCCAAAAAGGATTCTGTATGATTGCTTTCCACGATCTGCCCGGCATACATCACTGCGATTCGATCGGTGTATTGAGCCATCAGGCTGATATTATGCGAAATTAAAAGGACAGACATTTTTCTTTCCCTCTTCAAACGCACAATCAGGTTCATGATCTGAGCCTGCACCGTAACGTCAAGGGCGGTGGTGGGCTCATCCGCAATGAGCAGATCGGGATCCAAAAGCAGAGACATCGCAATCATGATGCGTTGAAGCATACCCCCGGACAGTTCATGTGGATAAGACTGCAAGATTCTAGGATGATCCGTAAGCCCGACTTCATCCAGTAAATGTCTGATTTTTTGATGCTTATCAAAATCGGCTGGATGGTAATCAAAAACCTCCCGCATTTGATCTCCTATGCGGATCAATGGGTTCATCGCCGCAAAGGGTTCCTGAAAGATCATCGATATTTTTTGGCCCCGTAACTGGTTAAGCCCAGGTTCATCGAGGCTGAAAATATCCTGCTCAAGAAACTGAATCTTTCCGGATAACCGTGTGCCCCCAGGCTCAGGAAGCATGCCCATGATCGCCAGGGAGGTAATGCTTTTCCCGCATCCAGACTCACCAATTAATCCGAGCACTTCTCCTTGGTTCAAATGAAAGGATACCCGGTCTGTAAGTGGAAGCACTCCATTGGATCGATTTATCCCTATGGATAGGTCGCTTACCTCGAGTAGGGAGTTTACCTCCCCTTCATTGCGGTTCCTTACTTCCATCCTCAATTTGTGGATGCCCGTGGGTCGAAGGCTTCGCGTACACCCTCCCCAATGAAAGTTGCTAGAAGAAGGGTGGTGAATAGGCAGACCACTGTGGAGATGGCGAGCCACGGGGCAAATAAGTTATTAAGCCCCTGACTGAGTAATTCCCCCCAGGATGGTGTGGGTGGTTGCAATCCAAAACCTAGAAAGTCGAGAGCGGTCAGGGCGCCGATTCCTCCGATAATTTGAAAGGGCAACAGGGTGATCACTGGGGTCAGCCCATTGGGTAGAATTTGACGAAATAAGATATGGCCGTTCGACATCCCCATGGTCTTGGCCACTTTCACATAATTTAGGTTTCGAATTTTAAGAAACTCTCCACGCATATAGTAGGACAACCCAATCCATTGAAAAAGAGATAGCACCAGGATGAGGATCATGAAACTACGGGAATAAATCGTGCCCACAAGTATAACCACATAGAGAAAAGGGAGGGAGGACCAAATCTCGATCAATCTTTGCATAACCATATCGACCACTCCTCCAAAATATCCCTGCACACCCCCAATCAAAATGCCAAAGAGAGTAGAGATTGCCGCCAGAATCAGTGAAAAAAGCATACAGATCCGGAAACCATAAAGGAGGCGTGCAAAAACATCCCGTGCAGATGAGTCCGTACCCAGCAGGTGTCTTGCAGAAGGTGGATGCGGGGGCGTGCCCGGCAAATCGATATAGGAATGCAAAGGGTTATGAGGGATGGGCGGAAGAATCATCCAGTTTTTATCATCCTTAAAATCTGAAGATTCCCGCAAGGACACATAATCGGTTTCAGTTAGATACTTCCCTCCAAACTCCTTCTCGGGATAAAATTGAAAGATCGGAAAATATAGCCGGTCTTGGTACGACAAGATATAGGGCTTATCATTGCAAATCAGCTCGGAAAATAAGGATAAAATAAAAAGAGCGGATAAGATCAGGAATGAATACCAAGCTCTCTTAATCCTGCGAAACCGCTGAAACCGATCCTGAGTAAGTTTGGAAAAAAACGCCATTCTGGTACTCAGTTAAATTTGATCCGTGGGTCAATCGCGATGTAGAGCATATCGGAAAACAACCTTCCAAGTAAGGCCATGATACTGGATATAAGGATAACCCCAAGCACCACATTGTAATCCCGGCTAAGGATGGAGTTATAGACCAACAACCCCATGCCATCGATATCGAATACCTTCTCAATTAAAAGCGCAGAGGTAAACATCAGGGTAAAAATCTCACTCATCCGGGTTGCCAAGGGAATAAGTGCATTGCGCAAAGCATGCTTCCATACGGCTTTTTGAAAACCTGCCCCCTTAAACATCGCCGTGCGGACATATTCCTTGCGAATCTCCTCCAGCAAAGAATTTTTCATCAGCATAGTAAGAAAAGCAAACTCGCTCGCCATAAAGCAGATGAGGGGCAGGCACATATGGTGAAGAAAATCAAAAGTTCCCGCCCAGAACCCCATCGACTCAAAATCATCGCTCACCATGCCTCCGAGGGGAAACCAGTCGAGGTAGCTTCCCCCGCTAAAAAAAATAATCAGTAAAATACCGAGGGCATAGCCCGGGATAATGTACCCGGCAAAGATCAGAATTGAGCTAACCAGATCAAACCTCGTCCGGTTCCACATCGCTTTGTATAGCCCAAGGGGTATACAGACCGAGTAAGATAAGATAAACGAAACCAACCCAAAAAACAGGGATATGGGAAATTTCGATTTGATCACATCCCACACCGGTTCCTCATAAAAATAAGATGTGCCCAAATCAAAACGCACCACCTTTCCCAGCCATTCGAAGTAACGGGTAAGGGCGGGTTTATCAAACCCGTAGTAAGCCCGGATATTTTCGATTTCTTCCTCGGTAATTTGCTGCTGGGTGGTGGAACCTCCCCCACCCTCCATGCTGGATTGTGCACGCACCCGTGCGATGAGTTCCTCGACCGGCCCACCCGGAACAAACTGAATCAGGGTAAAACAGACTGCGGTTATTCCAAGAAGTGTGGGAATCAGAAGAAGTAACCGCCGGAATAAATAAACTCTCATTCCTGGTATACGACCTTAAACGGTTTCTTCGCCAAAGACTTATTTTCCTTTTTTGCCTGATCAAGAGTCTGCACCAGTTCGGGGTCTTCCGACCAATAAGTAATAATGGAATCCTCCTGCCCGAACTTATCAAAGACATATTCTGGAGTCCGGTACTTATTCCAGTAAAGAATCCTGCCATGATCCGCCTGCCATAAAAATAGGTAAGGGATGATCTCTGCCAGCCGGTTATCGATCTGCTTAAGGATCTCGATCCGCTTATCCATGTCGTATTCCGCCTTTTGCAATTCAATCAAGCGATCCACTTCTTCATCCTTTACCCCAGTGTAATTTTGGGAGGCTTTTTGATCGGCAGTGGAACTGTGCCAGGCAGATTCCGGATCGCGTAACCGGGAAGCACCCCACGCAGTCCAAAACATTTCAAAATCAAAACTATCAATTCTTTTGGTCAGGCTTGATCGGTTGATTTTCTCTATCTTTGCAACAATCCCCACGGATTTTAAATCTTCTATATACAAGTTTAAGTGACGAAAATCTTCGGCTGCAGAAAGGAAGGTAATCTCAAATGGCTTTCCATCTTTTTCCAGTTTACCCAGATCATTTACCGTCCACCCCGCATCCGCTAGGAGCTTCCTCGCCTTTTCTGGATTGAATGGAGTGACTTCTCTTTCGGGGTTGGTATTGTCTGGATAGAGATCCGGGTAAAAGGAATTAAGCAGGAAGTACTGGTTGTACATAAACTTTTCATTCATTGCTTCCCGGTTCAGCAAATACCCAAGTGCTTGGCGCACCCGGATATCCTGAAACTTTGGGTTACGCAGGTTGACCGCCAGCCCCTGGTAACCCTTGGGTTCCTGGTTGTACACCGCCTGACGGACCACCCACCCTTTCTGCACCTGTTCAAACTCAGTCTGTTTCATCCATATAGAAGAGGTGTAGATTGGATAGGCATCGAAAATTCCTTTTTTAAAAGCTTCCAAGGCTTTATTCCGGTCGGTCATCGAGCGGTAGACAATTTTACCAAAGTTATACTTTCCAGAATTATATCGATTGGACCTCCCCCACCAGTCATGCCTTCTTTGCAGACTGATCGACCTACCCTTCTTCACCTCTCCTATGCCATAAGGTCCAGAAACCACCGGGAAATCGAAGTTGATTTTATTAAAATCCATCCCTTTCCAAAGGTGGGAAGGAAAAGCGACCATATTGCCCGCCTGATAAAAATTATTCCAGTGCTTGGTGTTTGCTTTGATTTGCACTGTCTTTTCATCGAGTGCAACTGGGCGTTCGAAACGTTTTAAACTGACCCGGAATAAAGAAGTCAGGTTTGCAGGGTCAAGGATCACATCGTAAAAAAACTGAATATCAGCGGAAGTGATAGGTTTTCCATCGCTCCAAGCCGCATCCTCCCGGATCTTGAAGGTAAAAGTCATACCATCTTCTCCGATCTCCCAAGTTTCTGCAAGCACGCCAACGGGCCGGTTATCCGTGCTATGGAGAGAAATTAAGGGTTCATAAAGTAACCCCATCACCGTGGCCGAGAAGCTATTGTAGTCGAGAAACATATTGAGTGATTTAGGGAAAGATCCACCCCAAGTGGTAAAGGTTCCTCCAGGATTTGTATTTTCCAAAGCGATCGGGTCTCTTTCTCCATAACTTGGCTGAAAGACATCATCCTGAAGAGCACCCGTACCCGTAGGTTCATCTTGGTTATTAGATTCACTAGAGTCTCCACACCCAGAAAATAAAATTCCTAAAAATAAATAGATGAGCAGATGTGGGAAAGTCATGGTACAGCCGGTTGAATGGAGAAATGAAAGAGATTTCCTTTCAAACATTTATTTATCGATTGGGAAAGTTTGAATCTGAATTATTGCTCGTTTTGAGCCAGAGGATGATAGTTGCTATGCTCCTCTTGTAATCGTTGGGTTTCCACATGGGTGTAGATTTGGGTAGTGCCCACATCCGCATGCCCAAGCATTTCCTGGACTGCACGAACATCTGCCCCGCCCATCAATAAATGAGTGGCAAAGGAATGCCGTAATCCATGGGGGGTCAGGTTTTTTTCGATCCCTGCACGACGGGCATACTCTTTAACCAGTACCCAGATCATTTTACGGGAGATCGGCGTACCCCGTTTACTGAGAAATAATTCGCCACCGGATTTATCCTTCACCAGTTCGGGACGCCCCCCATGTAAGTAGTTACGAATGGCAAGAATGGCCTGCCCTCCAACCGGTACAATTCTTTCTTTCGCACCCTTTCCGAAAATTCGGGCAAACCCCTCCTCCAGATTTACTGAGTTTACCAGGACAGTGGATACTTCTGACACCCGAAGACCGCTTCCGTACATCAATTCAAAAAGGGCACGGTCCCGTTTGCCCAAGGGAGTGTTTAAATCGGGTGCGGTGAGAAACTTTTCCATTTCCTCTATGCTGAGGGCATGCGGTAAAAATCTTCCTTTCTTTGGATTGGTAATGAGTTCGGTGAAATCATTTTGCAATCTGCCTTCCCCTATCAAAAAGCGTACAAGCATACGAAGTGCAGATAATTTCCTGGATAAGCTGGCTACGGCATAGCCGTCGATCGTGAGGGAGCTGATCCAGGCTGAAATATGATCCAGAGAAACAGCGTCCCAATTGGCTGCCCCTTTTTCCTGAAGAAAACATGAACATTGAATCAGGTCCGCCTCATAGGACTCCACCGTATTTTTAGACAGCCCTCTCTCTAATTGAACCCATGCGAGAAAGGAACTGATATCCGACTCGTATCCGGTTGGAGGCTCAAGCCTTGCATCTCCATGCTTCCTTCCCTTGACCTCCGTTTTTGAACCCATGTAAGAAATTGGAAGTCTTAGTTCTCAGGCGGTTCGACCGGAGAGAGCTGCCCGGCAAAAAGTTTTCGGTAAATCCGGTTAATCGGAGTCTTCATACGGCTAACCATGTATTGTTCCTGTCTCAGGGCATTGTATCCATAACGGTAGCTCGCAGCCAGTCTTGGGTAGTTAAACATATCCACACTCTCCAGCATACCTTTGAGCCTCTTGAGATAGAGCATCCCCACTTCGACATTGGTCTCCCATTGGAACGCAGTTCGATAATGAAGGTTAGTCACATCCGACCAAGCGGCCTCCGTAAGTTGCATCATACCCCGGGCGATGGAGGACTGTGCATTCGCATTTAAGCTACTTTCTGCGTGGCAGATTGCATAGACAAAATTGGGGTCTAATCCGAGCTGCGGAGCTTCTTTCTTAATTTTTCCCCATACTTTATGGTCATCGATAAAATTAGCATCTGGATCGAAATACTTGCATCCACCAAGCAGGCAAATTGCATACGCGGATACGCACAACAATACCTTATTTCCAACCACCCATTTCACGCTCTTCAATCAAGCACCTGCCGGACACAGGGGCAAGGATGTTTCCCACACCTAGATAAAAATCAGGAAAAGAAATCCCAGAAAAAACAGCATGCAAAAAAGAGCCGTCCAGCCCACTGGGTGCACGCCCAGAGATGTCCGCTTTGTAAAATCCGCCTGACTCTTTGCACTGCTGCCATCGAGCAAGCCAAGAGCAACAAAGGGCCGGTGTAATAGCTTCATCCCATGAACATGGCCCTTTTTCAGAAAAAGACATACACGATCCGTTATCCCCATAACAAAAAAGGCATGAGCTCGATCATTGAGCCCGTTCCAAAAACCCTCACCAAAGGCAAGGAAACCTCGGCCCAACTTGCGGTAAATCCAATCGGCATCCAAGTTCACCGAGGGCAACTCCGGAGGGTATTTCCCCCAGAGGTTGAGCAGGGTGAAAGCAAGGGCCGAAAAGAGCAGGATTTCCAACTGGGTGATCACATGGGTAGCATCGTATGGGTGGTAGCCCGCAGCACCATTGGGAAGGAGATCGTAAAGCCACTGTGGGTTGCACCCCAAAAAGATGCATAGAAAAGAGGAGATACCCATGGCAATGAGCATGTTCATTGGTGCCTCTTTCGGGCGCCGACCAGAATCATGGGCAAAGAAGGCAAAGAAGGGAATTTTGATCCCGGCATGGTGGAAGACACCTGCAGAAGCAAAAAGCAGGCATAACCAAACCAGTAAATGTCCATTGCGAGCCGCTTCGGTAATAATGATTGATTTACTGACAAATCCACTGAACAGAGGAAAGGCGGAGATGGATGCCGCCCCGACAATACAAAACCCAGTGGTCCAAGGCATCGTCTTGTAAAGACCGCCAAGATGAGAACCACGAATCTCACCGGTCCGAAAGAGTACCGCTCCCATGCTCATAAAGAGCAAGCCCTTGTAAATTACATGGGTAAAGGCATGGGCAATCGCTCCATCAATGGCCAGATCCGTGCCTATCCCTATGCCCACCACCATAAAGCCAATCTGATTGATTTTACTGTAGCAAAGCACGCGGCGCAGGTCATTTTCAATAACCGCATAGAAGATGGGGAACATCGCCATCACTCCACCAATAGTAATTAAAACCTCGGCCCCGGGAAAAAGACGGGCGAGCATACAAACCGCACATTTTGTGGTAAACGCACACAACCAGACTGGACCGGAGTGCGTGGCCTCCGCATAACCATCCTTCAACCAGACATGAAGGCCGGGAAACGCGGCTTTGATCCCAATTGCCAAAAGAATGAGCAAAGCACCCAAGTCACCACCTTCGAGGGCATCGGTAAGCGGAGCGAGGGAGAGTGCCTCGGGACCGTGATCATGGTAGCGCAGAAGAATTCCCGCCAGGAGCAAAAGCCCGGAAGAAACATGGAAGAAAAGATAGCGAAATCCTGCTTCCTCTGCCTGTTTGGTCCGCCTCCCCCAGATTTGAAAAACCGAGGTAATGGCCAGTCCTTCCCACCATAGAAAGAGGGAGAGCATATCCCCGGCAAAGGCTACACCCACCGCCGTAGCTGCATAGAGAAGGGACATGGAAATCTGCCAGGGGTCCCGCAGATGAAAGGAATAAATTCCCGCAACTAAGGCGGCGATATGGAAGAGATATCCAAAAAGTTTTGCCTGTTGGTCAACCACCACGCCGAGGATTTCATATCCAAATAGATGGAGGGCCGAGGAGGCACCCACATCCAAGGTTGCCACATAACCCAACCCGAACAAAGGAGCCAGGATGAGAACAATGGATGCAAACCTGCCCCGAAGAAATACCGTCGCCAATCCACCAAGGAGCAAGGCAGTTGCGGGATGTGCCCCAATTTCTAAAGTGGATGCCAGTACGCTCATCTTACTTTTCCCAATAGTTCTCGGAGCGCATGAGGATATTTTTGCCCCTCCAACCGCGCATTACTTTGGAAACATAGACCAAGCCCACGCAAGCAAGAAATCCGTAGATACCATAAAAGGCAGGCAAGGTCTCGATTGCATGAAGGCTCGATTCCTCGGCAAGGGCAGCATGTTTGTGCCACCCCAAGCTGAAGATCAAATCAGCAAGAATGATCAAAACGCAGAGTCCATAAAACCAGCGGATGACTTTGCGTACATTTTCAGGACTGTCCAACCAACGCGGTTCTTCTTGGGTACTCTTTTGATCTGTGGGATTACTCATCAATAAAAGCTCTTCTTTTAGGGTTCCAGTCCGACCATCTGCAAGAGCACATCTGACCAGAAAAAGAGAAAGAAGCACCCGAGGGCGGTCAGCACCAAAGGAACCACACAGGGCCACGGAGCTTCTTTAAACGAAGGATCTTTTTCGGTTTCAGAAGTACGGAAAAATGCTGTCACAGCGACTGGGAGTAAATAAAAGACATTAAGCAATGAACTAATCAATAGAACCACTACCACCCAGATCGCATCGCGGTCCAGGGCACCAAGGGCGAGGTACCACTTACTGATAAAACCACCGAGCGGAGGTAACCCAATAACACTCAGTGCCCCAATCATAAAAGCACCCATAGTCAGGGGCATTTTACGACCGAGCCCACGCAATTCGCTTACATATTTTTTGCCGGTTGCCACAAAAATGGCACCTGCACAAAAGAACAGGGTGATCTTACCACAGGCATGCATGGCAATGTGCAGCACCGCCCCACCCTGCCCGCGGTCCGTAGCGATCGCAGCACCCAATACGACATACCCAAGTTGTCCAATTGTGGAAAAAGCAAGGCGACGCTTAAGGTTATCCTGTGACAAGGCAATGAGCGATGATATCAAGATCGTTGCGGATGCAACCACCATGGTCCACTCCTCTCCGCTCATATGGGAAAGAACCTCTGCACCAAAAACATCCGCATAGATACGGTAGACGCAAAAAACCCCGACCTTGACTACAGCCACTGCGTGCAAAAGGGCGGATACCGGAGTGGGAGCAACCATCGCACCGGGTAACCAAGAATGAGCAGGCATCAAGCCAGCCTTTGCAAATCCAAAGGTAAAAAGAAAAAGGAGGACGATCTGGGTTGTTTCCCCAAAGTGCCCCACCTT